>JANJTU010000237.1 GCA_024710965.1 Thauera sp. | reverse complement strand
CTTCGGCCCGGAGCCCGAGTTCTTCATCTTCGACGCGGTCGAATGGTCGGTCGACATGTCCGGCGTCTACAGCAAGATCATCTCCGAAGAGGCCGCCTGGTCCACCGCCGACAAGTTCGAAGGCGGCAACACCGGCCACCGTCCGCGCGTCAAGGGCGGCTACTTCCCGGTGCCGCCGGTCGACAGCCTGAACGACGTGCGCGCCGCGATGGTGCTCGCGCTCGAAGCCGCCGGCGTGCCGGTCGAAGTGCACCACCATGAAGTCGCCAACGCCGGCCAGTGCGAGATCGGCACCCGGTTCAGCACGCTGACCAAGCGCGCCGACTGGACCCAGGTGCTGAAGTACATCGTGCACAACGTCGCCCACCAGTACGGCAAGACCGCCACCTTCATGCCGAAGCCGATCGTCGGCGACAACGGCTCGGGCATGCACGTGCACCAGTCGATCTGGAAGGACGGCCAGAACCTGTTTGCGGGCAACGGCTACGCCGGCCTGTCGGAAACCGCGCTGTACTACATCGGCGGCATCATCAAGCACGCCCGGGCGCTGAACGCAATCACCAACCCGGGCACGAACTCGTACAAGCGCCTGGTGCCGCACTACGAAGCCCCGACCAAGCTCGCCTACTCGGCGCGCAACCGCTCGGCCTCGATCCGCATCCCCTACGTCGCCAACCCGAAGGGCCGCCGCATCGAAGCACGCTTCCCGGATCCGCTGGCCAACCCCTACCTGTGCTTCGCCGCGCTGATGATGGCGGGCCTGGACGGCATCCAGAACAAGATCCACCCGGGCGACCCGGCCGACAAGAACCTGTACGACCTGCCGCCGGAAGAAGACGCGCTGATCCCGACCGTGTGCACCAGCCTCGACCAGGCGCTGGAGTACCTCGACAAGGATCGCGAGTTCCTGACCCGTGGCGGCGTGTTCTCGAACGACTTCATCGATGCCTACATCGCGCTGAAGCAGGAAGAAGTCGACCGCATGCGCATCACCACCCACCCGGTGGAATTCGACATGTACTACAGCCTGTGATCCCCGGACCACGGCGCTGATGAAAAAGGACGGGCATTGCCCGTCCTTTTTTTATCGGGTCTAATCCATGATCATCCCCTCGGGACGGCCTGCGCTGCGCGGCACCGCCCGTCGCCACGAGCCCGCCCGACAAGAGCATGCGACCGATCCGACTTCTCCCGCAGATCCTGCTGCTGTGTGCCGCGCCGCTCGCCCACGCGGAAGTCTACAAGTGCACCGACGCCGACGGCCGCGTCACCTACACCAACGACCGCAGCGTCGCCCGCGGCTGCAAGCTGCTCGAATCCGGCCAGCCCGTTTCCTCCGTGCCGGCACCGGCGCGCCGGCCGGCCGCCGCGCCCAACGCGGACGGTTTCCCGAAAGTGAGCCCGGCCGACCAGCGCAGCCGCGACGACACCCGCCGCCAGGTGCTGGAGTCCGAACTCGCCACCGAGGAACGTGCCCTCGCCGAGGCCGAGAAGGCGCTCGCCGAGCAGGAGGCGGTGCGCCACGGCAACGAGCGCAACTACCAGAAGGTGCTCGATCGCCTGCAGCCCTTCAAGGACAAGGTCGAGCTGCACAAGCGCAACATCGAAGCCTTGCGCCGGGAGATCACCGGTCTCCGCTGATTCACTGCCTGGCGCGCATCTTGCATGTCGAACGGAAGACCATCAGGACGCGCCCATGCCCTCGCATCAAGCCCCACCCGCCACCGGCCCCTTCGCCGGCCTGGACCTGCTGTCGTCGGCCGTCGTGCTGGTCGACGGCAGCCTGATCATCCGCTACCTGAACCCCGGCGCCGAGAACCTGTTCGCCATCAGCCAGCGCAAGCTGCTCGGCCTGCCGCTGAGCCGGCTGCTGGGCACCCCGCCCGGCCTCGGTGCCGCCCTCGAGAATGCGCTGCGCACCAACTGGAGCTACACCGGCCAGGACCTGACGATCCTGCGCAGCGACGCCGACCCGATCCGGCTCGACTGCACGGTGAGCCCGGTCGAAGCCGCCGGCGTGCGCCTGCTGCTGGAGTTCCGCCCGATCGACGCCCAGCTGCGCGTCGCCCGCGAGGAACAGTTGCTGCAGCAGCAGCAGGCGAACCGTGAGCTGATCCGCAACCTCGCGCACGAGATCAAGAATCCGCTCGGCGGCATCCGCGGCTCGGCGCAGCTGCTGCAGCGCGAACTCGACGACCCGCAGCTGCGCGAGTACACCGAGGTCATCATCGCCGAGGCCGACCGCCTGCAGGACCTGATGAACCGCCTGCTCAACTCGCACTGCATGATGCGGCCGGCGCCGCTGAACATCCACGACGTGCTCGAGCGCGTGCGCCGCCTGATCCTCGCCGAGTTCCCCGCGCTCGACATCCGCCGCGACTACGACCTCAGCCTGCCCGACCTCACCGCCGACCGCGAGCAGCTGATCCAGGCCATCCTCAACATCGTGCGCAACGCCGCCCAGGCGCTGCAGGGCGAAGGCGAGATCCGCCTGCGCACCCGGGTCGCGCGCCAGGTCACCCTGGCCAAGCGCCGCTACAAGCTGGCATTGGAATTGCAAGTGATCGACAACGGCCCCGGCATCCCGGCCGAGATCCGCGACAAGATCTTCTACCCGCTGGTGTCGGGCCGCGACGGCGGCAGCGGGCTGGGCCTGTCGCTCGCACAGAGCTTCATCGAACAACACCAGGGCATGATCGAAGTGGACAGCCGCCCCGGGCGGACCTGCTTCACGATCCTGCTGCCGATTTCCGACCGCGCCTGATCGCTGTCCGCCACGCGCGAACCGACAGCCTCCGTGCCGCGCACCAGAATAGTGCATGAACTTATGAATACCGTCTGGATCATCGATGACGACCGCTCCATCCGCTGGGTGCTGGAAAAGGCCCTGAGCCGCGAGGAGATTCCGCACTGCAGCTTCAGCTCGGCGAACGAGGCGCTCGACGAGCTCGCCCGCACGCCGCAGCCGCCCGCGGTGCTGCTGTCCGACATCCGCATGCCGGGCGAGTCGGGCCTGCATCTGCTGCAGCAGGTGAAGGCGAAGCATCCGCAGCTGCCGGTCATCATCATGACCGCTTACTCCGATCTCGACAGCGCGGTCGCCGCCTTCCAGGGCGGCGCCTTCGAGTACCTGCCCAAGCCTTTCGACGTCGACCAGGCGGTGGCACTCGTGCGGCGCGCCCTCGAACAGGGCACGCACCAGAACAGTGCAGCGGAGGACGCCGCACTCGCGCCCGAGATCCTCGGCCAGGCACCGTCGATGCAGGAAGTGTTCCGCGCCATCGGCCGCCTCGCCCATTCCCACGCCACGGTGCTGATCAACGGCGAATCCGGGAGCGGCAAGGAGCTCGTCGCCCGCGCCCTGCACCGCCACAGCCCACGCCGCGACGCGCCCTTCATCGCCATCAACACCGCCGCCATCCCGCGCGACCTGCTCTAATCCGAACTCTTCGGCCACGAGCGCGGCGCCTTCACTGGCGCCGCCGCCCAGCGCCGCGGCCGCTTCGAGCAGGCCGACGGCGGCACCCTATTCCTCGACGAGATCGGCGACATGCCCGCCGAGCTGCAGACGCGGCTGCTGCGCGTGCTCTCCGACGGCCACTTCTACCGCGTCGGCGGCCAGCAGCCGATCCGCGCCAACGTGCGCGTCATCGCCGCCACCCACCAGGACCTCGAGGAGCGCGTGCGCCAGGGCCTGTTCCGCGAAGACCTCTTTCACCGCCTCAACGTCATCCGCCTGCGCCTGCCGCCGCTGCGCGAGCGGCGCGAGGACATCCCGCTGCTGGTGCGCCACTTCCTGCAGCGCAGCGCGCAGGACCTGGGCGTCGAGCGCAAGCGCATCTCCGAGGCGGCAATCGAATACCTGCAGACCCAGCCCTTCCCGGGCAACGTGCGCCAGCTCGAGAACCTGTGCCACTGGCTCACCGTGATGGCGCCCGCCCAGCTCGTGGAAGTGGCCGACCTGCCGCCGGAGATGCGCGACCAGCCGGCGCGGGAAGCGCCCACGAGCTGGATCGACGGCCTCGGCGCCGAAGCCGACCGCCTGATCGCCGCCGCCCCGGGCGAAGTGTTCGAGCGCCTGACGCGCGAGTTCGAGCGCACCCTGATCCGGCGTGCGCTCACCGCCACCGGCGGGCGCCGCATCGAGGCCGCGCAGCTGCTCGGCATCGGCCGCAACACGATCACGCGCAAGATCCACGAGCTCGGCATGGAGGAGGACCGCGGCGCGGGCGACAGCGCGCTCGGCTGACCCGCCGTTGCCGGCCGCCCGCGCGGGGGCTCGCCCGCCCGCGCCTCTGATCGCGGCCTGATCGCGAGACGCCCATGGGCGGCCGCCCGCTCGCGGCGGGCGGCGGAACTGGCCCGGAGCCGGGATGCAGCGCGAGCGCACGCACCGTGCTCGTGCGCGCCGACGAGATAGCGGATAATGCGGCGGTCGACCTCCCTCGCCGAGCTTTGCCGTGCCGTCCGCACCGTCGCCCTCCCTCCGTCACCTGGCCGAAACCACCACCCAGCTCGGCGCGCTCGCCGCCGACTTCGCCCTCGACTGGGTCGAGGCCTGCGCCTCGACCAACAGCGCGCTGATGACGCACCCGCCAGCCGATGACGGTCGCGTGCAGGTGCTCGTCGCCGACCGCCAGACCGCGGGCCGAGGCCGGCGCGGGCGCGAGTGGCTGTCGTGGACGGACGGCAGCCTGACCTTCTCCGCGCTGTGGCGCTTCGCCGACGGCGCCCCGGTGCCGGCCGGGCTGTCGCTGGTGGCCGGCCTCGCGCTGGCGCGTGCGCTCGAACAGCTCGGCGTGGCCGGCGTGCAGCTGAAATGGCCCAACGACGTCCTCGTCCACGGCGACAAGCTCGCCGGCATCCTCGTCGAGCTGCTGCCGGGCCGCGGCCGCACGCCGGCGGCGGTGATCGGCATCGGCATCAACCTGCAGCTGCCGGACGGTGCCGCGGTCCCGGGACAGAACACGGTCACCGACCTGCAGCGCGCTCTCGGCGCCCCCCCGCCGTCGCGCCCGGCGCTGCTCGCCGCCGTGCTGAAGGAGCTGCACACCCTGCTCGCCACCTATGCCGCCGCCGGCTTCGGCGCCTTGCGCGGCGCCTGGCAGCAGCGCAACGCCTTCGCCGAGCTGCCGGTCGTGATCAGCGGCGAAGCCGAGCCGCTCGTCGGCACCTGCGCCGGCGTGGATGAGGACGGCGCCCTGCTGCTGCGCACCGACGCCGGCCTGCGCCGCGTGCTCGCGGGCGACGTCTCGCTGCGCCCGCTGCCCGGAGCCGCGGCGTGATCCTGCTGATCGACGCCGGCAACACCCGCGTCAAGTGGCGCGTCGTCGCGGCGGCCGGCGCCGCGCGCACGGTCGCCGAAGGCGCGCTCGGCCACGACGCGATCGGCGAGCTGGCCACGGTCTGCGCCTGCCACCCCGCGCTGGTGCGGGTCTTCGGCAGCAATGTCGCCGGCGCCCGGATCGCGGACCGCATCGTCGCGGCCACCGCCGGCCTCCCCTGCCGCTGGCTGCAGCCCGCTCCGGCGGGCGGCGGCGTGCGCAACCTCTACGAGCAGCCCGGCCAGCTCGGTGCCGACCGCTGGGCGGCGCTGATCGGCGCCCGCCACCTGCATCCGCACGCCTGCCTGGTGGTCAGCGCCGGCACCGCGACCACCGTCGACCTGCTCGACGAGACGGGCGACTTCCTCGGCGGCCTGATCCTGCCCGGCGTCGAGCTGATGCAGCAGGCGCTCGCGCGCGGCACGGCACAGCTGCCGCTCGCCGCCGGCCGCTTCACGCCGACCCCGCGCTCCACCGCCGACGCAATCCTCTCCGGCTGCCTGCAGGCCCAGGCCGGTGCGGTGGAGCGCATGTTCCGCCAGATCGCCGCCCGGCCCGGTGCGCTCTGCCTGCTCGGCGGCGGCGCGGCCGATGGCATCGCCGGCCTGCTCGAGATCCCCTTGCGCCGGGTCGACAACCTGGTGCTCGAAGGGCTCGCTGCGGTCGCGGCAGAAGCCTGAGCCCCCACCCAAGACAACGAAGAACGAAGGGAGAAAACACGATGGAAGCCACCCGCATCCTGCTCGACGCCGCCGACATTCCGACGCACTGGTACAACGTCGTCGCCGACATGCCGACGCCGCCCGCGCCGCCGCTCGGCCCGGACGGCAAGCCGGCCACCCCCGCGCAGATGGGGGCGATCTTCCCCGGCGCGATCCTCGAGCAGGAGATGAGCGCGGCGCGCTGGATCCCGATTCCCGACGAAGTGCGCGAGGTCTACCGCCTGTGGCGCCCGAGCCCGCTCGTGCGTGCAGTGCGGCTCGAGCAGGCGCTGGGCACGCCGGCGAAGATCTTCTTCAAGTACGAGGGCGTGTCGCCCGCCGGCTCGCACAAGCCCAACTCGGCCGTGCCGCAGGCCTTCTACAACCGCGAGGCCGGCATCCGCCGCCTCACCACCGAGACCGGTGCCGGCCAGTGGGGCTCGTCGATTGCCTTCGCCGGGCAGATGTTCGGCCTCGAGGTGCGCGTCTACATGGTCAAGGTCAGCTACGGGCAGAAGCCTTACCGCCGCCTGATGATGCAGACCTGGGGCGCGGAAGTCTTCGCCAGCCCGTCCGAGCTCACCGCGACCGGGCGCAGGCTGCTCGCCGAGGATGCGGACAACCCCGGCTCGCTCGGCATCGCCATCTCGGAGGCGGTCGAGGAAGCGGCCGGCCGCGCCGACACCAACTACACCCTCGGCTCGGTGCTGAACCACGTCGTGCTGCACCAGAGCATCATCGGCCTCGAGGCGAAGAAGCAGTTCGACAAGGTCGGCCTCTACCCCGACATCGTCATCGCGCCCTGCGGCGGCGGCTCCAGCTTCGGCGGCATCGCCTTCCCCTTCCTCGCCGACAAGGCCGCCGGCGACAAGCGCGCCGAGCACCTGCGCTGCATCGCGGTGGAGCCGAGCTCGTGCCCGACGCTGACCCGCGGCCAGTTCGCCTACGATTACGGCGACGCCTCCGGCTTCACGCCGCTGATGAAGATGTACACGCTCGGCCACGATTTCATGCCGCCCGGCATCCACGCCGGCGGCCTGCGCTACCATGGCGACTCGCCGCTGGTGTCGCAGCTCTTCCACGATGGCCTGATCGAAGCCGCCGCGGTGCCACAGCTGGCCACCTTCGAGGCCGGTGTGCAGTTCGCGCGCAGCGAGGGCATCATCCCCGCGCCCGAGTCCTGCCACGCGATCCGCGCCGCGATCGACGAGGCGCTCAAGTGCAAGGCGAGCGGCGAGGCGAAGACCATCCTCTTCAACCTGACCGGTCACGGCCACTTCGACATGAGCTCCTTCGAGCGCTTCTTCTCCGGCCAGCTCGAGAACTACGTCTACCCGGCCGAAGCGGTTGCCGCTTCGCTCGCCCATCTGCCCCGCGTGGGCTGACGGGCGACACGCGGGCGCCCACCCCCCAACGCCACCCAGTGCCCGCGCCGGACTCCACCCGGCGCGGGTCCATCGACCAGACCCTGCGCATGACCACGCTGCGTTTCCTGCTCATCCTGCTGCTGGTGCTCAACGCGCTCGCCTTCGCCGCCGTGCAGGGCTGGCTGAGCGGCGCCACGCCGCGCGGCGAAGCCGAGCGCCTCGGCAACCAGCTCAATCCGGAACGCATCCAGCTCGCGACCGACACGGCCGCCGTGCCGGCGACGCCGACGACGTCGGCGCCAGCGGCCGGGGCGGCCGAATCGGCAGAAGCAGCCCCGGCGGTCGAGCCCGCCGAGCCGACTGAGACGACCGAGCCCACTGAGCCCACTGAGCTGACAGGCGCGCCCCGAGTAGCCACGGCGGGCGCGAGCCCGGCCTCGTCCGCGTCCGCCGGCGCCGAGCATCCGGCCGCTTCGGCACCGACCGAGCCGCCCCCATCCGCGCCCGCGATGCCCGACGGTGCCACGGCCGGCGCCCCCTCGCCGCATCCGGATGCGTCGCCCGCCGCCCCGACAGCCGACGCCCCCTCGCCCACCGTCGCGACGGCGGAGCCGCCGCCTGCGGTCCCGCCCGCGCAGGAATGCTTCGCCTGGGCGGGCCTGGCCGCGGCTGACGCCGAGCAGCTGAGCCAGCAACTGCGTCGCGCGGGCTTCGCACCCGCGCGCAGCCGCGTCGACACACCGAACTCGTGGTGGGTGCGGGTGCCGCCGCAGGCGAGCCGCGAACAGGCCGAGCGCCGCGTACAGGAGCTGCGCCAGCTCGGCATCACCGACACCTACATCGTGCCGGACGCCGGCCCGACCCAGTTCGCGATCTCGCTCGGCGTGTTCAAGACCGAGCCCCGCGCCCGCCAGCTGCTGAACCAGTTGCGCGAGAAAGGCGTGCGCAACGCCGGCGTCGAGCCGCGCCTGACCACCACCTATCGGGTGCAGGCCAGCCTGCCCGCCGACCGCCTGCGCGCGGTCGAGGCGGCCCAGCGCGGCCTGCGCGCCCGGCGCACCGCCTGCGCGCGCGGAGGCTGACGTGGACACCATGGCCGCCGGCAAGGCCCGCCCCTTCGTCGTCGGCCTCACCGGCGGCATCGGCAGCGGCAAGAGTGCCGCCACCGCGCGCTTTGCCGAGCTGGGGGCGACCGTCGTCGACACCGACCTCATCGCCCACGCCCTGACCGCGCCCGGCGGCGCCGCGATGGCGGCGATCCGCGCACGCTTCGGCGCCGCGGTGGTCGCCGCCGACGGCAGCCTGGACCGCGGCGCGATGCGGGCGGTGGTGTTCGCGCACGCCGACGCGCGCGCGCAGCTCGAGGCCATCCTGCACCCGATGATCCGGGACGAAAGCGCACGCCAATGCCGCGCGGCACCCGGCCCCTACGTGATCCTGGCGGTGCCGCTGCTGGTCGAATCGGGCCGCTATCGCGAGCGCTGCGACCGCATCTGCGTCGTCGACTGCCCCGAATCGCTGCAGGTGGCACGGGTGAAGGCACGCAGCGGCCTGGACGAAGCGCAGATCCGCGCGATCATGGCGGCGCAGGCGAGCCGCGCGCAGCGCCTGGCCTGCGCCGACGATGTCATCGACAACAGCGGCTCGCTGGAGCAGCTGCGCGAGCAGGTCGACACCCTGCACGCAGCCTACGCCGCAGCCGCCCGTCGCGCCTGAAGCCCCGTGCGTGCGCAAAATCCGGCCCCGGGGCCCTGTGCTATCATCGCCCGAAACAACCGGGGCGCAACTCTTGCGGACACGTGTGCGGTGATCAGCTACGAATATCCTCTGAACGAGCGAATCCGCACGCTTTTGCGTCTTGAAGACCTGTTTCTCAAGGTGGCGCACTTTTCCGGCAACGATGCGCCGCAGGACCACCACGTCGCCCTCCTGACCGTGTTCGAGACGCTCGAGGTCGCCAGCCGCGCCGACCTCAAGGTCGACCTCGTGCAGGAACTCGAGCGCCAGCGCCAGATCCTGATGTCCTTCCGCAACAATCCGGAGATCTCGGAGGCGGCGCTGTCGGGCGCGCTGTACGAGATCGAGCAGGCCTCCACCGGGCTGCTGGCGATGGCGGGCAAGATCGGCCAGTACCTGCGCGAGAACGAGTGGCTGATGAGCATCCGCAGCCGCGCGGCGATCCCCGGCGGCGTGTGCCAGTTCGACCTGCCCTCCTACCATTACTGGCTCAACCGCGACCCCGACGACCGGCGCCGCGACATCGACGTGTGGATGCGGCCGATGGCGCCGATCCGCGACGGGCTCGAGATCGTGCTGCGATTGCTGCGCGCGAGTGGCCATCCGGAAGAGCAGCTCGCACGCAGCGGCGCCTATCAGCTGACGATGGCCGGCCGCACGGCACAGATGCTGCGCGTGCGCGTGCCGCGCAGCGAGGCCGTGGTGCCGGAGATCAGCGCCAACAAGTACGCGCTCAACATCCGTTTCATGTTGCCCGAAACCGTCGCCCGCCCCCGCCTGGCCGAACGCGACGTGGCGTTCGAGCTGACCTTCTGCAGTCTGTGAGGCGACGGTGAGTGACGCAACCCGCGCGGTGAAATGCCCGACCTGCGGCAAGACGGTCGAGTGGCGGCCGGAAAACCGCTACCGGCCATTCTGCTCTGCGCGCTGTCGCCAGATCGACCTCGGTGGCTGGGCGTCGGAGGCCTATCGGGTGCCCAGCTCGCCACCGGACGCCGAGGATGCGGGCGACGGCTTCGTGCCGCCCGGCCAGGGCAGCGACGGGCGCTGAATCCGGCGCTGGTCACGCCCATTGCGGCGCGCAGAGCCCACCGCCGCCGCTGCGCACCGCGCTTAGCGCGCGACGCCGGCCTCCCACACCCCGCGAATCGCCGCGATGCCGTGCGCACCGGCGTCGCGCGCGCGCTCCATGTCCGCAGCCGCCAGCCCGCCGAGCGCGAATACCGGCATCGGCAGCCCGGCGGCCAGCCGGCTGAATTCGTCCCAGCCCAGGGTCGGCTCACCCGGATGCGTCGCCGTGGGCAGCACCGGACCGAGCAGGGCGTAGTCGAGCCCCAGTGCCGCGGCCTGCTCGAGCTCGGCGCGCGTATGGCAGGAAGCGCCGACCCAGGCCAGCTCCGGCCGCCTCGTCAACGCCAGCAGGCGCCTGGCCGGCAGATGCACGCCGTCGGCTCCGATCGCCGCTGCCAGTTCAGGGTCGTCGTTGACCAGGACGAGGCCGCCGTGGGCGTGGACGCGCTCGACGACCTGGCGCGCGAAGCGCTCGCGCTCGGCCGCCGGCAGCAGCGCCTCGCGCACCTGGACGAGGCGCAGGCCCGCCGCGAGCGCACGCTCGAGCTCGGCGAGCTGAGCGTCGACGCCGACAGCGGCGGCGCGGGTGATGCCCATCGTCCGCGGCAGCCGCAGCGCCTTCAGGATCGGACCGTTGGCGGGCAGCATCGGCGCACGCGTCGCCGCCTCGGGTCGCACCCAGTCAAGCGCGCTGTGCACGCGGTCGGCGAGCACGCCTTCCCAGGCCGACACTTCGAAGAAATGCAGGCGGACATGGGCGTGCTCATACAGGTGCTCGCGGCGCAGCCAGGGCCGCAGATGGGTGACGCGAATGCCCAGTTCTTCCTCGAGCTCGCGGCACAGCGCTTGCGCCGGCGATTCGCCCGGCTCCACCTTGCCACCGGGGAACTCCCAGTAGCCGGCATAGACCGTGTCCGGCCCGCGCTGGCCGAGCAGGTAGCGACCGTCCGGCTGCAGCAGCACGCCCGCGGCAACGTCGACGAGTTTGCGCGTCATCGCCGTCAGTCCTGCAACTGGCCGGCGTAGTCGCGCGCGAACTGCCAGGCCACGCGCCCGGAGCGCGAGCCACGCAGCAACGCCCACTGCAGCGCCTGCTGGCGGGCCGCGGCGATCGCCCTTTTCGGCACACCGAAGTCCTTCAGCCAGTGCTCGACGATGTCGAGGTACTCGTCCTGGCTGAAGGGGTAGAAGGAGATCCACAGGCCGAAGCGCTCGGAGAGCGAGATCTTTTCCTCGACCGCCTCGCCCGGGTGGATCTCGCCATCGACGTGGCGCGCCTGCAGGTTCTCGTCGTGGTATTCGGGCATCAGGTGGCGGCGGTTGGAGGTCGCGTAGACGAGGACGTTGTCCGACACCGCCGACACCGAGCCGTCGAGCACGCTCTTGAGCGCCTTGTAGGCGTCCTCGCCCTCCTCGAAGGAGAGGTCGTCGCAGAACAGGATGAAACGCTCGGCGCGGCCGGCGACGAGGTCGACGATCTCGGGCAGGTCGACGAGATCGGTCTTGTCCACCTCGATCAGCCGCAGGCCCTGCGGCGCGTATTCGTTGAGCAGGGCCTTGATCAGCGAGGACTTGCCGGTGCCGCGCGCGCCGGTCAGGAGCACGTTGTTGGCGCGCCGGCCGGCGAGGAACTGGCGCGTGTTGCGGTCGATGCGCCGCTTCTGGTCATCGACGTCCTGCAGGTCGCGCAGACGGATGAGGTGCGGCATCGTCACGGGTTTCAGTTGTGCGCGGCCGTGGCGGCGCTGCCAGCGGAAGGCGACCGCGGCCGCCCAGTCCGGCGCCTGTGCCGGGCCGGGCAACAGGGTTTCGAGGCGCTCGAGCACGCGCTCGGCGCGCCCGATCAGATCGGAAAGTTCAGTCATCCTTGGCTTCTTCGGTGTGGTCGGGGTGGGGCTCGGCGCCGTCGCTGCGCCGGGGCCAGGTCGCCCAGACGATGAGGAACAGCAGCACCAGCGCCAGCCCGGCTTCGAGAAAGATCACCCACATGGCAAACCTCGGGGATATGGTCGCCGCCCGGTATACTGCGGGACGCAAGGTTTTCGAGTTTAACCGATCCCCCCATGATTCTTCAGGCCCTCGCCCGTTGCCTGGCGCGGCTCGCGCCGCTGTCGTCCGCCGTCCTGATTGCGGCCTGCGCCCACCAGGGCGGCGCACCCGACGCCGAGACCAAACCCGACTGTGCGCCGCAGCGCCCTTGTCCAGCCTGCCCGGTGTGCCCCGCGGCACGCGCCACACCGGCGCCGCGGCCGACCGAAACTGCACCGAAGCCGGCCGAGGCCGCGGCGCCGACCCTGCAGCCTGCGACGTGGTCCGAGATCGAAGCCTGGGCCGACGACGACCCTGCGGCGGCCTGGCCGGCGCTGCGCGCCTCCTGCTCGAAGCTCGCCCGCCAGGCGCAATGGCAGGTGGCATGCGACGCCGCCAAGCACCTCGGGGCAAACCCGGCCAGCGCGCAGGTGCGTCGCTTCTTCGAGCAGCACTTCACCCCGTGGAAGCTGAGCAATCCGGACAGCACGGCCGAAGGCCTGGTCACCGGCTATTACGAGCCGCTGATCCGCGGCAGCCGCAGCCGCGCGGGCCGTTATGCCTGGCCAATCCACGGCGCCCCCGCCGACATGTTGACGATCGAACTGGGCGACATCTATCCGGAGCTCAAGCACCTGCGCCTGCGCGGCCGGCTTGCGGGGAACAAGATCGTGCCGTACTGGACCCGCGGTCAGATCGCCGACCGCCAGGGCGAGCTGCCGGCGCCGGTGCTGCTGTGGGCGGACGATCCGATCGACCTGTTCTTCCTTCAGGTGCAGGGCTCGGGACGGGTGGAACTGCCCGACGGCCAGCGCCTGCGCATCGGCTATGCGGACCAGAACGGCCACCCCTATCAGTCGATCGGCCGCTGGCTGGTGGCGCAGGGCGAGCTGACACTCGATCAGGCATCGATGGACGGCATCAAGCGCTGGGCGCAAGAAAATCCGCAGCGCCTGCCCGAACTGCTCAACAGCAATCCGAGCTATGTCTTCTTCCGTGAGCTGCCTGCCAGCGACGGTGGCCCCGTCGGGGCTCTGGGCGTGCCGCTGAGCGAAGGCCGCAGCATTGCCGTCGACCCGCGCTACGTGCCCCTTGGCGCGCCGGTGTTCCTGTCGACGACCTATCCGCTGGGCACGCGCCCGCTGAACCGCCTGATGCTCGCACAGGACACGGGCAGCGCGATCAAGGGGGCGGTCCGGGCCGATTTCTTCTGGGGATTCGGCGCCGAGGCCGGGCGCCAGGCGGGCCGCATGCGCCAGCCGGGGCGCATGTGGGTACTGCTGCCAAAAGGCATGACGCCGCCGAACGGGGCACTGAACGAACGACGCGGATGATGGAACGCCTGCCGCCGCGGTGGGCGCAGGCGCTCGCGCGTCACTTTGGTTTTACGCCCGACAAGGCCTTCTCGAGCTCGGCGGCGGGCACATAGCCACCGATGCGCGTGCCGTCGGCGAGAAAGATCGTCGGCGTGCCCGTGATGCGCAGCTTCTGACCTAGGGCGACGTTCTTCTCCACGGTGGCGACGTCGCAGCTCGCCTTGCCCGGCTCGCGCCCGTCGACGATCCAGTCGTTCCAGGCCTTGGCCTTGTCCTTCGCGCACCAGATGTTGTTCGACTTGACGGTCGAATCCTGGCTCAGGATGGGATACAGGAAGGTGTAGATGGTGACGTCGTCCATCTGCGCCAGTTCCTTGCCGAGGCGCTTGCAGTAGCCGCAGTTCGGATCCTCGAAGGTGGCGATGACACGTTTGCCGTTGCCTTTGACCTGCTTGATCGCCTGCTCGAGCGGCAGGGTCGAGAAGTCGATCGCCGAGAGCTGGTTCAGCCGGGCCTGCGTGACGTCCTTGCGTGTCTTGGTGTCAATGACGCTGCCATCAATGATGAAGCTGGTGCTTTCGTCGGTGTAGACGAGCTGACCGTTCTTGAGCAGCACCTCGTACAGGCCGCCGTACGGCGTGCGCGTCACCGCCTCCACCGCAGGCGCACCGATGAAGGCCTCGATGCTCTTCTTCACGTCCGCCTCGCCTGCGGCATGCACTGCGCTGGCAGCGCCCAGGGCGGCGGCGAACACGAGGGGACGCAACGAGACATTGGGAAGGCACAATTTCATCGGGATCTCCAGAGATTCAGAACTTGCCATTGACGGCGTAACGAATGAGGGCGTTCGATAGGACCGGCACCTTGCCGGTGAGGTTCAGCCCGGCGTTACGAAGGGCGGAGAGCAAAGGGTTGCGGCCCTTGAACAAGCGGTTCAGGCCATGCGTGGCGTACTGCAGCAGGAACGGCTCCTCGGCCCGCGCCCGCGCATAACGACGTAGCACGGCAAGCTCGCCCGGATCCCGCCAGGCAGGCAGCACAGCCAGTTCCGCCGCCAATGCCTTCGCATCCTGAAAGCCGAGGTTGATGCCATGGCCAGACAGCGGGTGGATCGCATGCGCGGCGTCGCCGATCAAGGCCAGTCGCGGCGCGACGACGCGCTCGACCCGCATCAGGCGCAACGGAAAGGCCGCCCGGGGCGTCAGCAATTCGAGTCGGCCGAGGCGGTGTCCGCCGGCGGCGGCGACGCGCTCGGAGAACGCTGCCTCGTCCAGTGTCATGAGCTCGTCGGCCTGAGCATCGTCGGCCGACCACACGATGGACAGCGTCCGATCGGGCAAGGGTAGCCAGGCGAGGATGCCATCCTCGCGGAACCACTGAAATGCGGTGCCGCGGTGGTCGCCTTCGCAGCGAAAATTCGCCACGACGCCTTTCTCGTCATACGGCAGCACCTGGGCTTCGATGCCTGCTTGCTGCCGGACCCAGGACTCGCGCCCATCCGCGCCGACTACCAGGGAGGCCTGCAGCACTTGGCCATCACCCAGCACGAGGGCGGCCGCATCGGCGTCGATCGTGAGGTTTGCCGGCGTCGCGGGACAGAAGAGCCGGACATTGTGTTGTCGCTTCAGGCTCTCCCACAGTTCGGCGTGCACGAGGCTGCATTCGCCGATCCATGCCAGTTCGGACAAGCCGCTGTCGTATGCAGAGAGGCGCAGTTCGCCGCCGGCATCGCCGAAGATCTGCATCTCGCGCACGGGCATCAACCGCCCTTGGTCGAGATGCCCCCAGACCCCGAGCTCATCGAGGAACGCCGCATTCGCGGGACTGTAAGCGTAGATGCGCTGATCCCATGTCGGCGACTTCACCGCGGGAGCGGACTCGACAAGCGCAATCCTCAACGAGGTCCGGCGCAGCGCAACGGCGAGGGCGGCTCCGGCAAGGCCGCCACCAACGACAATCAGGTCGAACTTCATTGTTACTCCGCCTACGGTGACAGGCCGTGATTTTGCCCGACCGCGCCGCTGGCGGTCACGCACGGTTTTGACGCGTAGACGGCACAACGCCCGGCGCGAGAGTTCGGCCGGGCGTTGAGTGAGGGATAGTCTGACGATGACCTACTTTCACGAGAGCGGATCTCACTATCATCGGCGCGTTTGCGTTTCACGGTCCTGTTCGGGAAGGGAAGGGG
>JANJTU010000219.1 GCA_024710965.1 Thauera sp. | reverse complement strand
CTACGGCTCCTTCCTCTTCCTCGGCCCCACCGGCGTCGGCAAGACCGAGCTGTGCAAGACCCTGGCGAGCTTCCTGTTCGACTCCGAGGAGCACCTGATCCGCATCGACATGAGCGAGTTCATGGAGAAGCACTCGGTCGCACGCCTGATCGGCGCGCCGCCGGGCTATGTCGGCTACGAGGAGGGCGGCTACCTGACCGAGCAGGTGCGGCGCAAGCCCTACAGCGTGATCCTGTTCGACGAGGTCGAGAAGGCCCACCCGGACGTGTTCAACGTGCTGCTGCAGGTGCTCGACGACGGTCGCATGACCGACGGTCAGGGGCGCACGGTCGACTTCAAGAACACGGTGATCGTGATGACGTCCAACCTCGGCAGCCAGATGATCCAGCAGATGGCGGGCGACGACTACGGCGTGATCAAGCTTGCGGTGATGGCGGAAGTCAAAACCTATTTCCGTCCCGAGTTCATCAACCGCATCGACGAGGTCGTGGTGTTCCACGCCCTCGACGAGAGGCACATCGCCGGCATCGCCCGCATCCAGCTGCAGCATCTGGAAAAACGCCTGGCGCGCCTGGAGATGAGCCTCGAAGTGAGCGATGCGGCGCTCGGCGAGCTCGCCGAGGCGGGCTTCGACCCGGTGTTCGGCGCCCGGCCGCTGAAGCGCGCGATCCAGGAGCGGCTCGAGAATCCGCTCGCGAAGGCGATCCTCGAGGGCCAGTTCGCGGCGAAGGACCGGGTGCGGGTGGACGCGCAGGCCGGCCACCTCGTCTTCGCCAAGGCCGCGTGAACGCGGCGGGTCGGCCCGCCTGACGCCGACCACGGCGGACGCGGCGAGCGTGCAGGGGGCGCCAGCAGGGGGTGCCCCTTTCTTCGTCAGCCTGGCTGCGGCTGCACCCGCAGCCAGGCCGCGAATTCGGCGGCGTCAAGCGGGCGCGAGAACAGGTAGCCCTGCATCAGCGTGCATTGGCGTGCGGCGAGAAAGGCGCGCTGTGCGGCCGTCTCCACGCCCTCGGCGACGACTTCCATACCCAGGTCGCGGGCCAGCGACAGGGCGGCGGTGACGACCGCGGCGTCTTCGGCGTCGCCGGGCAGATCGGCGACGAAGGAGCGGTCGATCTTCAGCCGGCTCAGTGGCAGCCGTTTCAGGTAGGCGAGGCAGGAATAGCCGGTGCCGAAGTCGTCGAGCGCCAGCGTCAGGCCCAGCTCAACCAGTCCCTGCAGCCGCGCGGAGAGGGCGTCGCCCGGGTCCATGAGCGCGCTTTCGGTCAACTCGAGCTCGATCGATGCCGGGTCGGCGCCGGTTTCGCGCAGGATGCGGGCGACGGTGGCGGCGAAATCCGCACGCTGGAACTGCAGCGCCGAGATGTTGACCGCGAGCGTCAGCCGCCCGAGCCCGGACGCCGCCCATTGCGCCTGCTGGCGGCAGGCCTCGCGCATCACCCACTCGCCGAGCGGGATGATGAGGCCGGAGTCCTCGGCGACCGGAATGAACTGGCCGGGCGGCACCAGGCCGCGCTCCGGATGCTGCCAGCGCACCAGGGCTTCGCAGCCGACGATGCGGCCGCTGCTGGTGTCGATCTGCGGCTGGTAGTGCAGCGTCAGCTGGTTGCCGTCGATCGCACGGCGCAGGGCGTTCTCCAGCGTGAGGCGTTCGGTGGCGCGAACGTTCATCTCCTCGATGAAGAACTGGAAGCTGTTGCGGCCGGCGGCCTTGGCCGCATACATCGCGGTGTCGGCGTGCTTGAGCAGGACGTCGACCGTCGTGCCGTCGTCCGGGAAGAGGGCGATGCCGATGCTGACCGAGGGACGCAGATCGTGGTCGCCGATCTGCATCGATGCACTCAGCGCGCGCAGGATCTTGGTCGCCACCACGGCAGCGTCGTCGCTGCGGGCCAGCCGTGGCAGCAGGGCGACGAACTCGTCGCCGCCGAGACGGGCGAGGCGGTCCTCGCTGCGCATGCAGCCGCCCAGGCGCCGCGCGACCTCGGCAAGGAGGCGGTCGCCCACCGGGTGGCCGAGCGAGTCGTTGATGGTCTTGAAGTTGTCGAGGTCGAGGAACAGCACCGCGAGCCGGTCCTCGTGGCGTTCGGCGGCGAGCAGGGCCTCGCCCGCCTGCTCCAGCCAGGCGCTGCGGTTGGGCAGGCCGGTCAGCGTGTCAAAGCGCGCCAGGTAGTGGATGTGGGCCTCGGCCTCGCGCGCGTGGGTCACGTCCTGTACGGTGCCGCGCATTCGCGCGAGCCGCCCACCCCGCCATTCGCTTTCGAGGTGGACCTGCAGGACGCGCGCGGGGGACTCGTCCGTCCGGCAGTCGAGCGTGACCTGGCCGGGGGCCGCCATGAGCTTGTCGAGCTGGGCCTGCAGCAACGGCCGCTCGTCGGCGCGGAACGCAGCGACGAGGTCCCCGAGCCCGGCGAGGCGGCGTCCGCTGCAGCCGAGCAACTGCTCGAGCTCGCTCGAGCAACGCAGGCCGCTCGCGCCGTGCAGCGTCTCCCAGCTACCCATCCGCGCGATGCGCATCGCTTCGGTCAGCGCTTCCTGCTTCTCGCGCAGCGAGGCAGTGGCGGCGGCGAGCTCGTGCGTGCGCCGCTCGACGAGGGCGGCGATGCGGCGGGTGTTGCCGGTCGTGATCAGCAGAAAGGCGCCGAGCAGGCCGACGGCGAGGAGGCCGGTGGCCACCGTACCCCACGCCGCCCAGTTGCGGGTCTTCTGCAGATAGGCGGGCCCGGCGCGCAGGCGCATCTCCCACGCCCGCCCGGCAAAGGCGATGGCGATGCGGCGTCCGAGCTGCTCTGCCAGCCAGGCGTCCGTTTCGCAGCCACCCTCGCCGCTCAACCGCAGGGGCCCCGGCTGGGCGGCCAGATCGACCAGGCACAGCTCGATGGCGGCGTCGGCCGCGGCGCGGGAAATCCCGGCGAGCGCATCATCCATGCGGAACACCGCGGAGATCACGCCGGCGGCCGGCGCCGGCGGGCGGGGGGCGGCATCGGCCGCCGCCCGCGCCGTGCCGCTGACGGCCAGATAGATGGCGACACCCTGCTGTGCGTCCCGTTCCTGCACCAGGCGGATCGGCTCGGTGGCAACGGGCTCGCCGCTGCGCAGGGTGTCGTGGATCGCGCGCGCAGAAGCGGGCAGCGACAGCGGGTTGAGGCCGACGACGCTGCGGTTGGGCGCGAGCGGCTCGACGTAGACGATGGGCAGATATTGCGCCGCCGTCGCCGCCGGATAGGTGCGGCCGTCGAGGTCTCGGTCGATGATCCTGAACGGGCTCTGGCCGGCAGCTTCCACCTGAGCCTCGAACTCGGCCCGCCTGGCATCGCTGATGAGCGGGCTCCAGGCGAAGTTCTGCGTGCCGGGGTAGCGTCGCAGCCAGGGGGTGACGAAGTCGTGGAAGTCCGCCGCAGTCAGGGTCTCGCTGACGTTCGTGAGCCCCCGGATGGCCAGCATCATGTCGAGCTGGGCGTCGAGCCGCCGGCGGACCTGGCTGTCGAGGTACTCGGTGTCGTGGCTGAACTGGGTGTGCAGGCGTGCGTCCTCCCACGCCAGCATCTGGCGGAAGCCGAAGGCGACGAGCAGCAGCGCGAGCAGCAGCGGAATGGCGATGCCGGCGCGGCGGCTGCGCCATTCCGCCGAGGGACGGCCGAAGAAGGCGAACATCAGCGGCGCCGCCACCATGATGCCGAGCGTGTCGCCCAGCCACCAGCTCCACCAGTTGAAGAAGGCGTCGCCGGCGGCGACGATGCCGCTCGCGCGCAACACGACGATCGCGATCGAACAGCTGATCAGCGAGCTCAGCGGCGCCACCAGGGCGAGGAAGCGCACGATGGTGCGCGGCGTGTCGAGCGCGTTCGGAAAACCGATCAGGCGGTTCGCGAGCCATGCACCGGCCAGCGCCTGCACGGTCGCGCCGGCTGGAATCAGCAGCAGCGGCGCCAGCATCGGCTGTCCCGGTGCAACCGCCGCGGTGGCCATGAGCTGGACCAGCAGCGACCCGGCGAACACCCCCGGCCACAGGCGCAGGCCGAAGATCAGCAGCGCCGACAGGGCAATGCCGGCGGGTGGAAAGGCCGACGATGCATATCCCGGATCGACGGCGAATTCGAGCGCCAGCCATCCGGCCAGGCTGTAGCCGAGGGCGAGCAGAACGGTTGGGCGCAGGGTGCGGGCGGAAGGCTGGGTGATCATGCGCATAGTATAACGACCGTTTCCTCCCCAACTTGAGGCGTGACAGCCGTCGTGCATGGGCGAGGGCCAGAACCCGGGCCGGATGCGCTAAACTGCCGCCTTCGCGCGCGCGGCGCGTCGCCCATCGTGCGGCCCACCGCGCCGCTCTCCCCAAGGCTTCCACGGAAATCGAGATGTTCGAGGCTGTTCGCACCAACAAGCGGGTTGCCCAGGTGATCCTGGCGATCCTGATCGTTCCCTTCGCGTTCTTCGGCATGGACGCCTATTTCAGCGACTCGGCCAGCGGCAAAGAGGTGGCCACCGTCGGTGGCGCCCCGATCAGCGAAGCGGAGCTCGACCAGGCGCTGCGCGAGCAGCAGGACCGGCTGCGCTCGGCGGCGGGCGGTGAAGTCGATCGCGCCCTGCTCGAGTCCGATGCGCTGCGCCGTGCCGTGCTCGACAATCTGATCAACCAGCGCGCCCTGGCCCTCTACGCCGCGGACAACCGCTTCGTCGTGACGCCGCAGCAGCTGCAGGCGACCATCGCCGCGCTGCCCGCCTTCCAGGAGGATGGCCGCTTCTCGCTGCAGCGCTACGAGACTTTGCTGCGCGCACAGGGCATGTCGCCGGCGATGTTCGAGGCACGCCTGGCGCAGGACGTGCGCGTGCAGCAGATCGCGCTCTCGGTGGGCGATGCCGGCTTCGCGCCGAAGGTGTCCGCGCGGCGCTTCCTCGCCGCCCAGCTCGAAGAACGCACGATCCGCGAGCTGCGCTTTCCGGTGGCGCGCTTCGCCGCCGAGGCCAAGGTGACGGACGAGCAGGTCGCCGCCTACTACGAGGCCAACCCGGCGCGCTTCGAACGCCCCGCACGCCTGAAGGCCGAGTACGTCGTCTTCGACCGCGCGGCGCTGGAAAGCCAGGTCAGTGTCGCCGACGGCGAGATCCGCGCCTTCTACGACAGCAACCCGGACCGCTTCGGCGTCGCCGAGGAGCGCCAGGCGCGCCATATCCTGCTGCCGCTCGAGGCCGACGCGGGCGAGGCCGAGGTGCAGAAGGTGATGGCCGAGGCGAAGGCGCTGGTCGAGGAGCTGCGCAAGGATCCGGCGCGCTTCGCCAACCTGGCGAAGGCGAAGTCCGCCGACACCGGCTCCGCGGGGCGCGGCGGCGATCTCGGCTTTTTCGGCCGTGGGGCGATGGTCGGCGCCTTCGAGGATGCGGCGTTCGCGCAGGCGAAGGACGAGATCGGCGAGCCGGTGCGCTCCGAGTTCGGCGTCCACATCATCCAGGTCACGGACATCAAACCCGCCTCGGTGCGCGCCTTCGATGCGGTGCGCGACGAGATCGCGGCGGAGCTGCGCGGGCAGGCGGCGGGGCGCCGTTTCGCCGAGCTGGCCGAACAGTTCGCCAACACAGTCTACGAACAGCCCGACAGCCTCGCACCGGTGGCTGAGGCGCTGAAGCTGCAGGTGCGCAGCACCGACTGGATCAGCCGCGACGGCGGCCGCGTCGGCGAGCATGCCAGCGAAGCCCTGCTCTCGGCGCTGTTCGCCGACGACGCGGCGAAGGGCGGGCGCAACACCGAGGCGATCGAGGTCGCCCCGAACACGCTGGTCGCCGCTCGCGTGAAGCAGTTCGAGGCCGCCCAGCGCCTGCCGCTGGCAGAGGTGAAGGACCGCATCGTCGACGACCTGCGGCGCGAGGCGGGGGCGAAGCAGGCGGCGGAGCAGGGCGCCGCGGCCCTGGCTGCGCTGGGCAAGGGCGAGCAGGTGGCCGGCCAGTGGGCTGCCGAACGCAAGCTGCAGCGCGGAGCCCCCGGCCTGCCGGCGCCGGCGATGCAGGCGGTGTTCTCGGCGCCGTCCGACAAGCTGCCGGCTCACGTCGGCGTCGCCCTGCCGGAGGGTGACTATGTCGTCTATCGCATCGATGCGGTCGACCGGCCCGCGATCGCCGACGACGATCCGCGCGTTGCGGCGGTGGCGGCTCAGTACGGCCAGCTGCTGGCCGAGCGTGATTTCAGCGCCTTCCTCGCCGAGCTGCGCCAGCGCTACCAGGTGGAAGTGACGCTGCCGGCCGCGCCGCCCGCCCAGTAAGCAAGGGCCGGCGGCGCCGGGGCCGCGCCTCCCGCGCGCCGGCCTTCGCATGAACGAAGCCCGATCCGGCGTCCACCGGATCGGGCTTCGTGTCTTCTGCCCCGCCGCCGCGCGTGCGCCGACGGGCGGCGGCGGGCGTGTCAGGCCTGCGGTTCGGCGTTGCCCAGCGCGGTGGTGTTGAAGCCGCCGTCGACGTACATGACTTCACCGGTGATGCCGCTGGCGAGGTCCGAGCACAGGAAGGCGGCGGCGTTGCCGACTTCTTCGATCGTGACGTTGCGGCGCAGCGGGGCGTTATGCTCGTTGAACGACAACAGCTTGCTGAAGCTGCCGATGCCGGAGGCGGCCAGGGTCTTGATCGGGCCGGCCGAGATCGCGTTGGCGCGCGTGCCTTCGGGCCCGAGCGTGACCGCCAGGTAGCGCACCGATGCTTCGAGG
>JANJTU010000205.1 GCA_024710965.1 Thauera sp. | reverse complement strand
GACTGGCGAGGATCTCGTCGATCCAGTCGTCGTTGCTGCGGATGCCGAAGTAGCCCGACTGGATGCGCAGCAGCTCACGCACCGAGAAGAAGGGGTCGAACACCAGCTCCTGCGGCACCACGCCGAGGCTGCGGCGGGCATTGCGGTAGTCGGCGACGACGTCGTGCCCCATCACCTCGAGCGTGCCGCTGTCGGCGCGCACGAGGCCGGAGAGCGCCGAGATCAGCGTCGTCTTGCCCGCACCGTTGGGGCCGAGCAGGCCGAAGAACTCGCCCTGGGCGATCTCCAGGTCGACGCCGCCGAGCGCCTGCAGCGTGCCGTAGCGCTTGGTCACGGCCTCGATGCGGATCGCCGCCGTCATGCGCCGGCTGCCTGCGGCAGCAGGGCGTCGACATCGTAGAGCGCGGCCAGGCTGACGAGCCCGGCGGGCAGGCCGCTCAGCACGAGCCGGTGGCCACCGGCGCGCGACGCGCGCAGCCACTCCAGCACGAGGGCGAGCGCGGCCGAGTCGGCGACCGAAACGGCCGAAAAATCCACCCTCAGGTCGCCCGCGGCGGCGAGGCGCCGGCCTTCCTCGAGCGCCGCCGGTGCGGTCTGCATCGTCAGCGGTCCGGCGGGAGCGAATACCGCGGTCGCCTCGGCGCGGCTCATGAACGGCTCTGCTCCGCCTCGAGCGAGCGGTTCTTGGCCTCGATCGAACGGATCAGGCCATCGACGCCGCCATTGCGGATCTCCTGCGCAAAGCTGCTGCGATAGTTCGTCACCAGGCTCACGCCGGCCACGACGACATCGAAAACCTTCCAGCCCTTGTCCGTCTTCTCGAGCATGTAGTCGATGCCGATTGGTTGGGCGCCGGACTGCCGCACCTCGGTGCGCACCTGCACGCGGGTGTCGGCCTCGCCGAAGCGGGTGGGTTTGAAGTCGATCGTCTGGTCGCGGTACTGGGTCAGGGCGTTGGAATAGGTACGCACCAGCAGGGTGCGGAAGGCTTCCGTCAGCCGCCCCTGCTGCTCGGGCGAAGCCGCGCGCCAGTCGCGCCCGATCGCCAGCATGGTCATGCGGCGGAAGTCGAAATGCGGCAGCACCTTCGCATCGACGAGGGCGATCACCCGATGCGTATCGCCCGCCTGGATCGCCTTGTCGGCGCGGACGATGCCAAGCACCTCGTTGGTGACGTCGCGCACGAGCGCGTCGGGCGCGACCTGCTGGGCCGCCGTCGCCACCGGCAGCAGGCCGGCGCAGAGGAAACAGAACAGCGTGATCAGTTTTTTCATGTCGTTCACCGCTTGATCGGATTGTCGGGGGGGACGCCCGCGCCGGCCAGCGCCACGCTGCCGATGGCGAGCAGTTCAAGACGCTCCACCGCCGCGGTGGCCGCGACATCCACGGCTTCGCCGAGCGGGACGGCGGAGGCCTCGTCGAAATCTTCGTACACCCGCTCCGGCGCACCGTCGAAAACCTTGTAACGGCGTTGTTCGAGGTAGAAGTCGCGGACGTAGGCGTATTTGTCCAGCGTGCCCTCCTCCAGCGTCTTCTCCGCGCCGAGCAGGGTCGACCGCGCATGGGTGATGCGCAGCGCGGTCACGCTGTTGCGCGTGCGCACGTGATCGATCTGCAGCGGGTCCTGGCCGGCCAGATCCGCCGGCAGCGCCACCGTGTCGCGCACCGTGCGCGAGCCGAAGAACGGCAGCACGATGTAGGCCCCCTCGCCCACCCCCCAACGCCCCAGCGTCTGGCCGAGATCCTCGTCGTGCTTGGCGAGCCCCATCTCGGTGGCAACGTCGAGCGCACCGAGCAGGCCGAAGGTCGAATTCACCGCGAAGCGCATGAAGTCGCTCAGCGCGTCCGCCACCTTGCCCTGCAGCAGGTTGTTGATGCTGATCCAGGGGTCGCCGAGGTTGCCGAAGACGTTGCCCACGCCGGTGCGCACGGGATCGGGCACGACAAACTCGTAGGCCTGCGCGACCGGCTTCACCACCGCCTTGTCGAGCTGCTCGTTGAAGGCGAACATCGCGCGGTTGTAGCCCTCGAGCGGATCATCCGGATTGCCGGTGGTGGCGCAGCCGGCGAGCACGCCGGCGGTCAGCGCCAGCGCGGCGAACCGGGCGCCGAGCGGCTTGAGGGAGGATCCGGGCGGCAGGTTCTTCATGGCTGTTGGCTCCGACGAGGTTCGACGCCCGTCACTGCGCGGGCGTTTCGGCAGCGCGATCGAACAGGAACTGGCCGATCAGCTTCTCCAGCACGACCGCCGACTGCGTGATCAGGATGCGTTCGCCGTCCTTCAGCATCTCGACGTCGCCGCCCGCCTCGAAGCCGACGTACTGCTCGCCGAGCAGACCGGAGGTGAGGATGGACGCGGTGGTGTCGGCCGGGAACTGATAGCGACGGTCAAGCTCGAGCTGGACGACGGCGCGATAGCTCTCGAGATCGAAGCGCACGGCGGTGACGCGGCCCACGAGCACGCCGGCGCTCTTGACCGGCGCCCGCACCTTGAGCCCGCCGATGTTGTCGAACACCGCCTCCAGCTTGTAGGTCTCGCCGTCGTTGAGGCCGGAGTAATTGCCCACCCGCATGGCGAGAAAGACCAGCGCGGCAAAGCCCAGCGCGACGAAAATGCCGACCCACAGGTCGAGCGTGGTACGACTCATCACTGCCCCCGGAACATGAAAGAGGTGAGCACGAAATCGAGCGCAAGGATGGCGAGCGCCGAGGTCACCACGGTGCGGGTGATCGCGCGCGACACCCCTTCGGCGGTGGGATGACAGTCATAGCCCTCGAACACCGCGATCAGCGACACCGCCGCGCCGAACACCACCGATTTGATCACACCATTGACAACGTCATAGCGAAAATCGACCGCTGCCTGCATCTGCGACCAGAACGCGCCGTCGTCGACGCCGATGACGACGACGCCGATCAGCCAGCCGCCGAACACGCCCATCGCCGAGAACAGCGCAGCGAGCAGCGGCATCGAGATCACGCCGCCCCAGAAGCGCGGCGCCACGACGCGGGCGAGCGGATTGACCGCCATCATGTCCATCGCCTTGAGCTGCTCGGTCGCCTTCATCAGGCCGATTTCGGCCGTGACCGCCGAACCGGCGCGGCTCGCGAACAGCAGGCCCGCCACCACCGGCCCCAGCTCGCGCGTCAATGACAGCGCCACCAGCACGCCGAGCGCGTCGGCCGAGCCGAAGCGCTGCAGCGTCTCATAGCCCTGCAGGCCAAGCACGAGCCCGACGAAGAGCCCGGAGACGATGATGATCAGCAGCGACAGCACGCCGCTGAAGTAGATCTCGCGCATCGTCAGGTGGATGCGCCGCAGCGACTGGCCCGAGGCGAGCAGCACCGCGAGCAGGAAGCGCGCGGCGAAACCCAGCCGCCAGACGCCATCGATCGTCATCGCGCCGAGGCGGCGCAGCGCACCGAGCAGGCCGTTCATGCGCGCACCTCGCCGAGCAGGCTGGCGATCGGCTCGGCCGGATAGTGGAACGGCACCGGCCCGTCGGCCTCGGCATGGACGAACTGATGCACGAAGGGGTCGGCCGAGGCGCGGATCTCGTCCGGGGTGCCGCGCGCGACGATGCGGCCGTCGGAGACGAAATAGATGTAGTCGACGATCTCGAGCGACTCGTGCACGTCGTGCGTCACCATTACCGTGCTTGCCCCCAGCGCGTCGTTCAGGCGGCGGATGAGCTGCCCGATGATGCCGAGCGAGATCGGGTCGAGCCCGGCAAACGGCTCGTCGTACAGGATCAGCATCGGGTCGAGCGCCACCGCGCGCGCCAGCGCCACCCGGCGCGCCATGCCGCCCGACAGCTCCGCCGGCACCAGCCCGGCGGCGCCGCGCAGGCCCACCGCCTGCAGCTTCATCATCACCAGGTCGCGGATCATGCCCGGCGGCAGGCGGGTGTGCTCGCGCAGCGGAAAGGCGACGTTGTCGAACACGCTCATGTCGGTAAACAGCGCACCGAACTGGAACAGCATGCCCATGCGCCGGCGCAGGGCGTACAGATCGGCGCGAGACAAGCCGGCGACATCGCGCCCCTCGACCTCGACGACCCCGCCCGAAGCCTTGAGCTGGCCGCTGATCAGGCGCAGCAGCGTGGTCTTGCCGCAGCCGCTGCCGCCCATGATCGCCACCACCTGGCCGCGATGCACGCTCAGGTCGATGCCGCGCAGCACCGACCGCTCGCCATAGGCGAAGCGGACGTCGCGAAGCGACACGAGCGGCGAATCCGGAGCGGAAGGGGCGGGCACGATGACCGATAGCATTTGAGAACCGCGCATTGTATCAGAGGCAGAAATGCCCTCCGGCCGGTCGTTGCAATGCAACAACGCCGCCGCGCCAGCCGCGCGGAGCGGGTCGCACGCGCTACCGCCCGAGCGTCCGCAGGGCCGACGCGGGGATGCCCCGCGCGCGCCGCACTTTATGCCTCGAAGGTATTTCCAGCCAAACAGAATGGCATTAGCATTGTCGCATGCAAATGCCATTACGTTCGCCCGCGCTCGAATCGGCATGCTTCACCTTCGCCGCCGCGCTCGCCGCCTGCGCCCCGCTGCCCACGGCCACCGCCCCGGCCGGGCACCTCCTCGCCGACCGCGCCGGGCCGGCCGAACCGGCGCCGCAGGCGGCGGACACCCACCCGCCCGCTCCCCCGCCGCAGCCGGCCGCGCCACCGGACCTGGCGGCGACGCCACGCCCGCCCGACGACACATACTCGGTCGCGGCGCGCAACATCCCGGTCGAACAGCTCCTGTTCGCCATCGGCCGCGACGCCCGCCTCAACCTCGACCTTCACCCCGGCCTCGAAGGCACCGTGACCCTCAACGCCGTCGACCAGACCCTGGCCCAGTTGCTGGCACGCATCGCGCGCCAGGCCCGCATCCGCTACGAACTCTCCGGCCGCCACCTCGTCGTCCGACCCGACACGCCCCACCTGCAGACCTACGCGCTCGACTACGTCAACCTCAGCCGCCGCATGAACGGCACGGTCGCCACCAGTACGCAGATCGCCACCAGCGGCTCGGGCGGCGAGAGCCGCGCCAGCGCCGGCAACGCCTCCGTGACCCAGATCGAGACGCGCTCGAGCAGCGACTTCTGGGAATCGCTCGAAGCCAACGTCCGCGCCCTCCTCGACGAGTCCGCGTCCGCGCCGCGCAGCTGCAGCGCCGACGGCAGCGGCGAGCGCGGCGCCTGTCGCGACAACGACCTCATGCTCAACCGCGAAAGCGGCGTGCTGATGGTGCGCGCGACGACGCGCCAGCACGAGCAGCTGCGCGCCTTTCTCGACCACGTCCAGCGCGCCGCACGGCGCCAGGTCATGATCGAGGCGACGATCGTCGAGGTCACCCTCGCCGACGGCTATCGCCAGGGCATCGACTGGACCCGCCTCGGCCTGCCGGGCTGGACCGTCAGCCCGCGCAATGGCACCAATGCGGGCGCCGCCGGCACGCCGACGCTCAGCTACCTGTCGGGGCAGCACGACATCCGCATCGACCTGCTCGAGACCTTCGGCACCGTGAAGGTGCTCTCGAGCCCGCGCCTGTCGGTGCTCAACAACCAGACGGCGATGCTCAAGGTGGTCGAAGAGGTCGTCTACTTCCTCGTCGACGCATCCTCCACCGAGTACGACGACAGCAACCGCGAGAAGGTCACCGCCACCACCACGCCGCAGTCGGTGTCGGTCGGCATGGTGATGTCGGTCACGCCGCAGATCAGCGCCGCGGGCGACATCACGCTCAACGTCCGGCCGACGATCTCGGGCATCTCCGGCTTTCGCGACGATCCCAACCCCTCGCTGCGCAACATTCCGAACCGCGTGCCGCAGATCCGCACGCGCGAGATCGAATCCATGCTGCGCCTGCGCAGCGGCGAGATCGCCGTGCTCGGCGGCCTGATGGAAGACCGCCTCGACCACGACAACGGCCGCATTCCACTCATCGGCGAACTGCCGGTGCTGGGCGAGCTGTTCACCCGCCGCGACAACGCCGTGCGCCGCACCGAGTTGCTGATCTTCCTGCGCCCGCTGCTGATCGAAGACCCCAGCACCCGCAGCGACTACGCCGGCTATGCACCGCACCTGCCGGCCGCCGACTTCCTCGTCGCCGAGCCTTCGCCTGGCCAGCGCAACTTCCCCGGCGTGCCGCTGCGCCCCGGTCTCGCCCGGGGCGCCCGATGAACGCCCCGTCCTCGATCGGCGAAACCCTGCTCGCCGCACGCCTGATCAGCGCCGACCAGTTGCGCATCGCGCTGCACGAACAGCAGCAGCGCCGCCAGCCGCTCGGGCGCCTGCTGGTCGAACTGGGCTTCGTCAGCGAATCCGCCCTGCGCGACACCCTCGCCGCCGACGGCGCCCACCCCTGCGTCGACCTCGCCGACACGCTGGCCGCCCCCGACGCCCTGGCCTGCGTGCCGCAGCCGCTCGCCCGCCGCCACCGCCTGCTGCCGCTGCACTACGACGCCATCGGGCGCTGGCTCGTCGTCGCCACGGCGAACGCAAACGACGTCCTCGCCCTCGACCGGCTGCACAACCTGCTCGGCCCCGACATCCGCATCGAGCTGCGGCTCGCCGCCGAGTCCGACCTCCTGCGCGCGATCGACCGCCATTACGGCCAGCCGAACACGATCGATGACATCGTGCTCGAACTCGAACAGCGCGGCCGGGGCGGCGCCCTCGCCACCGCGGCCGCCGGCGCGCACGACACGCAGCCCGTCGTCCGCCTGATCGACGCCCTGCTCGCCGATGCCGTGGCGCGCGGCGCCTCCGACCTGCATTTCGAACCCGAGGCCGGCTTCCTGCGCATCCGTCACCGCATCGACGGCACGCTGCGCCAGGTGCGCGCCCTGCACAAGGCCTGCTGGCCCGAGCTGGCGGTGCGGATCAAGGTGCTGGCCGGGCTCGACATCGCCGAGTCGCGCAGTCCCCAGGACGGCCGCATCACGCTCACGATCGGCGCCCGGCCGGTCGACTTCCGCGTCGCCACCCAGCCCACCCTGCACGGCGAGAACATCGTGCTGCGCATCCTCGACCGCGACAAGGGCATCGTCCCGCTCGACGCGCTGGGCCTCGCCGAGGCGCAGCGCGCCACGCTCGAGCGCATCCTCGCCCGCCCGGAAGGGCTGGTGCTGGTCACCGGCCCCACCGGCAGCGGCAAGACGACCACGCTCTATTCGGTGCTGAACCACCTCAACTCCGAAGAGGTGAACATCATGACGCTGGAAGACCCCGTCGAGTACCCGCTGCCGATGGTGCGGCAGACGCCCGTCAGCGACGCCACGCGCCTGAGTTTCGCCGATGGCGTGCGCGCCCTGCTGCGCCAGGATCCGGACATCGTCCTCGTCGGCGAGATCCGCGACGCCGACACCGCCGAGATGGCGCTGCGCGCCGCGCTCACCGGCCACCAGGTGTTCGCCACCCTGCACGCCAACTCGGCGCTCGGCGCCATCCCCCGCCTGCTCGACATCGGCATCCGCCCGGACCTCCTCGCCGGCAACCTCACCGGCATCATCGCTCAGCGCCTCGTCCGCGTCCTGTGCCCCTGCTGCCGCACCGCCGGCACCGCCTCCGCCGACGAGCAGCGCCTGCTCGGCCTGGCGCCCGGGACGCCGCCGCCGACGCTGCAGCGCGCGGCCGGCTGCCCGCACTGCGAGTTCCGCGGCTACCGCGGCCGGCGCGCGATCATGGAGCTGCTGCACGTCGACCTGGCGCTCGACGAACTCATCGCCCGCCGCGCCAGCCCCGCCGAACTGCGCGCCGCGGCGCACGAACGCGGCCACCGCACCCTGGCCGAGGACGGCATGCGCCTGGTGCTCGACGGCACGACCTCGCTGCAGGAACTCGCCCGCGTCGTGGACCTCGGCGCCGCGCGGGGGCCCGGCGCATGAAGCGCTATCGCTACCGCGCCATGGCCGCCGACGGCCGCCGCGTGCGCGGCGAACTCGACGCCGCCGATCTCGCCGACCTCGAGCTGCGCCTGCGCGGCCAAGGCCTCACCTTCATCAACGGCGAAGCCCGCCGCCCGCCATGGCGGGCGCCGCAGCGCATCCCGCGCCGCGAACTGATCGACTTCTGCTTCCATCTCGAACAGCTGCTCGCCGCAGGGGTGCCGCCCTTCGAAGGCCTGGGTGCGCTGCGCGACGCGACTTCCCACCCGCGCATGGCCGGGGTCGTGAACGCGCTGCTCGCCGAGGTGGAGGGCGGCCGGCCGCTGTCCGACGCTGCGGCGCGCCAGCCGGCCGCCTTCTCGCCGGTGTTCGTCAGCCTGCTGCGCGCGGGCGAGCAGGCCGGCGCCCTGCCCGAGGCGATACGCGACATCGGCCTGGCGCTGCGGCGCGAGGACGAACTCGCCGCCCACGCCCAGCGCATCGCCATCTACCCGGCCATCGTCGGCAGCATCCTGGTCCTCGCCCTCGTCGTCGCCCTGGTGCATGTCGTGCCGCAGCTCGAACAGCTGTTTCGCGCCACCGGCCAGGCCCTGCCGCTGCACACCCGCGTCCTCGTCGGGCTGTCGCACGCCGTCTCGACGTGGTGGTGGGCGCTGCTGCTCGCCGCCGGCCTGACCATGACCGGCGCGCGCCATGCCCTCGCCCGCTCCGCCGCCCTGCGCCTGCGCTTCCACGCCCTGCAGCTGCGCCTGCCCCTCATCGGCGAGCTCCGCCGCAAGCTCGCCCTGGCCCGCTTCGCCGGCCTGTTCGCCATGCTCTACGCGGCGGGAGTCACCGTCATCGACGCCCTGCGCGCCACGGAGGACGCGACCGGCAATCTCGCCCTGCGCGAAGGCGTGCGCACCGCCGGGCGCCACATCGAGCAGGGCCGGCAGATCTCCGCCGCATTCGAGTCGGTCGGCCTGTTCCCGCCGCTGGTGTGCCGCATGCTGCGGGTCGGGGAGCACACCGGCGCGCTCGACCGCGCCCTCGGCAACGTCGCCGCGCTCTATCAGCGCGACGTCGCCGAATCCGTCGCCCGCCTGCAGGCGGCGATCGAGCCGGCGCTGACGCTGCTGATGGGGGGCTTGCTGCTGTGGATCGCGACCGCGGTGCTGGGGCCGATCTACGACATCATCACCCGCCTGCCGGTCTGAGCCATGCTGCGCCCGCCCTGCCTGCTCCGCCTCGACGGACTCGGCCTCGAAGCCTGGCAGCTCCATGGCAGGACGCCCGCCCGCGTCGCCGCCTTCGGCGCCGATGCGGTCCGCGACTTCGTCGCCTGGCTGCGGCAGCAGCCCTCCGCGCGGCGCTACCGGCTGCTGTGCGAGTTCGGCGACGAGGCCTTCGAGGCCGAGGACCTGCCGCGCGTGCGCGGTGCCGACCGGCGCGCCCTGCTCGCGCGCAAGCTCGCCACCTACTTCCCCGATCCCGCCCTCGCCCGCGCGGAGGCGCTCGGCCGCGACAGCGCGACCGCCACCGGGCTCGAACGGGTGCTGTTTACCGGGCTCAGCCGCCCCGCGCTGCTGGCGCCGTGGCTGGAGGCGCTGCGCATCGCCGGCGCGCGACTCGAGCGCCTCGTCTCCGCCGCGCAGCTGATCGGGCACTTCGCCCCGCGCGCCGCGCGCCCGGGTGCGGACGCCCTGCTCGCCGGCTTCACCCGCGCCGGCATGCGCCTGTCGCACTTCGAGCAGGCGCGGCTGCAGTTCGCCCGGCTGGTGCCGGGCTGCACCGCCGAGGCGGCCGGGCACGACCCGCACTGGCTGGCCGAGCTCGAGCGCACGCGTCAGTACATCGCCGGCCAGCGCGGCGCCGACATCCTGCCCGCGGTCGTGGTGCTCGCGGGCGCAGAAGCGCTCGCCCTCCCGGCGGCCGACACTGCAGCCGGATCCATGCCCGCGGCCGACCTTCGCTTTGTCACCGCCGCCAGCCTCGGCATGCCGGCGCCAGCGGGCACGACGGCCGGGCCCGACCTCACGCCGCTGCTGCTGCACTGGCTGGCGCGGGCGCCGCAGCGGCTGGGCTGGACTGCCGCGGCGTCCGCGGCGGCGCCCAGGCATCTGCCGCATGCCCTGCTCGGCGGCGGGGCGCTCGTGTTCTCCGCCTGCGCCCTCGCCGCCGCACTGCGCTGGAGCGACAGCGTCACGCTCGAGAACGATCGCGCCCTGCTCCACCGCCGCCATCTCGCCGCGCGCCAGGCGCTGGCGGCGCTGGAATCGGCCCGCCCCGCGCTGCCACTCGCGCCGCAGGTGCTGATCGACACCCTCGCCCGCCTCGACCACGCGCAGCCCGCCCGTCTCGCGCCCCTCGCACTCTTTCGCCACATCGCCACCGCGCTCGCGTCGCAGCCGGAAGCAAGCTTGCAGCGCCTGCACTGGAACGTGGCGCCGCAGGGCGAGCTGCGCGTCGGCCTCAGCGTCGACCTCGGCGTCGAGCCCGGCCACGCCGACGGCTCGGCGGGCAATGCCCGACTCGAGACGATCATCCGCGCCCTGGAGGCAGGCGGTGCGCGCGAAGTCCGCCGCACCGGCACCGGCCGCGCGCCGGTCGAGCTCACGCTGAGCCTGCCCACCCCCCCTGCCGGACGCCCGACACCATGAGCGCCCCCAGCCCGGCAATGGCCGACCCGCGCACCCGCGCCGCCCTCGCCGCGGTGGTGCTGGCGGGCGCCGGGGCGGCATTGTTATGGTGGGCGGACACGGCGCGCGCCGACGCCCAGCAGGCGCTCGCGCAGACACGCAGCGAGCTCGCACGCAGCGAGGCGGTGCTGGCGGCCGCGCAGCAGCACGAGGCCGCCCTCCCGCCGGCGCTTGCACGCTGGCAGGCCCTTGAAGCCGCCGGCATGTTCGCCGCGCCGGACCCCGCCCGCTGGCGCCAGTCCGCGGTCCTCGCACTGCAGCGCCAGGACATCGATCCCGCCCTCGCCGATCTGCGGTTCACCACGCCGCAGCTTGTTCCGTCCGCCGGCGCAGCCGGGCCCGAGGTCGTCGCCAGCACCCTCCGGCTGCAACTGCCCCTTCGCCACGAAGGCCGGCTGCCGCCTCTCGTGGCCGCGCTGGAGGCGCTACCCGAAGCCGTCGTCGCGGCCCGCGGCTGCCTGCTCGAGCGCCTGCCCCAACCGAGCACGCGGCACGAACACCTGCACGTCGAGTGCGAATTCGCCTGGCTCACGCTGACACCACCGCCGGCGGCGCGTTCACGATGAGGCCGCCAGCTGCCACCGCCCGCTCCGCACGCCGGGCACACGGCGCGCACCATCGTGCGGCGATGGCCCCGCGCGTGGTCACGGGCACGCTCAGCCTCACCCTGATGCTCACCGCCGCGAGCGCCGGTGCCGACTTCGGCGTCCTGTTCTTCAGCCGCGCGCAACGCGCGGCCATCGATCAGTCACTGGCGGGTGCGCGCGAAGCGGCAGCATCGCCCCCACCCGCGGCGGCGCCCCAGCGCATCGACGGCATCCTCCGTCGCCCCGACGGACGCGACACGGTGTGGCTCGATGGCACGCCCACCGCCCAGCCGGCCGGCCTCCGGTTCGCCCCCGCACGCGCACTCGCACTGATCCCCGACGGCGCCCCGACCGCGCGGCTTCGCGTCGGCGACCGCTGGCCGCCCGCGAGCGACGCGCCAGAGGACCCATCGCCGGAGGATGACAGCATCGAAGGCGTCGGGTGCGAAAGCCCCCCGCCCGAAAGCGCCGCTCCCGGACGAGCCCTAGCCCAGCGCATCGCACTCGAAGACGCCCTCGCCGCACACAGCCCGCCCGCGAGCGGTTCGCCCGTCCTCCCTGGCGCCCCTGCGGCCCCGACCTGGGCCCCGACCTCGGCCCGGACCTCGGCCCCGCCTCCGGCCCCAGCGGCGCCCCCGACTGCGCCTGCATCGGAACACGCCCTACCCCGCGTCACCGTCACCCGCGCCGGAGCGGCCCGATGAGGCCGCTGTGGCGCCGGGCGCACGGCCATGGCCATGGCCTGCTCGCCGCCCTGCTCCTCGCCACCCTGACGGGCGCCGCCGGCCTCCTGGCGCAGGGCGAACTGGCCGCCCGTGCACGCGCCCTGGCCCAGGCGCGCAGCATGGCGGCGCTGGCGCAGGCGCGCGAGGCCCTGCTCGGCTACGCCGTCAGCTATGCGGAAACCCATCAGGACCAGGGCCTGGGCTACCTGCCCTGTCCGGACAGCGACAACGACGGCTCGCCGGACGGCGCCTGCGGCGCGCGCGGCCTCGGCCAGATCGGCCGCCTGCCCTGGCGCACGCTGGGTCTGACCGAGGCGCGGGACGGCTTCGGCGAGTGCTTGTGGTATGCGGTGGCCGGCAGCGTGAAGAACAATCCGAAGCCCGAACGCCTGAACTGGGACAGCCCTGGCCAGTTCGAGCTCCTGACCGAGACCGGCGAGCCGCTGCCGGTCGCCGCCCAGGACGGGCTGGCGGTCGCAGTCGTGTTCGCCCCCGGCCCGCCGCTGACGACGCAGCTCCGCGCCGGCGGCCCAGCCGGGACCTGCGGCGGCTCTGCCGACGCCGCGGCAGACCTCGCGCACTACCTCGACCGCGCCTACCCGCACAGCATCGACGGGCCGCTCACCCTGCAGCAGGGCAGCACCGGCAGCGAGGCGCGCAACGACCTCGTCGCCTGGATCGGCATCGACGACATCTTCGACGCCCTGCGCCGACGCGACGACCACGCCGGCCAGCTCGACGACATCGCCCGCCGCGCCGCGACCGCCCTCGCCGGCCGGCTCGACGACGCCAGCTTCATCGCCAGCCATGCCGCGCCTACGCCGGGCGGGCTGCTCACCGGCGCACTGCCCGCCGCGGCCGTGCTCGGCATGGCCGAAACAGGACGCGCCGCGCATGACAACTGGCGCGACCAGTTCCGCTTCGCCGCCTGCGCCGACGGCAGCGCCTGCATCGAGGTGGAGCACGACGCCCCGGCCGAGACCGTGCTCTGCCGCGCCGTGCTGCTGTTCGGCGGCGAGCGCATCCGCGCGGGCGCCGGTCGCCAGGTGCGGGACACGCCGGCGCGCCGCGCCGACCCGACGCAATACCTCGAAGGCGACAACGCCGTCCATGTCGCGCTCGGCGTCCCCACCTTCGCCGGCGCGCGCCGCTTCCGCGTCACCGCCCCGTCGCAGCCGGCCAGCGAGGACGTCGTCCTGTGCATCGCCTGAACGCCCCTCGCCGTGCGCTTGCAGGCGCCATCGACTTCCGCGGCAAGCCGACGCCGACGCCGTGCGGCAACAAGGACTGCGGCAGCGCCGAGCGGCGCTGCACCCCCCGCCCCCGAGCCCTGCGGCCCCGCCCGGCGCACACCGCCTCGCCGCCGCTGCGGCACGCTGCCGCCGGTTTCACCCTGGCCGAACTGGCCGTCGTGCTGGTGATCCTGTCGCTCCTCGCCGGCAGCCTGATGGTGCCGCTGCGCAGCCGCCTCGAGGCGCGCGACCGCCAGCTCACGAACGAACGCCTGCGCGACATCCAGCAGGCGCTGACCGGCTTCGCCATCATCAACGGCCGCCTGCCCTGCCCCAGCACCGAGGCCGATCCGGCCAGCGCCGCCTACGGCGTGGAGGACGCGCGGCCGTGCACCTTCGCCACCGAAGGTCGGCTGCCTTGGCGCACGCTGGGGATGCCCGCGACCGACGCCTGGGGCAGCGCGCGCCTGCAGGCCGCCGACGGCTGGGCGGGCCACTGGCGCTACCGCGTCGATCCCGAGTTCGCCAGCGGACCGATCGGCGCCGCGACGATCCCCACCGGCAAGCTCGAAGTCCGCGCCCACGACGACAGCCGCATCACGCTCGCCGACTCGCAGGCGGTGGCGATCATCTACTCCACCGGCCCCAACCTGCGCGCCGACGGCCGCAACGCCAGCTATTCGGCGAGCGCACCGAGCTATCAGGCCGGTGAAGCGACCGCGGACTTCGACGACCTGCTGGTCTGGATCGGCCGCCCGCTCCTGATCGCGCGCCTGGCGCAGGCCGGGCGGCTCTGAGTTCCCCCTCCGCAACCATCCATCCCATGAAGGAGACACATGCCATGACGAGCCGACAGACCGGATTCACGCTGGTGGAGATCGCCGTCGTACTGGTGATCATCAGCCTGCTGATGGGCGGCGTGCTGAAGGGCCAGGAGCTGATCGACAGCGCGAAGGTGAAGAACCTGGCGCAGGACTTCCGCACCACGCCGGCGCTGCTGCATGCCTATCAGGACAAGTTCCGCGCCCTGCCGGGCGACGATTCGCGGGGACCGCTGCACCTGTGCCCGGATGGCAGCGCCTGCACCTCGACCGGCAACGGCAACGCCGCCATCGACGGCGCCTGGGACGATGATGACACCGACGACACCGAAGCCTTCCGCTTCTGGCAGCACGTGCGTCTGGCCAACCTCGCCACCGGCACCGCCGACATCGCCGATGCGGGCTACCTGCCGCGCAACGCGGTCGGCGGGCGCGTGGGCATCCAGCGCGGCGGCAGCCTGCTCGGGCTGACGAGTACCCACATCGTGTGCTCGGGCAACGTCCCGGGCAAGCTCGTGCGCCAGCTCGACATCGCCCTCGACGACGGCAATCCGGCGAGCGGCTCGGTGCGCGCCGGCACCGCGGGCGAGGGTGGCCTGCAACTCATCTCGGCGGGAAACCCGCTGGTCGACGGCAACACCTACACCGTCTGCGCCAACCTGTAGCGTGGCCGTCGCGCCTGGTCAAGCACCGCACCCGCTGCGCGGTGGCGAGCCGGCTTTACACAGCCGGCCCGTCCCACGGGCGCAGAGCGGTTCGCCGCGACACCTTCGCCCCCCCTCCGCCGGGGCCTCGCAACCGTCCCGGGGCGGCCCGGCGACGGTTGCTCAGGCGCCCGTCAGCAGCCGGTTCTCGGCCGCCTCGAGGCCGGGGGGCAGGCCGAGCAGCACGACCACGTCGCCTTCCTCGATGCGCGTTTCGGGGCCGGGCGACAGGCCACGGATGCCGCGACGGCGCACCGCGGACACGGTGACGCCGAACTGCTCGAAGGCGAGCTCACCGAGCGCGCGGCCGATCACCGCCGCCCCCGCCGGCACCGGCACCGAATGCAGGCGCACCTGGCTCGTGTCGGGACCGTCGCCGATGTCGCTGACGCCGTGGAAGAAACCCCGCATCAGCGCATAGCGCTGGTTGCGGATGTCGCGGATGCGGCGCAGGACGCGGTTGAGCGGCACGCCGATCAGGGCCAGCGCATGGGAGGCGAGCATGATGCTGCCCTCGAAGGCCTCCGGCACCACTTCGGCCGCGCCGGCCCGGGCGAGCTTTTCCATGTCGGCCTCGTCGACCGCGCGCACCACCACCGGCAGTTCGGGCCGCAGGGCGTGCGCATGGTGGATCACGCGCAGCGCCGCCTCGACCGCTGCAAACGACACCACCAGCGCGCTGGCGCGCATGATGCCGGCGGCGATCAGGGTCTCGCGCCGGGCGGCATCGCCATAGACCACGGCCTCGCCCGCCGCCCCCGCCTCGCGCACCCGCTCCGGGTCGAGGTCAAGGGCAACGTAGCTGATGCCCTCCTGCTCGAGGAAGCGCGCCAGGTACTGCCCGCTGCGCCCGTAGCCGCAGATGATGATGTGCCTTTCGGTGGCGAGCGACTGCGCCGCCACCTTGGTCAGCTCCATCGAGCGCAGCAGCCACTCGGAGGCGACGAAGCGCATCACCAGCTTGTCGCTGACCTGCACGATCAGCGGCGCGAGCAGCATCGACAGCACCAGCGCCGCCACCGTCACCTGCGCCAGGCCGTGCGGCATCAGCTCGAGGCCGAGCACCTCGGACAGCAGTACGAAGCCGAACTCGCCACCGGCGCACAGCCACAGCCCGGAGCGCATCGCCGTGCCCGGCGGCGAGCCGAAGGCACGCGAGGCGGCGAACACGATGCCGAACTTGCCCAGCAGCAGCGCCGCGACCAGCCCGATCACGGCCGGCAGGTTGCGCAGGATCTCCATGACGTCGAGGAGCATGCCGACGGTGACGAAGAACAGGCCGAGCAGCACGTCGCGGAAGGGCTTGATGTCCTCCTCGACCTGGTAGCGGTACTCGGTCTCCGAGATCAGCATGCCGGCGAGGAAGGCGCCCAGCGCCAGCGACAGGCCGACCAGTTCCGACAGCCAGGCGAGGCCGAGCGTGATCAGCAGCACGTTGAGCATGAACAGTTCGCCCGAGCGCCGGCGTGCCACCAGCGTGAACCACCAGCGCATCAGGCGCTGCCCGAACACCAGCACCACCAGCAGCAGGATCACCGCCTTCAGTGCCGCCAGCCCGAGCGTGAACATCAGCTCGTCGGCCGGTCGGGACAGCGCCGGCAGCAGGATCAGCAGCGGCACGACGGCGATGTCCTGAAACAGCAGCACGCCGATCGTCTCGCGCCCGTGGCGGCTGTCGAGCTCCAGGCGGTCGGCGAGCAGCTTGGACAGGATCGCGGTCGAGGACATCGCCAGCGTGCCGCCGAGCGCGAAACTCGCACTCCAGCCCAGGCCCGCCAGGCGCCCGAGCAGCGTCACCAGCACGATGCAGCCCAGCACCTGGGCCGCGCCCAGGCCGAAGACGATGCGCTTCATCGCGTACAGGCGCGCGAGCGAGAATTCCAGACCGATGGAGAACATCAGGAACACGACGCCGAACTCGGCGAGGTGGCGCGCGCCCTCGGACTCCTGCATCAGGTTCAGTGCATGTGGCCCGCCGAGCGCGCCGACGAGCAGGTAACCGAGCACCGGCGGCAGGTTGAGGCTGCGGAACAGCGCCACGAGCACCACCGCGGCCGCCAGCAGCAACAGGACGAAATCGAGCGTATTGAGCATGGCGGCGGCGGGGCAGGGGATCCCGGGCGCACCGGGCGGCGTCCCGACTGTTATACAATCGCTGGGCTTCGCCGGCGGCACATGTTTATATCGCGCCGGCATCCCGCGTCTGTTTCGCGCCAGTTTATAGCATCGACCTCCATGGACCCAATTCCCCTCGCCCCCGACAGCCGTGCCGTCGTGCTCGCCCGCCGCGTGCTCCACATCGAGGCCGCCGCGGTGGCGGCGCTGGCCGATCGGCTCGGCGCCGAGTTCGAGCGCGCCGTCGAGCTGATCCTCAAGCGCCGCGGCCGGGTCATCGTCACCGGCATCGGCAAGTCGGGGCACATCGCGCGCAAGCTCGCCGCCACGCTGGCAAGCACCGGCACGCCGGCCTATTTCGTGCACGCCGCCGAGGCCGCGCATGGGGACCTCGGCATGATCACGCCCGAAGACGTGGTCATTGCGCTGTCGAACTCCGGCACGAGCGAGGAAGTGCTGACGATCGTGCCCCTGGTCAAGCGCCAGGGTGCACGCCTGGTGGCGATGACGGGCAAGCCCGACTCGCCGCTGGCACGCGAGGCCGACGTGCACCTCGAGGCGGCGGTGGCCGAAGAAGCCTGCCCGCTCAACCTCGCACCCACCGCCAGCACGACCGCCGCGCTCGCCCTCGGCGACGCGCTCGCCGTCGCCCTGCTCGACGCGCGCGGCTTCGGCGCGGAGGACTTCGCCCGCTCCCACCCCGGCGGTGCCCTCGGCCGCCGCCTGCTGACCCACGTTGGCGACGTCATGCGCCCGGCCGACGCGGTGCCGGTGGTGGCGGCCGACGCGCCGCTGACCCAGGCCCTGCTGGCAATGACCGCCGGCGGCATGGGCATGACCGCGATCACCGACGCGACCGGCCTGCCGCTGGGCATCTTCACCGACGGCGACCTGCGCCGCGCGCTGGAGAAGGGCATCGATGTGCGCAGCGCGCGGCTGGCCGAGGTGATGACGCGCAACCCGCGCGCGATCGGGCCGGACGCGCTCGCGGTGGAGGCGGCCGAGATCATGGAGCGCCTGCGCATCAGCCAGCTGCTCGTCATCGATGCGGCGGGCCGGCTCGCCGGCGCCCTCACCACACATGACCTGATGCTCGCCCAGGTGATCTGAATTTCGCAACGCCTATCGCCTCTACCCGGTCCTCGCCCTCGCGCTCCTGGCCGGGGCCTCGGTGTGGCTGGAGCGGGTCACGCGCATTGACGAGCCGGCCGCGGAACGGGCGGCACAGAGCGGGCCGGACTTCGTCGCCGAACGCACCCGCGTCGTCGGCTTCGGCGAGAACGGCGCGCAGCGCTACGAACTCGTCGCCGACCGCCTCGCGCACTTTCCGCAAGGCGACGTCACCCGGCTCGAGCAGCCGCGCCTGCTCATGCTGAGCGAAGGCAGCGCGACCCGCATCACCGCCGCACAGGCTGAAGTGTCGCCCGGCGGCGAGCGGGTCGACCTGTCGGGCGCGGTGCGGGTGCGCCGCGCCGCCACCGCCGGCCAGCCCGAACTCGCGCTCGACTCCGAGACCCTCACCGTCTGGCCCGACTCGCACCGCGCCCGCAGCGACACCCCGGTGCGGCTCACGCGTGCCGGCAGCCGGGCCGACGCCCTCGGCCTTCGCGCCGACAACCTCTTCGGCACGCTCGAACTCGTCGGCCAGGTCCGTGTGCACATGCCACGCCGCCAAGGATCCGCCTCATGAACGCCCCGCTCGCCTCCGCCTCCCTCCTCCTCGCCGTCGCCCTGGCGGGCCTCGCTGCGCCCGCCTTCGCCGAGAAGGCCGACCGCACGCAGCCGGTCAACATCGAGGCCGACCGCCTGACCGTCGACGACCGCAACAAGGTTCACATCTTCGAAGGGGGCGTCGTCCTCACCCAGGGCACGCTGGTGATCAAGGGCGACAAGCTCGTCGTCACGCAGGATGCCGCCGGCTTCCAGAACGGCGTCGCCACCGCGGGCGGCGAGCGGCTCGCCACCTTCCGCCAGAAGCGCGAGGGCACCAACGAATACGTCGAAGGCGAGGCCGAGCGCATCGAGTACGACAGCCGCAGCGAACAGGCGCGGCTGTTCAACCGCGCACGCGTCGTCAGCGGCGGCGACGAGGTGCGCGGCCATTACATCGAATACGACGCGATCACCGAGAACTACCTCGCCACCAATGCACCGGGCAGCCGCAACGGCGCGGGCGACGGCCGGGTGCGCGCGGTGATCCAGCCCAAGAACGACGGCAAGCCCACGCCCCCGCAGTAAGGCCTTGCCGTACCCGATGCCCAGGCACACTTTCCAGGAGACAGCATGACCTACGAACTCATCATCGCCGAGAAGCGCGGCCGTGTCGGCCTCGTCACCCTGAACCGTCCGAAGGCGCTGAACGCGCTCAACGACCAGGTGATGAACGAAATCTCGGCCGCCCTGAACGACTTCGAGGCCGATGACAGCATCGGTGCGATCGTCATCACCGGCTCCGAGAAGGCCTTCGCCGCCGGCGCCGACATCGGCGCGATGGCGACCTTTTCCTACATGGACGCCTACAAGGGCGACTACATCACGCGCAACTGGGAGCGCGTGAAGGCCTGCCGCAAGCCGGTGATCGCCGCGGTGGCGGGCTTCGCCCTCGGCGGCGGCTGCGAGCTGGCGATGATGTGCGACATCATCATCGCCGCCGACAGCGCCAGGTTCGGCCAGCCCGAGGTCAAGCTCGGCATCCTGCCCGGCGCCGGCGGCACCCAGCGCCTGCCGCGCGCGGTGAGCAAGGCCAAGGCGATGGACCTGTGCCTCACTGCCCGCTTCATGGACGCGACCGAAGCCGAGCGTGCCGGCCTCGTGTCGCGCGTAGTGCCGGCCGACAAGCTGCTCGACGAGGCGCTGGCCGCGGCCGAAACGATCGCCGGCTTCTCGCTGCCGGTGGTCATGATGATCAAGGAATCGGTCAACCGCGCCTTCGAGAGCAGCCTCAACGAGGGCCTGCTGTTCGAGCGCCGCGTCTTCCACGCCGCCTTCGCGCTCAACGACCAGAAGGAAGGCATGGCGGCCTTCGTCGAGAAGCGCAAGCCCGACTTCAGCCACGACTGAGCCCGCCTGCCGGCGGCGGCGCCCGGCAGCGATCGGCGCCGCGCGGGGCGCATCGCCGGCGTGCCGCCGCCGCGCACGACTCCCGCCGTGCCCGGCGTCATCAGGCGGCAATCTCGCGACGTCAGACTCCCGGCATCGGCGGCGATGCTGTCTCGGGCGCCTTCGGCATGATCCCGGGAGGATTTTTTCGGCCGCTCGGGGGCGAGCCGCAAGTCATTGATGCGAACAATCAATCTCGCGTTGTGCGATGCACCAAATACCTCTTGACTTCACGCTTCGCGCCCCTATAATCCGAACCATGCTGCGACGCAACATCACAGCAAAGCCAAACCCGATGTACCAGCATCACCCGCATCTACCGAGGAGATCACCATGTCCACTTTCGTCGCCCCCGAGCAGTTCGCCGCCGCCAACAAGGCCAACATCGAAACCCTGCTGACCCTGGCCAACACCGCCTTCGCCAGCGCCGAGCGCCTGGCCGCCCTGAACCTGAACACCGCCCGCTCCATCCTGGAAGACGGCGTGGCCAACACCAAGGCCCTGCTCGCCGCCAAGGACGTGCAGGAACTGGTGAACCTGCAGGCCGCGCTGGCCCAGCCGATCGTCGAGAAGGCCGTCGCCTACGCCCGCAGCGTGTATGAGATCACCTCGCAGAGCCAGGAAGAAGTGTCCAAGGTCCTCGAAGGCCAGGTCGCCGAGCTGAACAAGGGCGTCGCCACCGCGCTGGACAAGGCTGCCAAGTCGGCCCCGGCCGGTTCCGACGTCGCCGTCGCCGCCGTCAAGTCGGCGATCGCCGCCGCCAACAGCGCCTACGACAGCATGAGCAAGGCCGCCAAGCAGGTCGCCGAGATCGCCGAAGCCAACGTGGCTGCCGCGACCAGCGCCACCGTCAAGGCCGTCAGCACCGCCAAGGCCGCGCCGAAGAAGGCTGCCTAAGCCAGACCCGGTCCGCTGAACGAAACGGCCCCGCCCCGGCGGGGCCGTTTTGCGTCTACGGCCGCCTTCATTGCGGCCGCCGCGCTAGTCGTACTTGATGTAGCGGAAGCGCTGGTCGTCGTTGGGCGTGCCTTCGAGCACCCCGCCCTCGCGCCCGGGCTGCCACTGGATCACCTCCTCGATCTTGCGTGCCAGGGCAAAATCACGCTCGGTGACACCCTTGGAGGAATGCGTGGTCAGCTTGACGATCACGAAGGCATAGGAGACGGTGAGGTCCGGATGGTGCCAGGCGGCCTCGGCCAGATGGCCGACGGCATTGACCACCATCAGCGTGCCCTTCCAGCCCTCGGTCCGGTACTTGCGGCGAATCCAGCCGTTCTCGTAGAACCAGTGCGGCAGGTCGCGCTCAAGACGCTGGCGGATCTCATCCTCGGACAGCAGCGGCAGCTTGTCGGTCATGACGGACTCCTTTGCGGTCGGCCGCTTCCATCCTAGACGCGGACGCAGGCAGCGTCCATCGATGCGTCAGCCGCCACATCAGCAGGCGGCACGGCGTGCAGGCGCCGCCGTGCCCCGGCTTCAGACCTCGTCGCCGCCGTCCGCGGCCGTCGCGGCCGCCGCCTGAGTCGCGGCCCCGGCCGCATAGTGATGCGGAAACAGGCGGCGCATCTCGGCTTCGACCCAGGCTTCGGCGCGGCGGTTGATCTCGTCCGCCTTCAGGCCCTTGACGTCGATCACCGGGCCGATGCTGACGATGATCTCGCCCGGCCGCTTGAGGAAGGCGTTGCGCCGCCAGAACTCGCCCGCATTGTGCGCCACCGGCACCACCGGCACGCCGGCGCGCTTGGCCAGGATCGCGCCGCCCGGCTTGTAGCGCCGCACCACGCCGGGCGCCACCCGCGTGCCTTCCGGGAACACCGCCACCCAGAGGCCCTCCTTCAGCCGCGCCCGGCCCTGCTCCACCACCTGCGACAGCGCGTCCTTGCCCGCCGCACGGTCGATGGCGATGCCCGGAATCTGCGCCAGCGCCCAGCCGAAGAAAGGCACGCGCAGCAGTTCGCGCTTGAGCACGTAGCACAGCGGCGGAAAGATCTGCTGCAGTGCGATCGTCTCCCATGCCGACTGGTGCTTGGACAGGATCACCGCCGGCCCGGCCGGCATGTTCTCGCCGCCGATGACGCGGTAGCGGATGCCGAGCAGATGGCGGATGAACCACATGATCACCGGCACCCAGGTCGTGATCAGGCGGTGGCGCACCATCGGCGGCAGCCAGAAGGTCAGCATCGCGAACACGGTGTAGGGCGGCGTGACGATGCCCAGGACGAGGGCGAACAGCAGGGAACGGATCAGGATCACGGGACCAGCTCGGGGAAGGGATGCGGGCGCGGCGCTCAGGTGGCCAGGTCGGCGACGACCGCCTCGAGGTCGGGATAGATCAGGGTGCCGATCGGCAGCGCCGCGTCATCGCGCGTCTTCATGCCCTTGCCGGTCAGCACCAGATAGGGCGTGCAGCCGACCACCGCGCCGGCCTGCAGGTCGCGCAGACTGTCGCCGACACAGGGCACGCCGGCCAGATCGACGTTGAAGCGCTCGGCGATCTGCAGGAACAGGCCGGGCTTCGGCTTGCGGCAGTCGCAGGTCGAGTCCGCCGCGTGCGGGCAGAAGAAGATGGCATCGAGCCGCCCGCCGACCTGGGCCAGGCTCTTCACCATCTTTTCGTTGATCGCGTTCAGCGTGTCCATGCCGAACAGGCCGCGGCCGACGCCGGACTGGTTGGAGGCCACGACGACGCGCCAGCCCCACTGATTGAGGCGGGCGATCGCCTCGAGCGCGCCGGGAATCGGCCGCCACTCATCGGGCGACTTGATGAACTGTTCCGAATCGACGTTGATGACGCCGTCGCGGTCGAGGATGATGAGCTTCAACGGCAACCTCCGTGGATGTCGGGCCGCGCGGCGCCGGGCGCCGGGGTGGCCCGGAGCGGTCAGGCGGACAGACGCGAGATGTCCGCCACCTGGTTCATCAGACCGGCCAGCTGCGCCAGCAGCGCGAGGCGATTCTGCCGCGTCAGCGGCTCCTCGGCCATCACCATGACGTCCTCGAAGAACTGGTCCACCGCGGCACGCAGGCCGGCGAGCACTCGCAGCGCGTCGGTGTAGTCCTCGTTGGCGACGTGCGAGCGCACCAGCGGCGCGACCTCGACCACCTGGTGGAACAGCGCCTTCTCGGCCGCCTCCTGCAGCAGCGCGACGTCCGGTTCGCCCGGCGCGCCGCCGGCCTTCTTCAGGATGTTGACGATGCGCTTGTTGGCGGCAGCGAGCGCCCCGGCCTCGGGCAGGGCGCGGAAAGCCTCCACCGCGGCGAGCTTGGCCGGCACGAGGTCGATGCGGGCGGGCCGCAGCGCGAGCACGGCGTCGATCACCGCGACATCGCGGCCGGCCCCGGTTTCATCGCCCCGGAGCAGGTTCTTCAGGCGCTCGAACATGAAGTCCTGCAGCTGCGCGGCGAAGCCCGCGGCGCTCAGCAGGCCGGGCTTGAAGCCGGCGGCGGCGAGCTCGATCAGCCTCGGCAGCTCGAGCGGCAGCGGCGCCTCCATCAGGATGCGCAGCACGCCGAGCGCCGCCCGGCGCAGGGCGAAGGGGTCCTTGTCGCCGGTGGGCACCATGCCGATGCCGAAGAAGCCGACCAGCGCATCGAGCTTGTCGGCCAGCGCCACGGCGGCGGCGACGTTTCCGGCCGGCAGCGCGTCGCCAGCGAAGCGCGGCTGGTAGTGGGCCTGGATGGCGTCGGCGACCACCGGCCCTTCGCCATCGGCGAGCGCGTAGTAACGCCCCATGATGCCCTGCAGCTCGGGGAACTCGCCGACCATATCGGTGACGAGGTCGGCCTTCGCCTGGCGCGCGGCGCGGCGCGCGGCGGCGACGTCGGCATGGAGCTGGGCGGCGATCGCGCCCGCCAGCGCCTCGAGGCGCTCGACGCGCTCGAGCTGGCTGCCGAGCTTGTTGTGATACACCACCGGGGCGAGGCGTGGCAGGCGGGCTTCGAGCTTCTGCTTCTTGTCCTGCTCGAAGAAGAAGCGCGCATCCGACAGGCGCGGGCGCACCACACGCGCATTGCCCGCGACGATGTTGGTCGGATCGGCCACGCGCATGTTCGACACGATCAGGAAGCGGTTCAACAGCGTGCCGGCGGCGTCGAACAGCGGGAAGTATTTCTGGTTGGCGCGCATCGTCAGGATCAGGCATTCCTGCGGCACGGCGAGGAACTCGGCCTCGAATTCGCCCACGTACACGGTCGGATGCTCGACCAGTGCCGCCACTTCGTCGAGCAGGTCGGCATACTCGCCGAGCAGCGCGCCCTGCGCCGCCGCCGCCGTCAACAGCTGGCGCTCGATGTCGGCGCGGCGCTCGGCGAAGCTGGGGATGACCTTGCCTTCGGCGAGCAGGGTCGGCTCGTAGGCGTCGGCGCAGCTGATCACGATGTCGCCGCGGCTCATGAAGCGGTGGCCGCGCGTCGTGCGCCCGGACTCCAGATCGAGCACGCGCCCGGGCACGACGTCGGCGCCGTGCAGCATGGTGAGCTTGTGCACCGGCCGCACGAAGGTCGCGTCGCCGTCGCCCCAGCGCATCACCTTCGGGATCGGCAGCGCCTTCACCGCGTCCTGCACGATGCCGGCGAGGACGTCGGCGAGCTTCGCACCGGGCACGGTGGCGGTGTGGAACAAGGCCTCGGCCTTGCCGTCGAGGCGGCGCTCGAAGCTGGCCACGGCGTCCGCCGCGATGCCCTTCGCGTCCATCTTCTTCAGCAGCGCGGGCGTCGGCCGGCCCTCGGCATCGAGCGCGACCGCCACCGGCATCAGCTTCTCGGTGACATCCTTCGCCGCGCCCTCGGCGGCGACCTCGACCATGGTCACGGCCAGGCGGCGCGGGCTGGCGTAGGCGCAGAAGTCGGCGTGGGCGGCGGCGAGCCCCTTCGCCCTGAGCCCTTCGGCGATCTTCGCGGCAAAGGTCTCGCCCAGGCGCGGCAGGGCCTTGGGGGGCAGTTCCTCGGTGAGCAGCTCGACGAGCAGGGTCGCGTTGCGGGCGGCGGACGTCATCACGCGGCCTCCTTCTTGTTGTTCAGCATCGGGAAGCCGAGCGCTTCGCGCGATTCAAAATAGGCCTGGGCGACGGCGCGCGACAGGTTGCGGATGCGGCCGATGTAGGCCGCGCGCTCGGTGACCGAGATCGCACCGCGCGCATCGAGCATGTTGAAGGTGTGCGCCGCCTTCAGCACGAGTTCGTAGGCCGGCAGCGCGAGGCCGGCCTCCATCACGCGCTTCGCCTCGGACTCATAGCTGCCGAAGAGCGAAAACAGGAAGTCGACGTTGGAATGCTCGAAGTTGAACTTCGACTGCTCGACCTCGTTCTGGTGGTAGACGTCGCCATAGGTGACCCTGGAGCCGTCCGGATACACCGCCCAGGTGAGGTCGTAGACGTTCTCGACGCCCTGCAGGTACATCGCCAGGCGCTCGAGGCCGTAGGTGATCTCGCCCAGCACCGGCCGGCAGTCGAGGCCGCCGACCTGCTGGAAGTAGGTGAACTGGGTCACTTCCATGCCGTCGAGCCACACTTCCCAGCCCAGCCCCCAGGCGCCGAGCGTGGGGTTCTCCCAGTCGTCCTCGACGAAGCGGATGTCGTGCACCGAGGGATCGATGCCGAGCGCGCGCAGCGAATCGAGGTACAGCTCCTGGATGTTCAGCGGCGAGGGCTTGAGCACGACCTGGAACTGGTAGTAGTGCTGCAGGCGATTGGGGTTCTCGCCGTAACGGCCGTCCTTGGGTCGGCGCGAGGGCTGCACGTAGGCGGCATTCCACGGCTCGGGGCCGATCGCGCGCAGGAAGGTGGCGGTGTGACTGGTGCCGGCGCCGACTTCGAGGTCGTAGGGCTGCAGCAGCACGCAACCGCGCTCGCCCCAGAACTGCTGGAGCGTGAGGATGACTTGCTGGAAGGTCGGTTTGACGAGTCGGGATTCGGTGGTCATGGTCTCGGGCGGCCTCCAGGCCGCACAGCGCACGCAAAGGCGGTGATTTTACTGGGATTCGGCGGGCAGCGGGTCGCGAGCTGAGCGGCGGCCCCGCGCACGGCGCGCACCATCGGCGGCGCGCCGCCATGCGCGGCTACTCGACCGTCTTCCGTCGCCACGCCGTGAGCAGGCCGCGCGGCCGGCGGACGGTGGCGAGCACGACGAGCACGGCCAGCGCGAGCGCGAGACGGTCGCCCCAGCGCGCATAGGGCGTCGTGCCGGCATAGCCCTGCACCCTGGCGCGCAGCGCGCCGCGCTCGAACTCGGGCAGCACCGCGCTCACCGTGCCGTCGGGCTGCACCACCGCGGTCATGCCGGTGTTGGTCGCGCGCAGCATCGGCCGCCCGGTCTCGAGCGCGCGCGCGCGGGCGATCTGCAGGTGCTGCGGCTGGGCGAGCGAGTCGCCGTACCAGGCGAGGTTGGACAGGTTCAGCAGCAGCGTCGCCTGCGGCAGGGCGCGCAGCAGCTCGGCGCCGAAGAGGTCCTCGTAGCAGATGTTGAGGGCGACCTGCTGCCCGCCGAGCGCCAGCGGTGGCTGCTCGGGGGCGCCGCGGCTCTGGTCCGACATCGGGATGTCGACCACGCGGTAGAACCAGCCGAACAGCGGCGGCGAATACTCGCCGAAGGGCACGAGGTGCTGCTTGGCATAGTGCTGGGCGGGCGCCGTGCCCAGGCTGATCGCCGCGTTGTAGATGCGGCCCGCCTCGTCGCGGCGGAACACGCCGAGCACCAGATCGCCGCCGGCCTCGCGCGCGAAGCCGGCGAGCAGTTCCAGATAGCCCGCCGGCAGGCGATCGAGCAGCGTCGGCAGCGTCGTCTCCGGAAGCACGACGAGCGCGGGCGGATCGGCACGCAGGAACTCGTTGCGCGCCAGTTCGAGGTTGGTGCGCAGCACTTCGCCAAAGCGGTCCGGATCCCACTTCAGGCTCTGCTCGAAGTTGGTCTGTAGCAGGGCGACCGCCACCGGCGTCCCCGCCGGCGTGGTCCACGCGCGGCCGACCAGGCCGCCGCCGACGGCGAGCAGCACGAGCACGAGCGCCGCCGGCCGCCAGGCCGTCGCCAGCCGCCGCCAGTCGGCAAGGGCGAGCAGGCCGGCGACGAAGGCGACCAGGCCGCCAACGCCGTACACGCCGAGCAGTGGCAAGAAGCCGGCGAGCGGGCTGGGCGGCGTCTGCGTGTAGCCGATCGCGAGCCACGGGAAACCGGTGAAAAGCACCCCGCGCAGCCATTCGGACAGCAGCCACAGCGCCGCGAACAGCCCCGCCGCCGCCGCCCCGCCAGCGCCCAGGCCGGCGCGGCGCAGGCGCACGAAGGCCGCACCGGCAAGCGCCGGATAGAGCGCGAGATAGGCACAGAACAGGGCGATCGCCAGCGCCGCGAGCGGCATCGGCATGCCGCCGTAGCGGTTGAGTGCCACGTAGAGCCAGGACACGCCGGCGGCGAAGGCGCCGAAGCCCCAGGCAAAGCCGAGGCGGAAGCCGTCGCCGGCGCGTTCGGCACGCCCGAGTTGTGCCGCCAGCAGCGCGAGGCTCGCGAACGCGAGCGGGAACAGGCCGAACGGAGCGAAGGCCAGCACGGCCCCAGCGCCCGCGAGCAGCGCGAGTAGGCGCGAGCGCAGCATCACTCGGCCACGGCTGGCAGCGGCAGGCGCTCGACGAGCAGGGTGTGCACCCGCCGACTGTCGGCGCGCAGCACCTGGATCTTCAGCCCCTCGAGCTCCACCGCCTCGCCGCGCGCGGGCAGGCGGCCGAAGTGGCGGATGACGAGGCCGCCGACGGTGTCGTATTCGTCGTCGCTGAAGTGGGTGGCGAAGGCTTCGTTGAAGTCCTCGATCGCGGTGATCGCCTTCACCCGGTAGCGGCCGTTGTGGTCGAGCCGGATGCTGTCGCCGATCTCGTCGAAGTCGTACTCGTCCTCGATGTCGCCGACGATCTGCTCGAGCACGTCCTCGATCGTCACCAGGCCAGCAACCCCGCCGTACTCGTCGACGACGATCGCCATGTGATTATGGCTGACGCGGAACTCACGCAGCAGGACGTTCAGGCGCTTGGATTCGGGCACGAACACCGCCGGGCGCAACATGTTGCGCAGGTCGAACTCGCGGCCGGCGAAGTAGCGCAGCAGATCCTTGGCGAGCAGGATGCCGGCGACGTCGTCCTTGCCGTCGCCGATCGCGGGAAAGCGCGAGTGCGCGGTATCGATGACAAAGTTG
>JANJTU010000176.1 GCA_024710965.1 Thauera sp. | reverse complement strand
GCGACGCACCGAGCTTTTCGCACAGGCGCCGCTCCGAGGGCAGGGCCTGGCCGACCTTGAGCACGCCGTCGGTGATCAGGCGCTCGATGCGCTCGGCGACGATGTCGGCCACTTGCTGGAGTTCCGGCGCGCTGCCACGGGGTTCGACGGAGGGTTTCACGGTGGTCGGACCAGTTGTCGGGTTGCTGCAGCATAGCGCATTCTTATCCATGCATAGCTTGTATTGCTGAAGTTTTTCGTCCCGTCCTGCGTGCCACGGTTTGAAAGAACTGGTACGACCAGCCAGGGAACGCTTGGATGTGGCGGGGCTGCGCCGTAGCATCTGTCGCCAAGGGGGCGATGTCGGGCCGATCTGGCGCACCGCCGGCGCGACACCAAAGCCCACACCGGCATGAGCGCCGCCGGCTGCATCGGCCGCGAGACCGTGCCCGAGAGCGGCGGCCAACGGCCGCTGCGGCGCCACCTCGGGCGGGTCGGCACGCGCGGCGGCTGACGAACAGGCTATGCACGGCCAGGCCCCACTTTCCATCCCATCCACCCCCCCGGAGATAGACCATGCAGACCAAGGTAATCCTCAGCCACGACGACGTCGCACGCATCCTCGCGGCCGCCCGCGCCGAAGCGCTCGCCAACCAGTGGGCGGTCACGATCGCCGTCGTCGATGACGGCGGTCATCCGCTCGCCCTCGAGCGCCTCGACGCTTGTGCGCCGATCGGCGCCTATGTCGCGATGGAGAAGGCGCGCACGGCCGCGCTGGGTCGTCGCGAGTCGCGTGTGTATGAGGAGATGATCAATGGCGGCCGCAGCGCCTTCCTCTCCGCGCCGGTGCTCGGCGGCATGCTCGAGGGCGGGGTGCCGGTCGTCGTCGAGGGCCAGGTCGTCGGCGCCGTCGGCGTGTCCGGCGTGAAGTCGGACCAGGACGCGCAGGTGGCCCGCGCCGGCGTCGCCGCGGCCCTTCTGTAAGCCGGCGGCGGGGCGGTCCGCGCCCCGCCGCGCCCGCATCTTTCCGCCGCCGGCCCCGCTTCGGCAGATGCCGGCATTCCTTCAACCCGAGTCCTACCGCCACACCAAAACATAACGATTAGATGGAGACAACGATCCTATGAGTCAAACGACACTTTCCCTGCTGGCCTTCCTGCCGCTGGTGCTGGCCGGGGTGCTGCTGCTCGGCTTTCGCTGGCCGGCCAAGTTCGCCATGCCCATGGTGTATGTGATCACGGCCGCGATCGGCCTCTGGGCATGGGACATGAGCTTCAACCGTGTGCTCGCTTCGAGCCTGCAGGGCCTGATCCTGACCGGCGCGATCCTGTGGATCATCTTCGGCGCGATCCTGCTGCTGAACACCCTGAAGCACTCGGGCGGCATCGCTGCGATCCGCCGCGGGTTCTCCAACATCAGTCCCGACCGCCGCGTCCAGGCCCTGATCGTGGCCTGGCTGTTCGGCTGCTTCATCGAGGGCGCGTCGGGCTTCGGCACGCCGGCCGCGGTCGCCGCGCCGCTGCTGGTGGCGCTCGGCTTCCCCGCGCTGGCGGCGGTCGTGCTCGGCATGATGGTGCAGTCCACGCCGGTGTCCTTCGGCGCGGTCGGCACGCCGATCCTGGTCGGGGTCGGTGCCGGCCTGGACAAGAGCGGCATCACCGGCCAGCTCGTCACCCTCGGCGGCAACTGGGACGCCTTCTTCATGTTGATCACCGGGCGCGTGGCGATCACGCACGCGATCGTCGGCATGCTGATGCCGCTGATCATGGTGATGGTCATGACCCGCTTCTTCGGCCGCAACCGGTCGTGGGCCGAAGGGCTGGTGGTCGCACCGTTCGCGATCTTCACCGCGGTGGCCTTCGGCCTGCCCTACATGCTGGCGGGCGTCTTCCTCGGCCCCGAATTCCCATCGATGATCGGCGCCCTCATCGGCCTGGCGATCGTCGTGCCGGCGGCGAAGAAGGGCTTCCTGCTGCCGAAGGAGAACTGGGACTTCGCGCCGGCCAAGGACTGGCCGAGCGAGTGGATGGGCAAGATCGAGATGAAGCTGGACGAAGTCGCCGGCAAGACACCGATCTCGACGCCGATGGCCTGGGCACCGTATCTGCTGCTGGCGGCCTTCCTCGTTGCCACGCGCACCATCCCCGAGCTGAAGTCTTTCCTCCTCGGCCTGAAGTTCGGCTGGATCGACATCCTCGGCGAGAAGGGGGTGAGCGGCAACATCGAGCCCTTCTACCTGCCGGGCGGCATCCTCGTGCTCGTCGTCCTGGTGACCTTCTTCATGCACCGCATGAGTGGCCGTGAGCTGGTGAAGGCGGTGGGCGAATCGAGCCGGACGCTGCTCGGCGCGGGCTTCGTGCTGGTCTTCACGATCCCGATGGTACGCATCCTGATCAACTCGGGCGTCAACGCGTCCGGGCTGATGTCGATGCCGGTGGCGATGGCGCAGTTCGTCGCCGACAGCGTGGGGGGCGTGTATCCCTTCTTCGCGCCCTGGGTGGGAGCGCTCGGCGCCTACATCGCCGGCTCCAACACGGTGTCGAACCTGATGCTGTCGCAGTTCCAGTTCAACACCGCGGGCCTGCTCGGCGTCTCCGGGGCGATGATGGTCGCGCTGCAGTCGGTGGGGGCGGCCGCCGGGAACATGATCGCGATCCACAACGTGGTCGCGGCCTCGGCGACGGTGGGGCTGCTCGGGCGCGAAGGCATCACGCTGCGCAAGACGATCCTGCCGACGATGTACTACCTCGTCGCCGCCGGCACGATCGGCCTGCTGGCGATGTACATGCTCGGGATCACCGATCCGATCCACGCCGCGCGCTGAGCCGGAAGGGCGGCCATGCCGCAGTGTGGCGTGGCCGCCGGCAGCGGGACGGGATTCTTGCGAAAGGAAAGGTATTGCACGGCACCGTGAAGCCCGGTATAGTTCGCCCCCGTTGAACGCCCGAGGGCGCGAGACGAAAGACGACAAACGCTTCAAGCCCGCGTAGTTGCTCGGTTTCAGGATGTTTTGCATTCATTCTGAATCGGGTGGGCGGTGTGAAATGGTGTCGCACGGAACAATGCGGGAATAGCTCAGTTGGTAGAGCGCAACCTTGCCAAGGTTGAGGTCGCGAGTTCGAGACTCGTTTCCCGCTCCAGCTTGCGAAAGCGGATGAGTACACTGTACTCATCCGCTTTTTCGCTTCTGGAAGCCAACCATGTTCGCGATCACGAATCGTCTCCCCCGGCACGCCGTTCTGCCCGACTATGGTGTGGATGGCCTCTATGGCCTGGCGAGCGGGTTGCGGCGCTGGCTACACGACAGCACCGCCGGCTGGCACCACGGCGACGTTGCCGCGGGCGAGGGGGCGACGGTGGTGGTGCTCGTGATCGACGGCCTCGGCGACCGCTTTCTGTGCGTGCACGGCGCCGGCTCGGCCCTGCTGGCGCACCGGCAGGGGCGGCTCAGTTCGGTGTTTCCGAGCACCACCGCGAGCGCGGTGACGACCTTGCTCACCGGCGTGTCGCCGGCCCGGCACGGCCTGAACGGCTGGTTCATCCACGATCGGCGCTTCGGCGGCGTGATCGCGCCGCTGCCCTTGCTGCGTCGGGCGGGCGGCTCGGTGGAAGCCTTTCGCCTGATCCCGCGTCTTTTTCCGCAGGCTTCGATGTTCCGCCGCGCGCGGCGCGCGGTGGTCGTGCTGTCGCCGCAGGACATCGCCTTCTCGCGCTTCTCGCGCCATCACAACCGCGGCGCGCGCATCCGCCCCTACCAGGGGCTGGACGCCCTCGGCCCGGCGATCGTGGACGAGGCCAACGCGATGCGGCGCAACGGCGGCGGCCTCGTGCACGCCTACTACCCGGTGTTCGATGCCCTCAGCCACGCCTACGGCAGCCATTCCGCCGAGGCGCTGCATTGCTTCGCCCGCATCGACGCGATGTTCGCCGCGCTGTGCGAGCGTCTGGCCGGCACGGGCGTGCGCCTGGTGCTCACCGCCGATCACGGCTTCATCGATGCGCCGCCCGAGCGTGCGCTGCGGCTGCCCGCCGGGGGAGAGGTGGCGGGCATGCTCGACGCACCCCTGTTCGGCGAGCGGCGCCTGGCCTTCTGCGCGGTGCGCCTGGGGGCGGAGGGCGATTTCGAGGCCTGGGCGGCCGAAGCGCTGGCTGGAAAGGCCGTGGTGATGCGCGGGGAGGAGGTGCTCGCGGCCGGCCTGCTCGGGCCCGACCAGCCCCACCGGCGGCTGCGCGAGCGGGTGGGGACTCACGTGCTGCTGATGGAGCCCGGGTGTACGGTCATCGATGAGGTCGAGGGCGAGGTGCCGCATGAACTGATCGGCGTACATGGCGGGCTGACGACCGACGAGATGATGGTGCCGCTGATCCGCGTGCGGGCCTGAGCGCGCCGCACGCAGGCACTCCCGTGCGCCGGTTGTGGACCGATGCGGGAAGGTCAGTGCAGTTCGTCGTCCGGCGGCAGCACCGGCATCACGAGGATGCCTTCTTCCAGCAGTTCGCCGATCTCGTCGCGCGAGGCAGCGCCGCGGATGGTGCGCGCCTCGGCTTCGCCGTAATGGATGCGCCGTGCCTCCTCGGGCAGGCGCTCGCCCACGTCTTCGGCGCCGCGCGCCATCTTCCGCAGCAGGCTCATCATCGTCGCGACCGTCGGGGCGGCGGGGGCGGCCGGCGCAGGCACGACCGCCGCTGCGGGTGCGGGGGCCGCCTCGGCAGCCGACGACGTTGCCGCATGGCGGGTCTGCACGTAGGGGGCGCTGGGAAGCCGGCGGATCCCGGTACCCGAACACACCGGACAGCTCACCAGCCCGCGCGCGAGTTGCTCCTCGAAGGCTTTGGCCGAGCCGAACCAGCCTTCGAAGCGGTGATCCTGGTTGCAGCAGAGGTTTAGGACGATCACGGGCGGTCTAGCGTGAAGTGGGCGTAAAGAGGTCGATTCCGGATCGGCCCTGTGCATCGGACCATCGTTCCTGCTGCCTGGTGCCCGCAGTGGGCTGGCAAAAGGCGGCTCGATTCCGTGATCGAACCGTAGTATCGCATGCGGTGTGACGACCGCGCGATGCCGGCAGGCGCTTGAGATCAAGCGCGGCGGCTCATTCGATTGATCCGCAGCTTGTCAGGGGGCCGCTCCCTCCTCCGGCGTACCGCCGCCGCCCTCGCCGCGGAACAGGCTGGGCACCAGCGCGTGGCGCTGCAGCAGGCGGTAGAACTCGGTGCGGTTGCGGTCGGCCAGCCGCGCGGCATCGGAGACGTTGCCGTCGGTCATCTTGAGGAGCTGGATCAGGTAGTTGCGCTCGAAGCGCTGCTTGGCCTCGGCGTAGCTCAGCACGTCCATGCTGCGCACGCGCAGCGCGCGCTCGATCAGCGCCAGCGGGATCAGCGGCGTCGTGGCCAGGGCGCAGGCCTGCTCGACGACGTTCTGCAGCTGGCGCACATTGCCCGGCCAGGCCGCGGTGCTCAACGCCTCCAGCGCCTCGGGGGCGAAGCCGTGCAGCGTCTTGCGGTACTTGCGCGCCAGGGTGTCGAGGAAATGCTTGGCGAGCAGCGGAATGTCCTCGCGCCGCTCGTCCAGGGTCGGCAGGGTGAGGCCGACCACGTTGAGGCGGTAGTAAAGATCCTCGCGGAACTCGCCGGCCGCGAGCGCGGCGTCGAGGTCGCGGTGGGTGGCGGACACGATGCGCACGTCGATCGCCTCGGCACGGCTCGCTCCCACCGGGCGCACTGCGCGTTCCTGCAGCACGCGCAGCAGCTTGACCTGCAGCGCGAGCGGCATGTCGCCGATCTCGTCGAGGAACACCGTGCCGCCGTTGGCCGCGACGAACAGCCCGCTGCGCGCGCTGGCCGCGCCGGTGAAGGCGCCGCGCACGTGGCCGAACAGCTCGGATTCGAGCAGCGGCTCGGGGATCGCGCCGCAGTTGATCGCCACGAAGGGGCGCGTGGCGCGCGGGCCGGCGCGGTGGATGGCGCGTGCGATCAGCTCCTTGCCGGTGCCGCTGTCGCCGCGGATCAGCACGCTGGCGTCCGAGGCGGCCACCAGGCGGACCTCGTCGAGCACCGTCGCCATGCGGCTGCTGTGGCTGATGATGCCCTCGCGCCACGGTTCGGTCGCCTGCTTGTCGGCCGCGTGGGGCGTGCCGGCCACCTGCAGCGCCTGTTCGATCTTGTCGAGCAGCATCTTGCTGTCGAAAGGCTTGGTGAGATAGCCGAACACCCCGCGCGAGGTGGCTTCGACCGCATCGGGAATGGTGCCGTGCGCGGTCAGCAGGATCACCGGCAGCGCCGGACTGGCGCTGCGGATGTCTTCGAACAGCGCCAGCCCGTCGCGGTCGGGCAGGCGCACGTCGCTGATCACCAGCGCAAACTGCTCCACCGCCAGCAGCGCGACGGCGGCCTCGGCGCATTCGGCGGTGCTGACCCGGTAGCCGTTTGCGCGCAGGCGCATCGACAGCAGGTGGAGCAGGTCGCGGTCGTCATCGACCACCAGCAGGTGTGCGCCGCGCGTGTCGTTCGGTTGGGCGGACTTCACTGGGCGTCCCTCGGTGGCGCGGGCTCGGTGGGCGAGGGCAGGCCGGGGTCCGGCAAGGGGCGGGTGGGCAGGCTGCGCTCGATCTCGGTCAGCTCTTCGAGCTTCTTCTGCAGTGCGGCACGGGCCTGCTCGCTCGCCTGCAGGCGCGCATCGAGCCCTTCGAGCTGGTGGCCCAGGCGCACGCGTTCGAGCACATCGTCGGCCAGGAGGCGCGCGAGCGGATGCACCGCCCGCGCGTCGTCGTCGTCCGTGCTCAAGACCGCGTCGAGCAGGGCGCGGGCACGCGGCAGATCGGCCGCGGAACCGGGCAGGCTCAGCACCATCGCCTGGCACATGCGCGCAAACGCGCTCTCGCCGGGCGCGACCAGTGCGCGGGCGCGCAGCAGGCCGATCTCCGTACTGCCACGCAGGGCGTCGTAATAGGCGAGGAGCGCGTCGATCGGGCCGCGCGCGCGTGCCGGCGGGCAGACGGGCCGGGCGAGCGCTGGCGGTGGGGTGAGCACGGTGGGCTGAGCCTCCACGACGGGCGGTGCCGGCGCGCGCGGCGCCCACAGGCCGAACATGCCGCAGCCCGCCAGGCCGGCCGCCGCCAGCGTCGCGCTCAGCGCCTGTGCGGTACGCCGGCGGCCGGTCAGCTCAGAAATCATGAGGCAGCTCCACTCGGAAATGTGCACCGTGCGCGGCCGGCACCAGCTCCACCCGGCCGCCGTGGGCGAGCACGAACTCGCGCACGATCGATAGCCCCAGCCCGCTGCCGTGGCACGGCACGGGGCGCGGCCGGCGGCCCTGGTAGAAGGGCTCGAAGATCCGTTCGGCGTCGTCGGCCGGTACGCCGGGGCCCTGGTCGATGCAATCGACCCGCACCCAGCCCGGCACGCGCGACAGCACCAGACGGATCTCACCGCCGTCCGGACTGAAGGACACCGCATTGCCGATCAGGTTCGCGAACACGATCTGCAGCTTGTCCGGGTCGGCGTCGATATCCGGCACGGTGCCGCTCACCGTGGCGCGCAGGCTGCGCGCCTGCAGCTGTAGCCGCTGCTCGGCCAGCACCGCCTCGAGCACCGCTCCCAGGGCGACGGTGCGCCGCTTGAGGCTGCGGGCGTCGAACACCGCCGCGTTGTAACCGAGCAGGCCTTCGATGCGCTCCTGCAGCACGCGGGCGTTGTGCTCGAGGATCGCCACCACTTCGTGCTGTTCGCTGCTGAGCACGCCGACCACATGCTCCTCGAGCAGTGCGATGCCTTCGTGCAGCGAGGCGAGCGGCGTCTTCAATTCGTGCGAAACGTGGCGCAAGAGGCGCACGCGATCGGCCTCCAGCTCGGCCAGGCGCTGGCGCAGCCAGTCCAGCCGGCGGCCGAGCTGGCGCAGGTCGGCCGGCCCGACGATCTCGACCGGTTCGTCGAAACGGCTCGCGCCGAGGCGCTCGATCGCGTTCTCCACCGCCTTCAACGGACGCAGGATCCAGCCGCCGGTCAGCGCCGCGAACAGCCCGGCTGCGAGAAAGGCGGCCAGCACATGCCAGGCCAGCGTGGCGCGATGGGCTTCGAGTTCGACCAGCAGCCGCTCGCTGTTGCGCCCCAGTTGCACGCGCACCGCGGTGGCGAGTTGCTCGTTGATCGGCATCAGCCGATCGAGCGCCCGCCTGACCTCGACTGCAGCCCCCGGGCGCGCCAGTGCGGTGGCAGCCTCGGCCGCCGCGGCCCGCCAGCCGATGACCGGCGCATGGGCATGGGGCAGGCCGAGCGCCTCGATGCGCTCGAGTGCGGTGAGCGATTCGCGGTGGGCCTGGGCGAAGCGCTCGAGCAGGACCCGATCTTCGACCACCAGGTACTGGCGCGCGCTGCGTTCCATGTCCACGGTGCGCTCGGCCAGCTGTTGCACTGCCGCGGTGGCACGCAGCGCGTCGCGTGCGCCCTCGTGGCTGCGCTCGGCGAAGGCCTCGAACGCGAGCAGCCCGCTGAGCGCCGCCGAACCGAGAATCGTGGCGATCAGAAGGAAGCTCGCCAGCAGGATGTGACTGAACGCCAAACGGGACACGGGGGCAGTGAGGCACGGTGGTCTGTGAAGGTTCGTGCGACGGGGTGACGACGCCCCCACGATGGGCGCCGTCCATCGGTCGGTGAATACCGCCCATCAGTCGGGGGCGCCGCCTGCGCTAGTCAAATGCGATTCCCACAACGCAGCGCCGCCGCGGCTACGCGCGGAAAGCGCCATTTCTTTGCGCGCGAACCCCCGGCTTTCCGCACGTGTAACGGTCCTTGACCCACGGTCGCGGCGCCCCGGATACTTGCTTCCGGGCGACGCAAAACGCCGTCCTTGTCAAGCTCACTATAGATTTTGCTGTTAACGTTCGCCCGATCGTCTGACACCCCGTGGTACCGGCCTGACCGCCGGCCCGACCATCTGCCGGTCAGCGCCGTTATCCGGAGTGCTTCACCATGCGCCGCTTCATCCGCTTTCTGACTCCGCTGTTGGCCGGCCTGTGCGTCGCCGCCGCCGCCGCCGCTGACGACGAGTTCAACACCCCGATCGACATGCGTATCAAGGGCGGGTCGACCTTCTACGTGTCCGGGCAGATCGCCGGCGCGGGCGCGGTGGAACTCATGGTCGATACCGGCTCGGGTTACATGACCATCAACGAGGAGATCCTCGAGAACCTGCGCGTCGGCGGCCAGGTGCGCTTCCTGCGCACCCTGCGCGGCAGGCTGGCGAACGGCAACGAGCTGAACGTGCCGGTGTATCTGCTCGAATCGGTCAGCATCGGCGACGCCTGCGAGTTGCACGACGTCGAGGCCGCGGTGTTTCCGGGCAAGACCCGCCCCATCCTCGGGCTCAACGTGCTGCAGCGTGCCGGCCCGTTCATCTTTTCCTTCGAACCGCCGCGCCTCGTGCTGAGCAAGTGCGACGCCACGCCCAACGCCAGGACGGCGGATCTGGCCGCGCTGGAGGCGAAGTAAACTAAACGCAACCCGGGGCGCCGCGGCGTCCGCGGTGTCCCGGGTTGCGGCCACTCCCCCGCGACGAGCGGGTGTGCGGCACCGTCGGTCACGGCCTTATTGAGCCGGCTTCACCGGCTCTTCCTGTTTCATCAGTTCCTCCTGCTTTTGCGGCTCGTCCTGTTTCTGCAGCTCGTCCTGCATCGGCTCGAAGGCCGAGAACTCGCTGATCGGCCGGTCGGGCTTGAGCTCGACGTACCGTTCCGGATCGTAGCTGCCGCTGGCCGACAGATCCTCGACCGACGCGCTGGCCTGCAGGCGCCCTTCAAGGAGTTGCAGGCTGTCGAGCGAGACGATGCGCTCGGTCGCGCCCAAGCCCAGGAAGCCGCCGGACGAGATCACGGCGTGCGCACTCTGACCGTCCTGGCCAAGCACCAGGGTCTTCACCTTGCCGACCTTCTTGCCGGCCACGTCGACCACCTCGAGACCGCGCAGCTCTTCCGGCGTCTGCGAGTACAACGGGTTGGTGGTGCTCGCCGAGGGAGCGGGGCTCGCCGTGCCGCCCGGCGCGGCTTCACCCGGCGCGCCTTGGCTCGGTGCGGCATCCATCGGCGGGCTCGCCCCACCCGGCGGTGCGGTTTCGGTGCGCGGGACGGTGTCCGGCGTCGCCGCGGGTTCCTCGGCCGCCCATACCGGGGCGGCGACCAGCAGCGCGATCGCGCTGCCCATCAAGGTTTTGCGAATTTTCGGGTTCATTTCATCCTCCTGCCTTTCGGCTTGTGGTTGAACATGGCTGCATCGCTTTCCAGCCGATGCATCAGGCCACGTGCCCAAGGATCCCTCCGCAAGACCCATGCCCGCTCGCTGTCCGAGCTTGGCCTGACGGCCCGAACCACGCATGAGTGCTCGCCATCGGCGCGATGGCCACACCCCACACATGGCTCGCGGCGCTCGTTCACTGCACTTGCGGAGGGCTCGCTCTGTTTCCGTTCGACGACATCCGCGCAAGGCACGGGCTGTTTTTCCGCCGACACGCTTGATCTGCTTGTCGTGATCCGACGACAGGCACAATGTGCGGCGGTCGCCGATGCCGCCCGCGCACTTCGTCGCTTCGCGGCCATTGGCGGCGACGGCGGCGCAGTGTCTGGTGTGATCCGCTTGTCGTCGAGACACGACAAAAGCCCCATGATCCGGTGATGAGATGAGGGAGGAGGCGGCAGAGCGCCCGCGCAGCCAGGCCTTCTGCGGGCATCTCGCATGCCGCCCGGTGCTCGTGCGCCCCAGGCGGTAATGCAGGAAGGCGTCGGCCGCGGCCAGGCCGGCGATTGCACCGGCGGCGGACAGGCCGACCAGGACCGCGACGGCCCCGGCCGCGGAGAACCGCGGACGGTACTTGCCGACCATCCGATGCTTCCTCTCGGCTGGGGTCGCTGATGCGGGATCGGGGCGCGCTAGCGCGCCAGCGGCGCGAACTCGACGTGCACGCTGTGCGCCCCGGGCGGGGCGCGCCGCGCTTCGGTACGGAACGACGCCGAACCGCCGGGCGCCAGCGGCGCGATACCCGGATCGAAGTGCCAGCGCTCCAGCACCTCGCCGGCGGCCCCGCGCACCTGCGCTTGCAGCGTGGGCACCGTGGCCTGTTCGTCCTCGGAGGTGTTTACGACGACGCCCTTGACCAGCAGCGCACGACCTTCGGCGCCGTCGCGCAGTTCGGGGGCGACCAGGTACAGCTTCAGCCACTGCAGGCCGGCCGTCTGCAGACCCTGCACCTGCTCGGCGCACGGACGATAGCGCGGGCCCGCGCCCTCGTAGCGGTCGACGCAAGTCGTTGCCGAGTAGGCACGCTGGTCAGCCGAGGACCATTGCACGCCCAGGCGCGCGCGCTGTGGCTGCGCGCCGGCGCCGAACTCGAGCGAATACAGCCCGGGTTCGAGCGGACGCAGCGGCGCGGCGCGCAGCGCGTCGTCGCGCCCTTCCAGCTTGCGCACCTCGAGCGGCACCAGGAATACGTCGAGCTCCGGCACCGCCCAGCGGCCGCCGTCGGCGGGCATGATGTCGCCGTGCGGGCTGATCGCGCTGCGCACCCAGGCCACGCGGCGCAGCCGCACGAACCGGGTCGGCGCCGCGCCGGCCTGGGCCAGCTCCGGGTTGCGGATGATGAAGACCACGCCCGGGTCGAGATCCGAGCGCCGCGCCCAGGTGTCGATTTCCCATTGCCGCGAGCCGTCCAGGCGGAGCCAGGACGGCTGGCCGGCGGCGCCGGTGCGCTCCACATACAGGCCGGACTCGTCCGGCGCGGATTCGCGCCCCACCATCCGGTCCATCATCGGCGAGCACGCGGCCAAGCCGAGCACCGCGATGAGCGCCACGCCCGTCCGCCCGACGCGCAAGCATCCGTAGGCATTCCATCGATGCGCGTTGTTCATTTTCTTCCTGCCTTCCGACTTGCGCCGCAATGACGGACGCGCAGTGCACTCGCGCGTCCGGGCCCACGTGCGACTCGGCCCGTCGTCACGCTCGCCCGGTCGGTAACTGTGACCTTAGTCCGGCGGACCGGTGCGCGCCTGCGCACGCGATTCCGCCCTGGCGTTGCACGCACCGTCGCGTGCCACCTGTTCGTCGCGGTCGTGGTCGCTCACGACCTGATCGCCGGAACGCGCTTGCGCGCTCGACTCGGAGCGGGCGCGACATTCGCCGCGCGCTCCGCCACTCGAGGACGAAGCCGAGGCCGATGCGCGGGCGCTCGCCGTCGCGCGGCCGGCCGGCCCGGCGGCCTGCGGATCCTGCGTTGCATGACGACTGCTCATGGTGATACCTCCGTTGTCGCCGTTTGCGCCGGCCGGCCGGGGCTGGGCCAGCAGGCCGGCCCCGGCGAGCGCGGCGCTTGCCGCGGCGACGATCAATGGTGTTGTGCGAAACATGGTCTGCCTCCCGGGGTCCATGGATCATCCACCCGCCGTGGACAGCGTGCGGCGGCGGCCGGCGCGTCCTGCCCCGGCCGCCGCCGACGGCGCGCGCGCGGGATCAATCATTCGATGACCGCGCTGGCCTCGCCAAGGCCGGAAGCGGAGCTGGTCGGCGCGCCGTTCGCCGTGCTGCCCAGCTGCGCCACCGCCTGGGCCGCGGCTTCGGCGCTGGCATTCGCCTGGCCGGCCGCCTCGGCGGCGGCGGCGGCCATGGCCTGCGCCTCGGCTGTGCCCTCGGTGTCGGCGATCGCCTGCGCTGCGGCCGCCGCGCTGGCCGCGGCCTGGGCCGAATCCTGGGCCTGGGCTGCCGCCGAAGCGGCCGCTTCGGCCGAGGCGGCCGCGCCGGCTTCGGAGGCGGCCTCGGCTGCAGCGCTCGCGCTGGCCTCGGCATCACCCCGGGCCTGGGCGATCGAATGGCTCATCGCCGAAGACTTGGAGATCCCCGGCGTATTGACCGTCTGCGCCTTGGCCATCGAATGCGCCATCGCCAGCGAATCAGGTGCAGCCTTCGCATTGGCGTGGCTCTGCGCGATGCTCATGCTCAGCGCCGGGGTCTCGACCGACTTGGCCATCGAGTGCGCCTGGGCGTGAGCCTGGGTGCTCTCGTCGGCCCGGGCCACGGCACTCGCCTGGGCCGCGGCCTGGGCGACCGCGTCGGCCTGGGCTGCCGCCTCGGCGGCGGCTTGGGCCGCGGCGAGCGCCTCGGGCGTGCCTTCCGCGAGCGCCGCCTCGCTGGCGGCCTGGGCGCTGGCCTGGGCCTGCGCCGCGGCTTCGGTGGCCTCGGCCACGCTGGCCTGGGCATCGGCGGACGCTTCGGCCGACACCGAGGCGAGGGCCGCTTCGGAAGCGTGCGCGGTGGCGTCGGCCGCCGCGTGCGCCGCTGTGGACACCGCTGCACTGACCGAGCCGTCGCTGGCTACGCCGAGCGCGGCCGCCGCCGCCGACGAGGCTGCCGCTGCCGCACTGGCCACGCCGCCCTCGCCATCGACGCTGGTGGCGCCGGCGATCGCGTTGGCGTTGGAGGTGGCGACCGCGCCGTGCTCGCTGGAGACGGCCTGCGAAGCGGTGCTGCCCTGCGCGCTGCTGCTGGCGCTGCCTTGCGCGCCGAGCGCGGCGCTAGCCGCACTCCCGGCCTCGGAAGCCGCGCTCACGGAGCCGGCCTCGCTGTCGGCGGTGGCTTCACTGCCGACCGAGACCGAACTGGTGGCGACGCCCTCGTCCGCATCGACCGACGCGGTTGCGTCGCCCTGCGCGGACGTGCTTACGCCGTGGGGCGAGGATTCGACCGCTGCCGAAGCGGATGCACCGGCACTGGCCGCAACCGAGCTCTCCGAGGTGCCTTGCGCGCTGGCGCTCGATTCGACGCTGGCTGAACCGTCGACCCCGGATGGGCTGTTCGAGACGCCGTCGACTCCGGCCGTCGCATCGCCTTGCGCGCCGCCAGTGGCGCTGCTGCCGTCATCGGCCGAGACTGCGGAGTCGGGGGCCGCGCTGCTCGCTCCTGTGTCGGCGCCGGCGCTCGCCTCGGCGGCGGCATCGGCGCTGGCTGAAGCGCTGCCATCGCCGGCCGCACTGGCGCTCGCGCCAGCGTCGGCACTGGCTGTACCCGCATCGGACGCCGCACTGGCGTCAGCACTGGCATCGGCACTGGCTGGACCCGCATCGGACGCCGCACTGGCGTCGGCGCCGGCGTCGGCACTGGCTGTACCGGCATCGGACGCCGCACTGGCGTCAGCACTGGCATCGGCACTGGCTGTACCCGCATCGGACGCCGCACTGGCGTCAGCACTGGCATCGGCACTGGCTGCACCCGCATCGGACGCCGCACTGGCGTCGGCGCCGGCGTCGGCACTGGCCGCACCCGCATCGGATGCCGCACTGGCGCTCGCATCGGCACTCGCATCGGCACTCGCGCTGCCACCATCGGCCGCCGCCGAGGCATCCGCCGAACCGCTTGCGCTGGCGGCGCCGGCGTCGGCACCTGCCGAGCCCGACGCACCGGCCGCTGCGCCGGCCGTCCCGCCGTCGGCGCTGGCCGACGCACTCGCGCCGGCATCGGCACCCCCGACATCGGCGTGCATCGGCGCCGCGCCCAGCAACAGGGCCAGGGCGGCCGACGCGCCGATCAGGGGGCGGCCGAAGAGTTTCTGAAGGTGTTGGGCAATTGTCATGACCTTGCTCCTCTTGGCAGGTACGGCGGCAAGCCGTACCGGTTCACAGGGCAGCGCATGGCTGCTTGGGGTCACGATCAAACCGTCGGTACGCCTGTCGGTGCCGGCGAAACGGGCGACGCGTGTGCGCACTCCGTGCTTTGGCGCGCCGCATGGGCGTTTGCCGTCCGGCTTGGGTATCGCGGGCCGGTCGTGCCGTGATGCACAAGGCACCGCGGACGACCCCGCCTTGCGCCGTGTCCTCGAACTCGCCCCTCATCCTCCGTTCGATCAAGGGTCCGCTCGGCGCGGCCCCGGGGCTCATCTCGAAGAACCTGCGGGCTCCTTGCCCGGAAATCAGGACCGGGGGTGGAGATTGGTGTCCCGATGGTCCTATGGTGAATCCTGGGCGACGAAGTTCGTCGACGACAGGTGCGCTTTGTAAGGAAAACTGCCCCCTCGCCTTGTCCTTCAGGGCGCCCCTGCGCCGCCGGTTTGCGCCGCAGCCGGCGCTCTCGCCGGACACGCACGGAGGTGCCGCTCTGCCTGTGGCGACGACCGGATGCGCCGCCGCGCGGCCGGACCGCGCCCTGCTCGAGCGCCTTCGGAAACGGTTCGCGCCGGCCAGCGATCGGGCGGCCTGCAGGCGCAAGATTCCGATACAGACCAGCCGCGGATTCGCCGGCGTCAGTCGCGCGCGGCGCACGACGGCCGCTCCCGGAGGGCGCGATCGGCGCTTGGGCCGCAGCGCGCCGCTACTGTCTGCTATCGGCGACAAGGTGATCTTCCGCACCGCGGGCATATGACGCGAAGGCGGCTTTACGCCGTCGTCAATTGACGACAGATCGGCCCGGTCCGCGCCTCTGCCGACACCTTTGTCGCCGCCATCCTCTAAACGCAACAGGTTGAAAAAAAGGAAGTTCAAGCCGCGTGGCACGGCCATTGCGAGCAGCTCCATGCCCTCGAGCTTTCGAGGTCTGTCCAATCAATGCGAGGAGAAATCTGATGCAACTCAAGACTGTGATAGCGGCAATCATGGCCGCAGGATTCGCGCTTCCGATGATCGCGAGCGCCGCCGTTGATGCGCCGAGCGGCCAGGACAAGTTCAGCGTCCTCGACGTCAACAAGGATGGCGTCATCGACCGCCAGGAAGCGGCGGCCGATCCGAGCGTCGCTGCAGCGTTCGACAAGATCGATGCGGCGGGCACCGGCGAGATCACGCCGGAAGATTTCGCGGCATGGGAAGAGGTTTCCAAACCCGCGGATCCGGCCATGGAGCCGAAGCCCGCGGATCCGGCAATGCAGCCGCAAGCGCCTGAGACTCCGGCGAAGTGAGCGGCCTTTGCGATGGTGGCGCAAGCCACCATCGCCTTGTGGCGTGCGCCGGCAGGCGCGTGAGCTGCGGTGCCTACTCCTGACTGCCATGACAGCCCCGGAAAACCCTCTGTTCCCGTCGCAGGACGGCGCCGCCGAGCGATGGCTCGGGGACGGTGCCGTAGACCGGATCGTAGACATCGAGCGGCGTGGCCGCGCTCGTATCCGGCGTGCTCATCCACTGCACGGGCTGGACGCCCATCGAACTGCTGCTCGCGCGCCTCATCTGCGGGCTGATCCTCGCCTCCACCGTGGCCGGGATCACCGGCTCGCAGATCAACCCGCGCCGGGCCGGCGCCAACGCCTTCGAGGCGGCCATCGTGCACCTGGCGGCCCGCCTCGTGCGCGTCGACCGGCTGGGCGAGCATGGCGACACCGTGGTCGCGCACGTTGCGCCCTTCGTCTGGTCCCAACTGGGGCGCGCCGCGGAACGCCTCGGCGCCATCCGCGAGGAAGCGGAACTCGACCTCGCCGGCTGCGTGGCGCAGCGCATTCCCGACGCCGGCCTCCTTCAGCTCAAACCGCCCCGCGCGTCCGCCAGGCCTCGGCCGCGGGCTGCGCGAGCAGTTCGAGGGCAAACCGGAACGCCGCCTCCACATCGGTGCGGGCCTGTGCCGAAAGGGGCTCGCCCAGCTCGAAGCGGGCGGCGCGGATGGCGAGCACGAAGGCCGGCGGCGCGTCCCGCCCCTCGATCTGCTCGAACACCTGCAGCACCGCGGCCGGCTCCAGCGCATGGGAAAAGGGCGAACGGCCGGCGGCCGGCTCGAGCGCATGGAAGGTGAAGGGCGCCTCCAGCTCCCGTGCGGCATCGATGAACAGCGCGAGGTCCGCTTCGCGCAGCTCCAGCGCGTGCTCCACCTGCAGCTGAAAATCCAGCACGCTCCGCGCGCCCGGCGGCAAGGCCGGCTCCAGCTTCGCGAGCAGGGCCGGCCCCGCCCCGTCGTCGCCGCGGGACGGGTTGCCCACGGCGAAGACCAGCAGACGCGCTGCCCCTTCAGCCACGGACGATCCGGTCGAGGAGCGCACCGTCCGCAGCGGCCAGCTCCACCGCAAGCGGCATCTGCCCCAGCGCATGGGTGGCGCACGACAGGCAAGGGTCGTAGGCGCGGATCGCCACCTCGATGTGGTTGAGCAGGCCCTCGGTAAGGGTGCGCCCGTCGAGATAACGGCGCGCGACCTCACGCACGGCGGTGTTCATCGCCTGGTTGTTGTGGGTGGTGGAGACGATGAGGTTGCACATGGTGACCAGATCGTCATCGCCCACCCGGTAGTGATGGATGAGTGTGCCGCGGGGCGCCTCGATGATGCCGACTCCTTCCCGCGCACGCGGGCCTTCGGCCACCAGCGGACCGGCCATGAGGTCCGGGTCGCCCAGCATCGTGGCGATCACTTCGGCCGCGTGCAGCATCTCGATCATGCGCGCCCAGTGGAAGGCGAGCGTGGCGTGCACCGGCGTGCCGTGGCCGTGATCGACAAACTCGCGCCGCTCGGCCTCGGCAAGCGACGTCGGGATGAAGTCGCAGTTTTGCACCCGCGCGAGCGGCCCCACCTTGTACCAGCCGGCCTGGGGCCCGAGCTTGGCGACGTAGGGAAACTTCATGTAGCTCCACGGCTTGACCTGCTCCTTGAGCAGCGTCGAGTAGTCCTGCGGGGCGATGTGATCGAGCACGATGCCGCCGTGCGCGTCGCGCAGGCGCAGGTGGCCGTCGTACAGATCCATCGCGCCGTCGTGGCGCACCAGGCTCAGCATGGCCGTCGGGAAGTTGCCGAAGTTGTCGTAGAGGCCGGGATCGGTGCGGTGCATGCGCTTTGCGAGCGCCACCGCGGCGCGGCTCCACTCGATGACATGCCCGATCTCCGAGGCGAGCTGCGCGCGGTCCGCGCTCGACAGGTGGCGGTTCATGCCACCCGGAATGGAACCCGTGCCGTGGATGCGCTTGCCGGCGGTGGCGCGCACCACCTCCTGGCCGAACTTGCGCAGCAGCACGCCCTGGCGCGCGATCTCGGGGTGTTCGGCGGCAATCCCCACGATGTTGCGGCGGGCGGCCTCCGACTCGAAGCCGAACAGCAGGTCGGGTGCGGCCAGATGGAAAAAGTGCAGCGCGTGGGACTGCAGGATCTGCCCGTAGTGCATGAGCCGGCGCATCTTCTCGGCGCTGGGGGTGAGCGTGCGCGCACCGGCCACGGCGTCGAGCGCCTTGGAGGCGGCCAGGTGGTGGCTCACCGGACAGATGCCGCACAGCCGCTGCACCATGACCGGCACCTCCCAGTAGGGGCGCCCCTGGATGAAGGCCTCGAAGCCGCGGAATTCGACGATGTGCAAGCGCGCCTCGCGCACGTGGTCGTGCTCGTCGAGCAAGAGGGTGACCTTGCCGTGGCCCTCCACGCGGGAGATCGGGTCGATGGCGACCCGCCGCAGGGCGTCGCGATTCTCGGCCGTTTCGAGTTCGTGGTTCATGGTTCTGTCGTCCGGGTCGGAAGCGGCGCGCGCGCCTAGTCGAAATGCCACATCGGGTAAGGCAGGCGCGGGGTGCGGCCGCCGATGAGATCGGTCAGGAAGCGCCAGATCGTCTCGCCCGAGGGGGGGCAGCCGGGGATGAAGTAATCCACCCGCACCACCTCGTGGATGGGATGCACCTTGTCGAGTAGCAGGGGCAGCTCGGGGTCGTTGGGCACGCCGGGGTCGGTGACGCCCTCGCGGAACTGATAGACCTCCCGCAGGCAGGCGCCCAACTCCAGCTGGTTGCGCTGCGCCGGCAGGCCGCCGTTGATGGCGCACGCGCCCACCGCGATCAGCGTCTTGCAGTTGCGGCGGAACTCGCGCAGCACATGCACGTTCTCGGCGTTGCACACGCCGCCCTCGATGAGGCCGATGTCGCACGGCCCGCAGTCCTTGATGTCGGTGAGCGGCGAGCGGTCGAACTCGACCAGCTGCGCCAGCTCGAACAGGTGCTCGTCGATGTCCAGCAGCGACATGTGGCAGCCGAAGCAGCCCGCCAGCGAGGTGGTGGCGACGCGCAGCTTGGGGCGCCGGTTCTCCGCTTCCATCACTTGTCCTCCTCCATCGCCACCCGGCTGATGGGCCGGGCGTCGTACTTGCGGGCGCCGATGGGGGTGGCGAAGCCGACACGCTTCTTGAGAATCACGCCCACCGGGCAGATGTTGGCGGCGCGGTCGGTGGCGGCGAAGTCGGTGTCGCCCAGCCGCCCCGACTCGGCATTGACCACCAGGTGCTTGTGGATGCCGCGCCCGGTGAGCGCGAACACGTTCTTGCCGTCGAGGTCGCGCGAGGCGCGCACGCACAGCTCGCAGAAGATGCAGCGGTTGAACTCCAGCAGCATCTCCGGGTGCGAGGCATCCACCGGGCGGTCGGGGAACATGTGGTTGAAGCGCGCGTGGGTCATCTCCAGCTCGTAGGCGAGCGCCTGCAGCTGGCAGTTGCCGCTCGCCTCGCAGGAGGGGCAGAAGTGGTTGCCTTCGACGAACAGCATCTGCAGCAGCGTGCGCCGCTCGGCGTTGAGCTCGGGCGTGTTGCTCTCCACCTCCACGCCCTCCCTGGCCGGCATGGCGCAGGAGGAGACGTGACGCCCGGCCACCTTGACGATGCACAGCTTGCACGAGCCGTGGGGCGGAAAGTCCGGATGCCAGCACAGGTGGGGAATGTAGTGGCCCGCGGCGCGCGCCGCCTCCAGGATGGTCTGGCCGTCCTCGAAGGGCACCGGACGGCCGTCGAACAGGAACTGCTTGCTCATCGCGGATGCTCCTGCGAATCGAGATGGGCGAGCGCGTCGTCGCGCCCGGTCATGCGGCGGGCCTCGTCGAGCGCGGCGTCCAGGTCGAAGGCCGGCTCGAAGTCGAGGGATTTCAGGCGCCGCTCGTAGGCCGGCCGGAACTTGAGCAGCGTGTCGATGACCGGGTTCGGGGCGCTGGATCCCAGCCCGCAGTGGCTCGCATTCTTCAGCAGGCGGTCGATCCACTCGATGTCCGCCAGGTCCATCTTGGCGCCATGGCCGCTGGCGAGCTTGTCCATGAACCCCTTCAGGAGCACCGTGCCGACCCGGCACGGCGTGCAGAAGCCGCAGCTCTCGTGGGCGAAGAAATCCACGAAGTTGCGCGCCATCTCGAAGGGGTCGCGGCTGGAGTCGAACACCATGAAGGCTCCGGCCGAGGGGATGTCCTCGAAGGCGATGCGGCGGTGGAACTCGTAGCCCGCCACCGTCACGCCGGAGGCGCCGCCCACCTGCACCGCCTGGGTGTCGCCCGCGCCGCAATCTTCCAGCACCCGCTCGATGGTGACGCCGAAGGGATACTCGTAGATCCCCGGAAAGGCGCAGTCGCCCGAGATCGACAGGAGCTTGGTGCCGGTGGACTGCGCCGTGCCGGTGGCGGCGAAGGCCGCACCGCCCGCGAGCGCGATGAGGGTGGTCTTGGCCAGCGTCTCGACGTTGTTGACTACCGTCGGACGGCCCAGATAGCCATGGGTGACGGGAAACGGCGGGCGGATGCGGGGCGTGCCGCGCTTGCCTTCGAGGGATTCGAGCAGGGCGGTCTCCTCGCCGCACACGTAGGCGCCGGCCCCGAGGTGGATGTCGATGTCGAAGTCGAAGCCGGTCTCGCCCAGGATGGCTGTGCCGAGCAGGCCCGCCGCGCGCCGCCGGGCGAGGGTTTCCCGCAGTGGTTCCAGCTTGTAGCGGTACTCGCCGCGCAGGTAGAGGAAGCCGCTGCGCGCGCCGACGGCGTAGGCGGCGAG
>JANJTU010000123.1 GCA_024710965.1 Thauera sp. | reverse complement strand
ACCGGCCGGAAGCGCACGCGGTCGCCGGCCGCGAGCAGCGAGGGCGCGGCGCGGCGGGCATCGAACAGCGGCACCGGGCAGCGCCCGAGCAGGTGCCAGCCCCCCGGGCTCTCCCACGGATAGATCGCGGTCAGGCCGGTGGCGATGGCGACGCTGCCGGGCGGCACGCGCAGCCGCGGCTCGGCGCGGCGCGGCAGGCGCAGCGCCGCGGGCAGGTCGCCCATGAAGGGGAAGCCGGGCAGGAAGCCGAGCATGTAGACGAGGTAGTCGGTGCCGCTGTGCAGGGCGACGAGCTCGGCTTCGTCCAGCCCCAGCGTGCGCGCGGTCTCAGCCAGGTCGGGCGCGGCCTCGCCCGCGTAGCACACCGGCAGGCACCAGCGCCGGCCGGCCGGCGGCGGCGCGTCGCCGGCGGCGGCGAGCAGCGGCTGCAGCGCCTCGAGCAGGGTCGCGCGCCCGGTCACCAGCGGGTCGAAGAACAGCGTCAGCGAGCGGAAGGTCGGCATCGTCTCGATCAGGCCGGGCAGGCCGCCTGCGGCCTGCAGGCGGGCGATCGCGGCGTCGAGCGCATTGACCGCGGCGAGCAGCTGCGGGTCGATCGCGTCGCCGAATTCGACGGTGACGGCGGCGTCGCCGGCATCGAGCACACGGATGGTCACGGGCAGGCTCCCCGGGTGGTCAAAGGGCGGAAGTGGAGGCGGCGCGCGCCGCCTGGTCGTAGCGCCCGGACAGGGTGCGCAGCAGGCGGGCGAGCTCGCCGATCTGGGCGTTGTCCTCGGCGCTGCCGGTGAAGCCCGGCATCAGGCAGGCCTCGCGCACGTCGCGGTAGGCGAGGCAGATCTCGCGCCCCTTGTCGGTGACGGCGAAGAAGGCCTCCTTGCCCTGCTTGGCGCTCTGCACCAGGCCGAGGCCGGCGAGCTTGCGCAGCGAGTAGGAGACGACGTGGGTGTCCTCGACGTTGAGCACGAAGCAGATGTCGGCGAGGCGCTTGTCGGTGTCGCGGTGGGCGACGTGGTGCAGCACGAGCACGTCGGTCGGCGTCATGTCCTTGACGCCGGCGGCGGTCATGCAGCGCATCATCCAGCGCGCGAAGGCATGCCAGGCGATGATCAGGCCGAACTCGAACTCCGACAGTTCGGGCGATTTCGCCGACACCAGATGCTGCGAGGAGACGATGCGGCTGCTGTCCGCCGCGGCGGCCCTGGAAGACTTGTCGTTCATTTTTTCTCCAAAAAACGTTTACGTTTCGTTGACAAGATACAGATGAAATCTCTATCTTTCAATAACGGTGATTTATTTCCGCCTCGCCCCCACCGTCTGCCGCAGCCACGACCGCCACACCTTTCTGGAGCGCACCACGATGACTCTGAAGACTTCCCTCGCCCAAGCGCTGACCGGCGCCCTGCTCGGCCTCGGCCTCGCCGCCGGCGTCCACGCCCAGACCAGCTGGGACATGCCCACGCCCTACCCGGCGAACAACTTCCACACCGAGAACGTCCAGCAGTTCGCCGCCGAGGTCGCCCAGGCCAGCGGCGGCAAGCTCAAGCTCACCGTGCATCCGAACGGCGCGCTGTTCAAGGCGAACGAGATCAAGCGCGCGGTGCAGGGCGGCCAGGCGCAGATCGGCGAGGTCCTGCTCTCCAGCCTCGCCAACGAGGACGCGCTCTACGCGCTCGACACCGTGCCCTTCCTCGCCACCAGCTACGCCGAGTCGCTGAAGCTGTGGCAGGCCTCGCGCGCCGCGGTCGAGGCGCGGCTGGCGAAGAACGGGCTGAAGCTGCTGTATGCGGTGGCCTGGCCGCCGCAGGGCCTGTATGCGAAGAGCGCGCTGAACGCGATGGCCGACCTCAAGGGGCTGAAGATCCGCTCCTACAGCCCGACCGTGGCGCGCATGATCGAGCTCATGGGCGCGCAGCCGGTCACGGTGCAGGCGGCCGACCTCACCCAGGCGATCGCCACCGGCGTGGTGACGGCCAACCTCACTTCGTCCGCCACCGGCTACGACTCCAAGAGCTGGGAGCAGCTCGAATACTTCTACGACGTCCAGGCCTGGCTGCCGAAGAACATCGTCTTCGTCTCGCAGAAGGCCTTCGACGCGCTCGAGCCGGCGACGCAGCAGGCGGTGCTGAGCGCGGCGACGAACGCCGAGGCGCGCGGCTGGAAGCTGTCGGAGGAGAAGACCGCCTGGTATGTCGACCAGCTCAAGGCCCACGGCATGAAAGTGCAGCCCGCCCCGGAGGCGCTGCAGGCCGAGCTGCTGAAGATCGGCGACAAGATGACCGCCGAATGGGCGGAGAAGGCCGGCGCCGACGGCCGCAAGATCCTCGACGCCTATCGCGCGAGCAAGTGACTCCGTCCCTCCGGGCCCGCACCGCCGGGCCCCTTCTTTGCGTGGAGTGCGCCATGAGAGCGTTCCTCGATTCCCTCTACCGCCTGTCCGGCGCGCTCGCCGCGCTCGGCATGGTCGCCACGCTGGCGATGGTGACGGCCGGCATCGTCAGCCGCCCGCTCGGCATCTACCTGCGCGGCACCGACGACTACGCCGGCTACGCGATGGCGGCCTGCGGCTTCCTCGCGCTGGCCTACACCTTCAAGCACGGCGAGCACATCCGCGTCAGCCTGGTGCTGGAGCGCGTCGGCCCGCGCCTGCGGCGCGCGATGGAGTGGTTCTCGCTCGCCGCCGCCACCGCGGTCGCGGCGATGTTGGCCTTCTACGCCGTGCGCCTGGCCTGGCAGTCGCACGCATTCGACGAGATCTCGCAGGGCGTGGATGCGACGCCGCTGTGGATCCCGCAGCTGTCGATGGCGGTCGGCGCCGTGGTGCTGCTGATCGCGCTCGTCGACGACCTCGTGCTCACCACACTCGGCCGCGCGCCGAAGCGTCTGGCCGGCGCCGGCAGCGAAGCCGTGCGCATCGAATGAGGAACACACCATGGAACTGACCATTGCAGCCCTGTTGATCGGCCTGATGCTGGTGCTGCTCGCCGGCGGCCTGTGGATCGGCCTCGCGCTGATGGCGATCGGCATCCTCGGCATGCTCGGCTTCACCCCGCGTGCGCCCGGCGACGGCATGGCGGTGGCGATCTGGGGCGCCGGCTCGAGCTGGACCCTGACCGCGCTGCCGCTGTTCCTGTGGATGGGCGAGATCCTGTTCCGCACCAAGCTGTCGGAGGACATGTTCAAGGGCCTGGCGCCCTGGCTGGAGCGCCTGCCGGGCCGCCTGCTCCACACCAACGTCATCGGCTGCACGCTGTTCGCGGCGGTGTCGGGCTCGTCGGCGGCGACCTGCGCGACGATCGGCAAGATCGCGCTGCCCGAGCTCAGGCGCCGCGGCTACCCGGAGTCGATGGTGCTCGGCACGTTGGCCGGGGCCGGCACGCTCGGCCTGCTGATCCCGCCCTCGATCATCATGATCGTGTACGGCGTGTCGGCCGACGTCTCGATCTCGAAGCTCTTCATCGGCGGCGTGCTGCCCGGCGTGCTGCTCGCCACGCTGTTCATGGGCTGGGTGGTGGTGTGGTCGCTGGCGAACCGCGACCAGATCCCGCCCGCCGACCTCAAGACCCGCTTCATGGAGAAGCTCCGCGCCGCGCACAACCTGATTCCGGTGATCCTGCTCATCGCCGGCGTGCTCGGCTCGATCTACTCCGGCATCGCCACTGCCACCGAGGCGGCGGCGGTCGGCGTCATCGGCAGCCTGATCATCGCCGCCAGCCAGCGCTCGCTGACGCGCAAGAGCTTCCTCGACGCGCTGCTCGGTGCCACCCGGCTGTACTGCATGATCGCGCTGATCCTCGGCGGCTCCGCCTTCCTGACCCTGGCGATGGGCTACATCGGCCTGCCGCGCCACCTCGCGGAGTGGATCGGCACCCTGGACCTGAGCCCGGGCATGCTGCTGCTGGCGCTGGCGGTGTTCTACATCCTGCTCGGCTGCTTCCTCGACGGCATCTCGATCGTGGTGCTGACGATGGCGGTGCTGCTGCCGACGATCCAGAGCGCCGGCATCGACCCGCTGTGGTTTGGCGTCTTCGTCGTCGTCGTCGTCGAGATGGCGCAGATCACGCCGCCGGTGGGCTTCAACCTGTTCGTGCTGCAGGGCCTGACCGGGCGCCAGATCACGACCATCGCGCGCTACGCGCTGCCCTACTTCCTGCTGATGGCGCTCGCCGTGGTGCTGCTCTACCTGTTCCCCGGCCTGGTGACCTGGCTGCCGGGGCAGATGATCGGGCAGTAGGCTCTCCCGCCCGGGGGGTGCGCCGCCGCCCGGGCGGGCTCCTCGCTTCAGCCGCGCTGAGTCTCCCGCCAGCGCCGGACGATGCGCTGGAAGAACAGGCTGTTCGGCACCTGCAGCACCGGCCCGCCGCCGGCGTCTTCCTGCAGCGTGGTGTAGATCAGGTTGATGTCCACCACCTGGCCCTTGAGCCCGGGCTTGTCGCCGCTCTCCAGCAGCTCGACGTGGTCGTGCAGGCGGAAGGGGCGCGAGATGAAGATCAGCAGGGTGCAGAAGATGTTCGACAGCACGCTCCAGGCGGCGAAGAAGGCCACCGCGGCCACCGCGGCAAAGCCGGTGAAGGCGGTCCACAGCACCGTGCCCGAGACGCCGAAGCGATCGAGGATGAGCACGATCGCGCCGGCGTAGATGACGAAGCCGGTGGCGCGGCGCGCGCCCATCGTCAGCTCGGGCGGCAGGCTGTAGCGCCCGCCGAGACGGCGGATCAGGCGCCGCAGCAGCATGCTCAGCACCCAGGCGCCGAGCACGATGAGGACGATCTGCAGGCCGAGTTCGATGATCTCCAGCCAGGGGGCGGCCCAGTCGGGCAGCAGCTGCTTGATGCTGTCGTGGGACAGGTCGGACACGGGCACGCGGCCTCCAGCTGCAGGGACGAAGATCGCATTGTAGGGGCGCAGATGCCGATCCCGCGCGCCGGAAAAAGCCTGCGCCGCCCGACACTTGGTAGAATCCGGGGGTCCGGCGGCAAGCGCCAATGCAGCCTGCCGCCCCCCTTACCCAACCTGGCCGTCTCCCCTTGTCCTCCACTCCGTTTCCGCCCGAACTCCTGCGCGACGTCGAAAAGCGCCGCACCTTCGCCATCATCTCCCACCCCGACGCGGGCAAGACCACGCTGACCGAGAAGCTGCTGCTGTTCGGCGGCGCGATCCAGCTCGCGGGCACGGTGAAGGCGCGCAAGAGCGCGCGCCACGCCACCTCCGACTGGATGGAGGTGGAAAAGCAGCGCGGCATCTCGGTGACCAGCTCGGTGATGCAGTTCGAGTACCAGGGGCACACCATCAATCTCCTCGACACGCCGGGCCACGAGGACTTCTCGGAAGACACCTACCGCGTGCTGACCGCGGTCGACGCCGCGGTGATGGTGATCGACGCCGCCAAGGGCGTGGAGGCGCAGACGATCAAGCTGCTCAACGTCTGCCGCCTGCGCAACACGCCGATCATCACCTTCGTGAACAAGATGGACCGCGAGGTGCGCGAGCCCTTCGAGCTGCTCGCCGAAATCGAGGACGTGCTCAAGATCAGCTGCGCGCCGGTGACCTGGCCGATCGGCATGGGCAAGGCCTTCCGCGGCGTCTATCACCTGCTGCAGGATCAGGTGCTGACCTTCGTCCCGGGCGAGGAACGCCGCAGCGACGCCGAGGTGCTGAAGGGCATCGGCAACGCCGCGCTCGACGCGCGCTTCCCGCTCGAGGTCGGCCAGCTGCGCGACGACGTCGCGCTGCTCAACGACGCCTCGCCGCCCTTCGACCTCGACGACTTCCTCGCCGGGCAGCAGAGCCCGGTGTTCTTCGGCTCCGGCATCAACAACTTCGGCGTGCAGGAGATCCTGCAGGCGCTGATCGACTGGGCGCCGCCGCCGCAGGCGCGCGACGCCGGCGCGCGCATGGTGCAGCCGGCCGAGCCGGCCTTCACCGGCTTCGTGTTCAAGATCCAGGCCAACATGGACCCGAAGCACCGCGACCGCATCGCCTTCTTCCGCATCTGCTCCGGGCGCTACAGCGCCGGCATGAAGGTGCGCCACGTGCGCGCCGGGCGCGACATGAAGCTCGCCAACGCGCTGACCTTCATGGCCAACGAGCGCGTGATCATGGACGACGGCGTCGCCGGCGACATCATCGGGATCCACAACCACGGCCAGCTGCAGATCGGCGACACCCTGACCGAGGGCGAGGCGCTCGGCTTCAAGGGCATCCCCTACTTCTCGCCCGAGATGTTCCGCGCCGCGCGCCTACGCGACCCGCTGAAGTCCAAGCAGCTGCAGAAGGGTCTGCAGGAGCTGGGCGAGGAGGGCGCGATCCAGGTCTTCGAGCTCGAAGGCGGGCAGATGCTGCTCGGCGCGGTCGGCGTGCTGCAGTTCGAGATCGTCGCCCAGCGCCTCAAGGACGAGTACAAGGTCGATGCGATCTTCGAGTCCGCCGACATCCACACCGCGCGCTGGCTGACCTACCCGGACGAGCTCACGCGGCGCAACTTCGAGCGCGAACAGGCGCTGCGCCTGGGCAAGGACGTGGACGGCAACCCGGTCTATCTCGCCACCAGCCGCTACAACCTCGAAGTGACGATGGAGAAGTGGCCCAAGGTGGCCTTCCACGCCACGCGCGAGCACGGCCAGGTGCTCGCCTGAGCCGCGGCCGGCCTCAGCCCGCTTCCACGAAGTAGCCCTGCTTGTGGCCGCGCGCCGCGTAGTCGCGCGCGGCCGCTTCGGCGCGCTCGCGCGTGTCGAAGCGCGCCATCGCGAAGCGGTTGCCGTGCTCGTCGATGCGCCACAGCAGCCAGCCGCCGCTGCCCGGCGGCAGTTCGGCCGCAGCCGGCGGCGCCCCCGACGCGTCCATTTCAACCGCCCTCGCGCGCGCCGCGGCGGTAGATGACGTGATACACCAGCGCCACCAGCACGCTGCCGCCGACCACGTTGCCCAGGATCACCGGCACGAGGTTGCCCACCAGGCCAGCCGGGGTGAGCGCCGGCGCGCTGGCACCGACGCCGTCCACGCCCTGCAGCAGCATCGCCAGCGGGATGAAGTACATGTTGGCGATGCTGTGCTCGAAGCCGGCGGCGACGATGAGCAGCAGGCCGAGCGAGAACACCAGCCCGCCCAGCACCTGGCCGAGGGCGAAACCGAGCGTCGGGTCCGAGCGCACGAGCACGAAGTACAGGCCGCCCAGGCCGATGAAGGCGCCCGCCAGCATGGCGAGCATGAACATCGACAGCAGCGGCAGGCGCGCCTTGGCGACGCCGATGGTCTCGACGCGGGCCGCAATCTCCTTCGGCGAAAACGCATCGAAGCCGAACATTTCCGCCATCGTGCCAGCTCCGTCAGCGTGCCGCGCGCGGCCTCACTTCTTCGCCAGAATGCCCTCGGCCACCTTCTTGCCGTCGGCGTAGAGCGCAATCTGGCCGTCCTCGGACTCCACCCCCATGCAGGCCTTGTTGCCGGCGAGCTTGCCGTCCAGCCACTCGCGGCAGTATTCGCCCTGGTCGCTGACCCACCAGCGCGCCGTGGCGCCGGTGGAGTCGGTGAGCTTGCCGTCGGTGCCGAAGTTCAGCACGTACGCCGATTCGGTGCGCAGATAGACGCCGATGAAGGTCGCGCCGGCGAGCATCTGCTCGACCTCGGCCTTGTTCGTGATCAGGTTCTGCGCCAGCGCTCCGCTCGCGCTGCCCAGCATCGCCAGCGCCAGCAGGCCGGCCCGTCCCAGTTGCTTCAACTTCATCGGAGTCCTCTTCCGTTCCTGGATCAAATCGTTGTCAGGCCCGCGCGCCGAACTTGCCCACCAGGCCGCGCAGGGTTTCGTGCAGGTCGGCCGGCAGCACCACCACCTTGGAACTGCCGGCCTCGCCCAGGCGTTCGAGCGAGGCGATGTATTTCTCGCCGAGCAGGTAGAGCATCGGCGTGGTCTGCTCGCCGATGCTCGCGGTGACGCGGCGGATCGACTCGGCCGAGGCCTCGGCCAGCATCACCTGGGCGTCGGCGTCGCGCTTGGCCGACTCCAGCCGCGCCTCGGCTTCCAGGATCGCCGCCTGCTTGGCGCCTTCGGCCTTCGTCACCGCGGCCTTGCGCTCGCGCTCGGCGGCGGCCTGCAGCTCCATCGCGCGCTGCATCGACTGCGAGGGCTTGATGTCCTGGATCTCGACCGACTTCACCGTCAGCCCCCAGTCCACCGCCTCGTCGGCGATGCTCTCGCGCAGCCGGGCCTTGATCTTGTCGCGCGAGGATAGCGCCTCGTCGAGCTCCATTTCGCCGACGATCGAGCGCAATGTCGTCATGATCAGGTTGCGGATCGCCTCCGAGAAGTCGGTCACGCCATACACCGCCTTGACCGGATCGGTGACCTTCACGAAGGCGATCGCATTGGTCAGGATCACCGCGTTGTCGCGCGTGATCACTTCCTGCTCCTGCACGTCGAGGATGATGTCCTTGGTCACCAGCTTGTAGGCGACGTTGTCGAGGTAGGGGATCAGGATGTTGAGCCCCGGGCGCAGCGTGGCGTGGTACTTGCCCAGGCGCTCGACGACCCATTCCTCGCCCTGCGCCACCAGGCGCACGCCCTTGGCGATGGTGATGACGACGAACACGAGCAAGGCGATGGCGATGGCCAGACCTTCGGACATGGAACGCTCCCCTTCAGTTGTTGTTGTTCATGCCTTCGCCACGCGGACGAAGCTGCCCTCGACGGCGACGACGCGCACACGCTCGCCCGCGGCGATCGCGGTCTCGGCCACACAGGCCCATTCCTCGGCGCCCAGCAGCGGACGCTGGAAGCGCACCTTGCCGCGCTGAAAGGGCGCCACCGCGCTCACGAGCAGGCCCACTTCGCCGATCACCTCGCCGGCGGCGGTGCCGATCAGGGTCTTGTGCTGCGAGCGCTTGAAGACGCGGAACCACAGCACCGTCATCGCCAGCGAGGCGAGGATCCACAGCGAGATCTGCGCCGTCAGCGACAGCTCGCCCGCCGCGAGCAGGACGAGGCCGACCAGCATCGCGCCGACGCCGAACCAGAGCACGTAGAAGGTCGGAATGGCCAGCTCGAGCAGCACCAGCGCGATGCCGGCGATCTCCCACTGCCACCATTCGAGGATCATGAACTCTCCCATGCCGCGACTCTAGCGCAGCTTCGCGGCGGCGTGCGCACCGATGACGTTCGGGATGTGACCGAATTGCCCCGCGGCACGCTTGGCAAGTTGTGGTCCGGCGCCAGGAGAAATTGTGGATAAGGCGCCGATACGGCGCCGCGCCGATTTCCATCAACAAAGCGTCCCATCCTTTCCGGCCTCCTGTGCACTGCCTTTTCAAGTCCACATCTTCTTGTTTGTAAATGGAAAAACAGGCTTGTCCACAGAATGGGCGGGTACACCTTCTTTATAGTCTTTTAATTACTTACAACCTGTGTACACCCCAAAGCAGTGCGCCTGCCGCGCCGCCGGGACGCCTTCGATCGCGCAAGAACGCATCCCTGCACAGCAGACGCAGGTCAATCCTCCTGCTCTCGCGGCGGTCCGGCGGCGCCTGCTCAGAACGGCGGATCGTCAGCGCTCACGGCGACCACCGGCGCAAGGCTGCGGGCCGCGACCGGCGCCTGCGGGGCTGCTGCACCGGTCTCGCCGCCGAGCGCAGCGACCACCGCCGGCAGCAGGTGCGCGAGTTCGCCGGTCATCAGCGCGAATTCGGCGTTGAACAGCGCCTCGGCGTCTTCCTTCTCGCCGTCGATCTGGTCGCGCACGATGTCGAGGAAGTCGAGGCGCTTGATCTCCAGCTTCTCGGTCAGCACGAAGCTGATGCGGTCGTCGAAGGTCAGGGCGAGGCGCGTCGGCAGCTTGCCCGCCTCAAGGTGGCCCTTGACCTCGTCGCCGTCGAGGGTGTGACGCACGTAGCGCACCGCGGCCTTGTCCTCGCTCACCGAGCGCAGCTCGCAGTCCTGGTCGATCGTGAACCCGGCGGGGGCCTCGCCGCCGGCGAGCCAGTCGGCCATCGCCGACATCGGCGACAGCTCGGTGCGCAGCAGCGTCAGCGGGAAGCTGTCGAGGGTGTGGCGCAGCATCTCGAGCACGTCCTCGGCCTTGCTCTGGCTGGCGGCGTCGATCACGAGCCAGCCATTGACCGGGTCGATCCAGGCGAACATGCGCCGCCGCCGGGTGAAGGCGCGCGGCAGCAGCTCCTGCGTGACCAGCTCGCGCAGCTCCTTGAGCTGCTTGCGGCCGAGCTTGTAGCCCTGCTGCTCGGCCAGCTCCTCGGCGCGCTCGTCGGCCTCCTGCTTGACCACCGCGGACGGCAGCAGGCGGTGCTCGAAGCCGAGCGCGACCAGCCACTGGTCGCCGACGGCGTGCACCAGCACCTCATTGCCGAGCGGCGACAGCCAGCCGCGGCTTTCCATGTCCTGGCTGCCGCAGGGGTGGAAGGGCTTCTTCGCCAGCTGTTCCTCGAGACGCTCGAGCGTCATGTCCCAGGCCGCGGGCAGGCGATAGATCTGCAGGTTCTTGAACCACATGGGGGTTTCTTCCTCTCGTGAACGAAACGGCGCCCGCCGCCGGAGGGCGACGGGCGCGGGGTGGGGATGGGGATTACTGCGGCATGCGACCGGATTCGGCGATCATGCGGATGACGCGCACCGTGTCGACGTCGGACTGGTGATAGGCCGAACGCACGAAGCCGGCGTACTGCCCGTCCTCGCTGCCGGCGCCCTCGGGCAGGGTGGTGTGGTAGCGAAAGCGCAGGAACAGCGCCCCCTCTTCCGGCTCCTCGATGCTGATCGTCAGGCTGCCGCCGGCATGCTCGGCATTGGCTTCGGATTCGAAGCGGATCCACTCCAGCGCGCTGAAGGTGACGCGGTCGCGGATCACCGCGTTGCCGAAATGCAGGTCGCGCACCAGCACCTCGTCGTCGCGCTCGACGATCGTGCACGCCTCGAGACCGGGCAGGAAGGCGCGCGCATCCTCGGCGCGGCACAGCAGGCCGAACCACAGCTCTTCCCGGGTGAGCGCGCTCAGCAGCGGATTGCCGAGGTCGTTCACCTCGATCAGGTGCTCGAATTTCAACGTTTTCTCCTGGACCGGGCGGGGCGACAGTTTACCCCGCGCTGGCGGCGGGCCGGGATACCATGCGCCCCATGCAACTCGAACGACTTCTCCATGCCCAGGGCTTCGGCAGCCGCAAGGAATGCCGCGCCCTCATCCGTGCCGGCTACGTCAGCGTCGCCGGCGTTCCCTGTGAAGACCCCTCTGCCGAATTCGACCCCGGCAGCACCGATGGTTCCCCCGGCCTCGCCTTCGCGGTCGATGACGAGGCGTGGCAGTACCGGGCGAAGGCCTACCTGATGCTGCACAAGCCGAGCGGCTACGAGTGCTCGCACAAGCCGACCTTCCATCCCTCGGTGTTCACGCTGCTGCCGCGCCAGTTTCTCCCCCGCGACGTGCAGTGCGTCGGCCGCCTCGACCAGGACACGACCGGCCTGCTGCTGCTGTCCGACGACGGCCAGTTCATCCATCAGTGGAGTTCGGGCAAGAAGCGCACGCCCAAGGTCTACGAGGTGGCGCTGAAGCATGCGGCGGACGATGATTTCGTCGCCACCCTGCTCGCCGGCGTGCAGCTCCACGACGAGCCCGCGCCGATCGCCGCCGCTGCCTGCGAGCGCAGCGGCGACACGACGCTGCGGCTGACGATCTGCGAGGGCAAGTACCACCAGGTCAAGCGCATGATCGCCGCCGCCGGCAACCGCGTCGAGGCGCTGCACCGCAGCCGCGTCGGCGGCCTCGCGCTGGATCCGGCGTTGGCGCCGGGGCAGTGGCGCTGGCTCGAGGCGGCCGACCTCGCCGCGCTCGCCGACTTCGCCTGAACGCCGCGCGCGCGCCGACCTCGCCCGAGAACGCCGGCGCGCGCGAGCCTTCCTCGCCTCCTCTGCGGCCAAGACGTCGAACGCGTTTCCGGGATCTCAGAAGCGCATCTCGAGACCGGCGCCGACCGCCCAGCTGCGGCCGCGCTCGGCGTCGCCGTCGTGCCGCGGCCAGAAATGGCCCACGATCAGCTCGGCCAGCAGCCATTCGCGATAGACCGGCTGGCTCCACTTCAGGCGCACGCCGTATTCGCCGACATCGGCGTCCTGCCCGGCTTCGCCGCTGACCAGCGCTTCGGTCGACAGCACGCGCTGGTCGCCAAACGAGCGGAACAGGCCGAGGCTGCTCGACCACCTGAAGCCGTCGGTCTTCTGCGAGATCGTCCCGGCGTTGCGCCAGCGCAGGGCGAGCACGGGCGAATATGCATGCTCGTAGTCGAAGCCGGTGGTCGAGCCGAAACCCTCGCTGCTCGACCAGAACACCGTCTCGCGGAACTCGAGCCGGTCGGCCGCGGACAGCGCCCACAGCTTGCGGTAGCGCCCCTGTGCGTAGGGCTTGTAGCCGCTGCGCAGGCCGAGACGGAAGTCGAGCCGCGCGCGCGGCTGGAAACCCAGGCCGACGAAGCCGGTCTGGTCCGCGCGCCTGTCCTCCGCGAGCAGCTGTTGCTCGCGCGAGAACGCCTGCGGCTGGTCGGTGACGAGCTCGCGTTCGTTGTCCTGGCCGAGAAAGACGTAGGCCTTGTCGCGCAGGTTCGGCAGGTCGAAGCGGGCGCGGAAGCGCAGCTTGGTGTCCCAGCCCTCGTCCTCCCGCCACAGCACACGCGCCGACAGCCGGCCGCGTGAAACGCCGCCACCTTCCTCGAACGGCTTGTCGCCAAACCAGTCGTTCACCTCCTCGCCCAGCCATTCGGCAAGGCGCCGCACCGAACGGCGCACGACATCGACCGTTTCCGTGGCGGCCAGCTGCGATCCCGCAATTGGCGCCGCGGGCGTGCCGCTTGGCGGTGACGAACCCGGGTGCAGCGCGGATGGGGAGGACGATGGTGCAAGGCCTGGCGTCTCGGTGCGATCAGCCGGTGGCGCGGAAAGCGATCCACAGGCACTCAGGACGACTCCCATCAGCATGCAGCAGGTAGGGCGACACAACATGGCGGCACCTCCTGAAATGACTGCATTCGGTGCGATTCCGGACCTTGCGCCCGGTATCCAGCATGCCGGATCGCTGCGCTCCAGGCTTGCGCATCGATGATTCTACGTTTCCGCGATGCGGATCAAGTCGCGGCAATCCCTGCTGACAGCGAAACACGTCACGGCGGCCGACACTTGCTTCGCAGGGGCGGGTTTTGTTGTTCTGTTTTTCTTTTAATTTAAAAGATAAAGATGTAAACAGTGGGGCCAAATCTGTGGATAACTGCGCTGCATCCTTCCGTGGCGTCGCTTTGTCGCCGGGATAAGCACGTTGATAAGGAGGCGCACAGCGTGTGCACCGAATGTCCATGCTTTTCCCCGTCTTGCCGTTTACGCCGCTTGTCCACAAGCTTTCCAGCCCTGCTCCGCACTGTTGTCCACTGCCATGAATGTTGACGCCATCGCCTGCCGACCGCGCTGGGAGATCTTCTGCCAGGTTGTGGATAATTTTGGGGATATCGGCGTCTGCTGGCGCCTGGCGCGGGATCTGGCGCTGCGCGACGGCGCCGCGGTGCGGCTCTGGGTCGATGACTGGGGGGCGCTGGGGCGGCTGTGCCCGGCGGCGCGCGATGTCGATCCGGCGCGTGGCGTCGAGCTCGCCGGCGTCCAGCTTCGCCACTGGCGCACGCCCTTTCCGGCGCTGACGCCCGGCGAAGTGGTGATCGAGGCCTTCGCCTGCGAGCTGCCTGCGATCCACCTGCAGGCCATGGCGGAGCTGACGGTGAAGCCAGTCTGGATCAACCTCGAATACCTGTCGGCCGAGGACTGGGTGGCGGGCTGCCACGGCCTGGCCTCGCCGCATCCGCGCCTGGCGCTGGTGAAGCATTTCTTCTTCCCCGGCTTTGCCGACGACACCGGCGGCTTGCTGCGCGAAGCCGGCCTGCTCGCACGACGCGACGCGTTTCGGCGCGACGGCGCGCGGCGGGCCGCCTGGCTGGCGGCGCGCGGCGTCGTCGATCTGCCGCCGGACGGCCTGCTGCTGTCGCTGTTCGCCTACGAACAGCCGGCGCTGGCGCCACTGTTGCAGGCCTGGGCGGCGGGGCCGCGACCGGTGACGGCGCTGGTGCCGGAAGGTCGGGTGCTGGGGGACGTCGCGCGTGCGCTCGGCCGGTCGCAGCTCGCCGCGGGTGAGCGCGTCGAGCTCGGCCGGCTCGTGCTCGTGGTGCTGCCGTTCTCGGACCAGGACGGCTACGATGAGCTGCTGTGGGCCTGCAACCTCAACTTCGTGCGCGGCGAGGATTCCTTCGTGCGTGCGCAGTGGGCGGCGCAGCCGTTCGTCTGGCACATCTACCCGCAGGCCGACGCCGCGCACTGCGACAAGCTCGAAGCCTTCCTCGCGCGCCACTGCGCCGGCCTCGCGCCCGCTGCGGCCGAGGCGCTGGCGCGTTTCTGGCGCGCCTGGAACGGCGACGGCGACCCTGCCGCCGCCTGGCCTGCCTTCGCCGCCGCGCTGCCCGCGCTCGAGGCGCACGCCGCGGACTGGTGCGCGCGGCTGGCGGCGACGTCGGATCTGGTCGAACGCTTGACAAAATTCTGTTTCCACAGCCGGGCTGCCGCGGGGTAGAATCCCGCGCCTAAATTTTCAAAGACTTGCGGCCCGACCGCATTGCATATCTCAGGAAACAGCATGAAAACCGCTCAGGAACTCCGCTCCGGCAACGTCATCATGGTCGGCAGCGACCCGCTGGTGGTGCAGAAGGCCGAATACAACAAGTCCGGCCGCAATGCCGCGGTCGTGAAGATGAAGTTCAAGAACCTGCTCACCGGCGCGCCGTCGGAGTCGGTGTACAAGGCCGACGACAAGTTCGAAGTCGTCGTCCTCGACCACAAGGAAGTGACCTACTCCTACTTCGCCGACCCGATGTACGTGTTCATGGACGCCGACTACGAGCAGTACGAAGTCGAAGCCGAGAACATGACCGACGCGCTGAAGTACCTCGAAGACGGCCTGCAGTGCGAAGTCGTGTTCTACAACGGCAAGGCGATCTCGGTGGAGCTGCCCAACAGCGTGGTGCGCGAGGTCGTCTATACCGAGCCCGCGGTCAAGGGCGACACCTCGGGCAAGGTCATGAAGCCGGCCAAGATCTCCACCGGTTTCGAGCTGCCGGTGCCGGCCTTCGTCGAGATCGGCGACAAGATCGAGATCGACACCCGCACCGACGAGTACCGCAACCGCGTGAAGTGATTCGCCGCCGGCACGAAGCCGTCGATGCAGTGGGCCCGCAAGGGCCCATTTTCATTCCGGCATGCGCCGGCGGAGGCGCGCAGGGCTAACGGGCCATCCCGAGTGCGGCGTCGGCAGGGGGCGCCTGCGTGGCGAGGGTGATCAGCTCGCGGTCGGTGGTCTCGATGTGCTCGATGATCCAGTGCGCGAGGTAATCGACGAAGGCAGCCAGCTCGGCGGCGCCAGGCTGGCCCGTGCGCAGCGCGGCCACGCGGCGCGCGAAGATGCGGTGCTCGCCGAGGTGCCGTGCGCGGTGGGCCGCCGCACCGGGGCTGCCCGCGATGAGGCGCTCTTCGGTGCTGAAGTGGAACATCACGTAGGCGCTCAGCCGCGGCAGGAGCTCGTGCACCGCGCGCGCCACGTCCTCGTCCTGCACCGCGCGTTCGAGCTCGACGCCGATTTCGAGCAGTTCCTGATGCTGCAGGTCGACCTGGCGAATGCCCGTCGCCAGCGCGGTGGTCCAGACAAACCGCATGATGGTTCTTGTTCTCCGGCCCGATCCCTGGATTAGGATCAAGGAATTGTGCGCCAGTATCGCATAGTGTCGCGCGATGCCTGCGAGCGGAAGATACGCGTGACCGCGCCCACCCTGCAAATCGACGCCAGACCGCTGAAGCGCATCCGCCATCATGCGCTCTGGCTGATCGTGGCCTTCTTCCTCGCGCTGTCCTATTTCGCCGCCAACGGCCTGGGCGAGAAGCTCGACGACCGCGACGACGCGCGCGCCATCCGCAGCTGGACCGAGACCGGCGTCGTCTTCAGCCAGCTCATCCACGAGCTGCAGAAGGAACGCGGCCTCTCCAGCGGCCTGATCGCCGCCGCGGGGGCCGAGTTCGGCCCCGCCCTCGCCGAACAGCAGACCCACACCGACGCGGCCGTCATGCGCCTGCACCGCAGTCTCGCCGCCCACGCCGACCACCTGAGCGCGCCGGTGCGGCAGGTGCTGGCCGAACTCGAACGCATCGACGCCCTGCGCCGCAGCGTGGTCGAGCGCCGCATCTTCCGCGACGAGGCGGTGGCCGCCTACACGCGGCTGATCACGCCGCTGTTCGACCAGCTCGTGACGCGCACCGGCAGCGGGCGCAGCGGGCAGCTCATCCGCCAGCAGATGGCCTTCCTGTTCTTCCTCCAGGCCAAGGAAATGGCGGGCCAGGAGCGTGCGCTGATCACCGCGATGCTGTCGGCGGGCGACTACAGCGCGGCGCGCGCCGCCGCCTTTCACCGCATCAAGGCCGAGGAAGCGGCCTACCACGAGAAGTTCCTCCAGCTCGCCGACGACGAGGTCCGCGCCCAGTACGAGGCCACGGTCTCGGCGCCGTTTGCGGCCCAGGCCGACGACATGCGCCAGCTCGTCGTCGCCGCCGACGCCGGCGAGCAGCTGCCGGGGCGGATGATCCCCCAGGCGGCGCGCTGGTTCGAGCTCGCCTCGCTGAAGATCGACGCGCTCAACCGCTTCGAGCAGGTGCTCAGCGAGCGCCTGCTGCGCAGTGCCGGCGAGCTGCAGGACGAGGCGCAGTCGAAGCTGCTGCTCGACGCCGTCGGCGTCGCCGCCTCGCTCGCGCTGGCGGCACTGGCGCTGATGCAGCTGTGGCATGGCCGGGCGCGGGCGGAGAAGGATCTCGAGCTCGCCGCCGAAGTGTTCGCCAACAGCGTCGAGTCGATCATCATCGCCGACGCGCAGGCGCGCATCGTCGAGGTCAACCGCGCCTTCAGCCGCATCACCGGTTATGCGCGCGACGAGGTCATCGGCCGCAAGACGCGCATCCTCAATTCCGGCCGCCACGATGCCGCCTTCTACGACGCCATGTGGAAGAAGCTGCTCGCCACCGGCGCCTGGGAGGGCGAGGTGTGGAACCGGCGCAAGAGCGGCGAGCTCTATCCGGCCCTGCTCTCGATCGTCGCCGTCAAGCGCGGCGTGCGGCAGCAGACCACGCACTACATCGCGATGACGGTCGACCTGACGAAGTACAAGGAAACCGAAGCGATGCTCGAGCAGCTGCGCACCTTCGACGCGCTCACCGGCCTGCCCAACCGCGAGGCCTGGCACTCGGCGGTGGACCAGGCGGTGGCGGGCGGGCGTCGCAGCGGTGGCCGCTTCGCGCTGCTCGACATCGGCCTCGACCGCTTCAAGCTCATCAACGAATCGCTCGGCCATGCGGCGGGCGACGACGTGCTCGCCGGTGCCGCCGAGCGCATCCGCCAGCTCCTGCGCCGCCACGACGTCGCCGCCCGCCCCGGCGGCGACCGCTTCGCCATCCTGCTGCCCGACATGGACGACGTGCACGGCATCGGCGCGCTGTGCGAGCGTCTGCTCGCCGCGTTCCGGCGCCCGATCGGCGCGCACGATCAGGCGCTGCACGTGTCGGTCAGCGTCGGCGTGGCGCTGTTCCCGGACGACGGCGAGGACGCGCGCTCGCTGCTGCGCAACGCCGAGACCGCGCTCTACCGGGCGAAGGAGCACGGCCGCAACTGCTACAAGTTCTACTCCAGCGAGATGAACGCCGCCGGCGCGCAGATGCTGGCGCTGGAGCAGCTGCTGCGTCGGGCGCTGGACCGCGGCGAGTTCTCGCTCGCCTACCAGCCCCAGCTCGACGCCCGCAGCGGACGCATGACCGGCGCCGAGGCGCTGCTGCGCTGGCGCACCGCCGAGCTGGGCGCGGTGTCGCCGGTGCAGTTCATCCCGATTGCCGAGGCGACCGGCATCATCGTGCCGATCGGCGACTGGGTGCTGCACGAGGCCTGCCGCCAGGCGGCGCGCTGGCAGGGCGGCGGCCGCGCGCTGCAGATCGCGGTCAACCTGTCGGCGCGCCAGTTCCTGAGCGAGGAGCTGCACGCCACCGTGCAGCACGCGCTCGAGGCCAGCGGCCTCGCGCCCCACCTGCTCGAGCTCGAGATCACCGAAGGCTCGCTGGTGAGCGATCCGCCCGCCGCGATCCGGATCATGAGCCGGCTGCGCGCGATGGGGGTCAAGATCGCGCTCGACGACTTCGGCACTGGCTATTCCTCGCTCGCCTACCTGAAGAGCTTTCCGCTCGACCGCCTGAAGCTCGATCGCGGCTTCGTCCGCGACCTGCCCGACAGCGCGAGTGACTGCGCGATCAGCCGCACCGTGATCGCGCTCGGCCACAACCTCGGCCTGCAGGTGCTCGCCGAGGGCATCGAGACCGAGGCGCAGCGTCACTTCCTCGTCGACGCCGGCTGCGACAGCTTCCAGGGCTATCTCTTCGCCCGCCCGCTGGCGGCGGAGCAGTTCGCCGGGCTGCTCGACGCCAGTGCCGACGCGCATCAGCCTGGCGGCGTGGGCGCGCTCCAGCCCTCCTGATGCGAAGCGGCCGCGACCGCCGGCTAGGCCTGCAGTGCGCGCGCGATGAAATGCTTCGCCACCCGCGGCCGCGGCACGCGCCCGCCGAACCAGCTGCGCACGTCGGCCTCCAGCCCGATGCCATGCATGTAGTTGTAGAGCGCCTTGTTCAGCGCCGCCCCGAGGCTGTCGTGGTCGACGCCGGTGGGGTCGATGAAGCCGACGTCGTTGCGCGCGAAGGTGGTCGGCGGCAGCGGCACGAGGCTGACGCCGTATTCCTCCGGATGGCGCCCGACCGGCGAATGCACGGTGCAGGCGAAGCGGTGGAAGAAGCCGGACTGGATGCAGCCGGCCTCGAACAGCTGGCGCACGTATTCGAGCGCGTCCACGGTGTCGTGCACCGTCTGCGTCGGAAAGCCGTACATCAGGTAGGCGTGCACCAGCACGCCGGCCTCGGTGAAGGCGTGGGTGACGCGCGCCACCTGGTCGACCGAGACGCCCTTCTTCATCAGCTTCAGCAGGCGGTCGGAGGCCACTTCGAGGCCGCCCGAGACGGCGATGCAGCCGCTGTCGGCGAGCAGGCGGCAGACCTCGGGGGTGAAGGACTTCTCGAAGCGGATGTTGCCCCACCACGAGATGGCCACGCCGCGCCGCAGCAGCTCTTCGGCGAGCGCCTTCAGCGCCTTCGGCGGCGCGGCCTCGTCGACGAGGTGAAAGCCGGTCTGGCCGGTCTCGGCGATGATGGCCTCGATGCGATCGACGAGCACGCTGGCGGCGGCGCCGTCGTAGCGCGAGATGTAGTCGAGGCTGATGTCGCAGAAGCTGCACTTCTTCCAGTAGCAGCCGTGCGCCACGGTGAGCTTGTTCCAGCGCCCGTCCGACCACAGCCGGTGCATCGGGTTGAGCATGTCGAGCACCGACAGGTAGCCGTCGAGCGGCAGGCCGTCCCAGGTCGGCGTGCCGACCTCGGCGAAGGGCACGTCGGGCTCGGCGAGGTTGATGTAGCGCACCGCGCCGTCGGCCTCGCGCACGAAGGTCCGCACCAGGCGCGAGCGCCCGCGCCCGCCCTGCAGGTGTTCGAGCAGGGCCAGCAGCGGGCGCTCGCCGTCGTCGAGGGTGACGTAGTCGAAGTAGTCGAACACGCGCGGCTCGGCCAGTTCGCGCAGCTCGGTGTTGACGAAGCCGCCGCCGAGCACGGTGACGAGCTCGGGGCGCTGCGCCTTGATCGCCTGGGCGATGCGAAAGGCGCCATACACCGCGCCGGGGAAGGGCACGGACACGAGCACGAGTTGCGGCGCGTGGCGCTCGAGGGCGGCGAGGGTCAGCTCGCGCAGGGTCGTGTCGACCAGGGTCGGCGGCGCAGCGAGCGCCTGCGCCAGCGGCTCGAAGCTGGGCTGGCTCTGCGCCAGCGACTCGGCGTAGCGCACGAACTCGAAGCGTGCATCGACCGCATCGCGCAGCACGTCGGCGAGGTCGTTCAGGTACAGCGTCGCCAGGTGGCGGGCGCGGTCCTGCAGGCCGAGCGCACCGAAGGCCCAGCCGAGCGGGTCGCCGCCTTCCGGGTCGGCCGGGTCGACGTAGGCGTCGAGCGCATCGAAGCGCGGCCCTTCGGGCAGGAAGGCGCGGCTCGCGATGCGGTGCGCGACGGTCGGGTCGCGCCCCTGCAGGAAGGCCACCGTCGGCCCGATCGTCGTCCGGTAGCGGGCGAAGTGCTCGATGAAGCCCTGCACCAGCGGCGTGCGCTGCTTCTTCGGCAGCGCCTCGGCGCACGCACGCACGGCCTCCAGCCCGCGCGGCGACAGCAACTGCAGCACGAGCGCGAGGGCGAGGTCCTCCTGCACCGCGTCGATGCCGCGCGCGCGCAGGAAGCCGGTCAGGTAGGCGGTCGAGGGGTAGGGGGTGTTGAGCTGCGTCATCGGCGGGATCACCGACAGCACGCGCAGGGAAGTGTCTGCCATAGGAAGCGGCGGCGGGCGCGGGATGCGGTGCCGGCCGCGGCGCCGGGCTGCCGCGCCGCGGGCCGTCCGGGGACGGCGCCGTCGCGCCCGGCTCGCGGGATGGTTCGCGCAGGGCCTGGGGCGCTCATTCTACGTGAGCGCGGCGCGGCCCGCGCAGGCGCGCGCTCGGGCTGCGCGGGCGCGCGGCGGGCCGGTTGCGCCGCGACCACGCTGGCTAGCCCGAACGCCTATGAATCGTGGATTTGTTGCTTGAGCGCGCCATCCTTGTCGGGCACACTCGCCGGGCTGCAGGGCGCAGATCCGCCGTCCCGTCCGGGGATGGGCGGGCCCGCGCCGCACTGCCCCAAATCGAGCACCCGGTCGTCGAAGCCGGGCCATGAGGTTCCTGAATGATCGTGCCCAGGCGTCGTCTTCTCCTGCTGGGTCTGTTGTTGATGGCGGCGTCGCCGCCGCCGCTCTGGGCCAGGGTGGACCTGACCGCGCTGAGCCTCGAGAGCCTGATGGAGATCCCCATCACCGGGGTGTCCAAGTACGAGCAGAAGCAGGATACGGTCGCCGCCGCGGCGAGCGTCATCACCCGCCGCGAAATCAAGGCTTTCGGCTGGCGCACGCTCGCCGAGGCGCTCGCCAGCCTGCCCGGTGTGCATACCACCTACGACCGCCAGTACACCTATCTCGGCACGCGCGGCTTCGGCCTGCCGGGCGACTTCAATACCCGCGTCCTGCTCGCCGTCAATGGCAATCGCTGGAACGACGTGGTCTACGACCTGGCCACGCTGGGTCGCGCCCTGCCGCTCGATCTGGCCCTGATCGAGCGCATCGAGTTCATCCCCGGCCCGGGGGGCGCGGTATATGGCCAGAACGCGCTGTTCGGGGTCATCAACGTCGTCACCCGCCGCGGCGCGGCGGTCAACGCCACCGAACTGGCGCTCGCCTACCAGGGGCCGCAGGCGGCCCGCCAGGGACGCGCGACCTGGGGCGGGACCCTGGACAACGGTGTCGAGCTGCTGCTGTCGGCATCCGCCCTGAGGGCCCGCGGCGAGGACCGCGTCTTCGACTACCCCGGGGCCGCCGCCGACTTCCCCGCGCTGGCGGACGAGCGCGGCCTGGCACGCGGCATGGACGGCGAGCGCGACGAGGAGTTCTACGCCCAGCTCGGCCGGGGCCCGTGGTCGGTCGACTTTGCCCATGGCGATCGGCGCAAGGACGACCCCACCGCGTCCTACTTTGCCCAGCCGCTGGTCGGCGGGCAGTACCAGCGCGACCGCTACCTGCATGCCCAGCTGCAGTACCAGGATCGCTTCGCGGCCGATACGCTGCAGCTGTCGGGCCGGCTGTTCCTCGGCCGCAGCCGCTACAGCGGCCGGTTCAACTACGAGACGCCGTTCCGCTCGACCGGCTCCGGCGACTGGCAGGGCGGCGAGCTGCGCCTGGTGTCCACCGCCTGGGCCGGCCACACGCTCATGCTCGGCACCGAGTACCAGGACAACAGCCGCCACGATCAGACCAACGAGGACCTGCTCGATCCGGCCAACGACATCGTGATTCGCGGCGCGAGCCGGCGCGCCGGCGTGTACGCGCAGGACGAGTGGCTGCTGGCGCCGGCGCTGACCGCGATCCTGGGCCTGCGGCTGGACCACAGCAGCGTCGCCGGCCACGCCTGGAGCCCGCGCGCCGGCCTGGTGTGGCGCGCGACGCCCGCCACCACGCTGAAGACCCTGTACGGCCGCGCCCACCGCGTGCCCAACGCCTACGAGCGTGATTTCGAGGACGACGGCCAGAGCCAGGTCGCCAATCCCGATCTCGACCGGGAAACGGTCGACACCCTCGAGCTCGTCGTCGATCACCGCGTCGGACCGGACCTGCGCCTGCGCGGCTCGATCTACCGCTGGGACATGAGCGGGCTGGTGACGCTGGGTACCGACGCGGCGAGCGGCCTGTCGCAGTATCAGTCGGGTGAGGACGTGAGGGCGCGCGGCGTCGAGCTCTCCGCGGACAAGACCTGGGCCGGCGGCGGCCGCCTGCGCGGCAGCCTGTCGCACCAGGATGCGGCGTATGCGAGCGGTGCGCGGCCGATCAACTCGCCGCGCTGGCTGGGCAAGCTCAACGTCTCGGCGCCGCTGGCGGCGACGGCGGTGCGCATGGGCTACGAGCTGCAGTATTCGAGTGCGCGGCGCAGCCTCGACGGCACCGCGCTGACGGGCTACTGGCTGTCCAACCTGCACTTCATTGCCGACGCCTGGGCCGACGGCCTCGAGGTCTCGCTCGGCCTCTACAACCTGTTCGACCGCCGCTTCAGCCACCCGGCGGCGGCGATCAACTGGCAGAACGCGCTCGAGCAGGATGGCCGCAGTGTCCGCCTCATGCTCGGCTACCGCTTCTGATGCGGATCCGGGCCACCTCGAGGCCGCGCCGGGGCGCGCCGGGCCGGTGCCGGTGGCGCGGCTTCGTCCTCGCGCTGGCACTGCTCGGCGGGGCGGGGGTGGCCGTCGCGCAGACGAGCGAGGCGGAGCTGAAGGCGGCCTTCGTCTTCAACTTCGCCCGCTACGTCGAATGGCCCGCCGACGCCGGCGGCGCCGCGGGCGAGGCCTTCCGCCTGTGCCTGCTCGGCCGCCGCGACGCGCTCTTCGCCGCGCTCGCAGCGCTCGACGGCAAGAGCGTTGGCGAGCGCAGCCTGCGGGTGCGCGCGGCGGCGCGCGAAGACGACCTCGCGTCATGCCACCTGCTGGTGGTGGGCGAGAGCGAGGCCGAGCATTTCGAGCGCATCCTGCAGCCGCTCGCCGGCGTGCCGGTGCTGACGGTGAACGGCTCGGGCCGCTTTCTCGACGCCGGTGGCATCATCGGCCTCGTCACCGAGAACGATCGCGTGCGTTTCGACATCAACCTCGGCGCGGCGCGGCGCAACGGCCTCGCGCTGTCGTCGAACCTGCTCAAGCTGGCGCGGACGGTGAGACAACCATGAAGGCGATCCGGGCGCGCTCCTCCCTCAGGCGGCGACTGTTGCTGATGCTGGCGGGCATGGCCCTGCTCGTGCTGGTGCTGGCGCTGCTGGTGTTCACCGTCACCGGCGTGCTGCGCCAGCAGGCCGGCATGATGACGCAGCTGCACGGCCTGGCCCGCGTGCTGGGCGCGAATGCGGAATCGGCGCTGGTGTTCGGCGACAGCAAGGCCGCCGTCGTCACCCTGTCCAGCCTGCGCGAGCGCCCCGAGGTGCTGGCCTCGCGCATCGTGCTGCCCGGCGGCGAAGCTTTCGCCGTCTATCCCGAGGACGCGCCCGCGGCCATCTTCGACCGCCTCGCGCCCCAGCCGGTCGACGCGCCGATGCCTTTTGACGCCACCCGCCTGCGCCTCGACTGGCCGCTGCTGGCCGCGGGTGGCGGCGCGGAACGCCTGGGCACGCTGTCGATGGTGGTCGATCTGGGTGCGATGTGGGCCGACATCCGGCGCGACCTGCTGACCGCGCTCGCCGCCAGCCTCGCGCTGTTCCTGCTCGCGGTGTTCGTGGCGCTGCGCCTGCAGCGGCGCATCAGCCAGCCGATCCTCGCGCTGGCCGACACCGCCCGCCGCGTCGCCGACACCCAGCGCTACGACCTGCGCATCGACCAGACCAGCCACGACGAGATCGGCATCCTCGTCGACAGCTTCAACGACATGCTCTGCCAGATCCAGTCGCGCGACGCCAGCCTGCGCCAGCACCGCGAGCACCTGGAGGAGATGGTGGACGTGCGCACCGCCGAGCTGCGCATCGCGAAGGAGCAGGCCGAGGCCGCGAGCAAGGCCAAGAGCGAGTTCCTCGCGACCATGAGCCACGAGATCCGCACGCCGATGAACGGCGTCCTGGGCATGACCGAGCTCATCCTCGGCACCCGCCTCGACACCACCCAGCGCCACTATGCCGAGTCGGTGATGTCGTCCGGCCGCCATCTGCTGGGCATCATCAACGACATCCTCGACTTCTCCAAGATCGAGGCCGGGCGGCTGGAACTCGAAGTGGTGGACTTCGACCTCGGCGAGCTGGTGGAGGAGACGCTGGCGATGTTCGTGCAGCCGGCCGCGACCAAGGGGCTCGAACTCGCGGCGCAGCGGCCGCCCCCCGACCGGCCGCTGCGGCTGCGCGGCGACCCCTTCCGCCTGAGCCAGGTGCTGGCCAACCTGCTCAACAACGCGATCAAGTTCACCGCCGCCGGCGAAGTTGTCGTGCGCACCCGCGTGCTCGGCGAAACGGCGGACACAGTTCACCTGCAGCTCAGCGTCGAGGACACCGGCATCGGCATCGCGGCCGCGGCGCAGCGCCGGATCTTCGAGCATTTTTCCCAGGCCGACGGCTCCACCACGCGCGAATTCGGCGGCACCGGGCTGGGCCTGGCGATCTGCCGGCAACTGGTCGAGCTGATGGGCGGCCGCATCGAGGTCGACAGCACCCCCGGCCAGGGCGCCCGCTTCCGCATCGCGCTCGAGCTGCCCAGGGCGAGCGGCGTCGCGGCCGGCCCGGTGGACACGACGCTGCTCGCTGGCGTGCGCGTGCTGGTCGTCGACGACAACGCGAGCAACCGCGAGATCCTCCACACCCAGCTCGCCGGCTGGCAGATGCGGGTGAGCTGCGCCGACAGCGGCGAACAGGCCCTGCTCGAACTCGCCGACGCGGTGCGCGCGGGCGATCCGGTGCAGCTGGCGATCCTCGACATGCACATGCCGCGCATGGACGGGCTGCAGCTGGCGCGTGCGATCACGGCACGCACCGAGCTGCAGGCCACCCGCATGGTGATGCTGACCTCGGCTCTCGAGAGCGGCGATGCGCCGATGCGAAGGCAGGCCGGGATCCTGCACTGTGTGAACAAGCCGGTACGCCAGTCCGAGCTGCACGACAGGCTGTCCAGTGTGCTGCTCGACAGCACCGCGGAGACCGCGCCCGCTGTGCCGGTGGCGGCGGGGCCCGCGGCTCCGGCGACACCGCGTGCGGCGTCGCCGGGCCGGGTGCTGCTGGCCGAGGACCACCCGGTCAACCAGGTGGTGGCGACGGCGATGCTGGCCCGGATCGGGCTCGCCGTCGATGTCGCCGGCAACGGCGAGGAAGCGCTCGCCCTGTGTGCACGGCACGACTACGACCTCGTGCTGATGGACTGCCAGATGCCGCTCATGGATGGTTACCAGGCCACCGCCGCCGTGCGCGCGCGCGAGGCCGGCGGCGCCCGTAGACTGCCGATCGTGGCCCTGACCGCGAACGCGCTCGAGGGCGATCGCCAGCACTGCCTGGCCGCCGGCATGGACGACTATCTCGCCAAGCCCTATACCCAGCGGCAGCTCGAGGAGGTGCTGCGGCGCTGGCTGCAGCCGGGCACGCGTCCCGAGGCCCGCCATGCCCACGCGCCGGTCGCGGTCGCGGCCGCGCTCCCCGCCGCGATCAACCGCAAGGCGCTCGAGCAGTTGCGCGAGCTGGATCCGGCAGGCGGCATGGGCCTGGCGCGGCAGATCCTGCAGATCTACCTCGAGAGCTCGGCGGCCCCGCTCGGCCAGATCGAGCACGCCATCGCCGCGAGCGACGCCGACGCTGTGCGCCGCGCCGCCCATTCGCTGAAATCGAGCTCGGCCAATGTCGGCGCCGACACCCTGTCGGGCCTGTTCCGGCAGCTGGAGGCGCGCGGTCGCGAGGCCAGGCTGGACGAGGCGCGCGAGCTCTATGCCGCGGCGCGGCGCGAGTACGAGCGCGCCGCGGACGAGATCCGCGCCGTGCTCGAGGAAACGGCATGAGACAGCCGCAGTCAACCCTATGCTGTCTGGAAGGCTGCTTGCGCCCCCTTGTGCTGTTCGAGCTCGATCTGGACGATCGGTCCATCGATTGCCACCCGCCACGCCTGCTGGCGCCACCCGCGCCACGGCCTGATCTCGCCGATGAGCTCGCAAGGCAGGCGCGCGCGGACGACCATGACGCCATCCCTGCCCTTGAACCGAGAGCGAAACCTTGAACAGGCTCGAGCAACTCCGAATCAGCGGCCGGCTGCCCAGCCCGAAGGGCGTGGCGCTGGCCATCCTGGACATCAGCCGGCGGGAGGACGCCACGCTTGAGGAGGTGGTGCGGGTGGTGCAGACCGATCCCGCGCTGGCGGGGCGCCTGCTGCACCTGGCCAACGCCGCGGCGCATGGCGGCCGTGCCGTGGTCTCGATCCACGACGCGGTGCTGCGCCTGGGCTTCACTTCCGTCCGCCACGTGGTGATGGGCTTCGCGCTGGTGGACGAGTACGCGCAGGGGCCGTGCGCCGGCTTCGACTACACGCGCTTCTGGTCGCGTTCGCTGCTGATGGCGGTCGCCAGCCAGGCGCTGGGCGGCGTGGTGCGCGTCGGCATTCCGGACGACCTCTTCGTCTGCGGTCTGCTGGCGCAGGTCGGCCAACTGGCGATGGCCACCGCCTATCCGGCCGAGTACGCCGCGGTGATGGCCGAAGGGGCCGCTGGCGAGGCCCTGCTCGCGCTCGAGCGCGAGCGTCTGGAGGCGGATCACCACGAATTCACCGCCGCGATCCTGGCCGACTGCGGCATCCCCAAGGCGCTCGCCGAGCCGGTGTATTACCACGAAATGCCCGAGCGCTCGGGCTTCGTCGAAGGCTCGCGCCCATACAAGCTCGCGCACATCTTCTTCCTCGCGCGGCGCATGGCCGATCTCGGTCTGATGCCGGAGGCGGACCGGCACGGCAACATTGCCGAGCTCATGCGCCTTGGCGGCAAGATCGGGCTCGACGCCGACGCCTTCGGCCAGCTCTTCGACCACGCCGTCACCCAGTGGCAGGCGTGGGGTAGCCTGCTCAGGATTCCCTCGGCGTCGCTACCCTCGTTCGAGCGCATGACCCGAGCCCCTGCGCCGCGCCCCGAGCCGCCGCCGCGCACGCCCGGCACGCGCGTGCTGCTGGTGGAGGACGAACCGACCACCCGCCTGATGACCGAGGCGGCGCTGCGCAACCAGCTCGGCTGCACCGTCGTCTCCGCCGGCAATGGCCGCGACGCGCTTGCCCTCGCGCTCGAGGTGATGCCGCAGATCGTCATCTGCGACTGGCTGATGCCGGTGATGGACGGCATGGAGTTCTGTCGCGCCCTGCGTGCGACCGACTGGGGGCAGTCGATGTACGTCATCATGCTGACCGGGGTCGAGACCGAGGACAAGATCGTCGAGGCCTTCGAGGCCGGTGTGGACGACTACATCACCAAGCCGGTCAACAACCGCGCCCTCAACGCCCGCATGCGCGCCGCGCTGCACTACGTCAAGCTGCTCGGCATGTGGGAGCAGGATCGGTCCCAGCTCAAGCAGTTCGCGGCGGAACTGGCGATCAGCAACCGCCGGCTCGAGCATGCGGCGATGACCGACCTGCTCACCGGCCTGCCGAACCGGCGCGCCGGCCTGGATGCGCTGGGCAGGGCCTGGAGTGCCGCACAGCGCACCGGCCAGGCGGTGGCGGCGCTGATGATCGACGTCGACCACTTCAAGGCGGTGAACGACTGCCACGGCCATGCGGTCGGCGATCTCGTGCTGCGCGAGGTCGCCCAGGCCATCCAGGCCGCTGCCCGTCGCCATGACCGCGTCAGCCGCATGGGGGGCGAGGAGTTCCTCCTCGTCTGCCACGACGCCGACCCGCAGATGGCGCTCCTCGCGGCCGAGCGCCTGCGGCACATGGTGGCGGCGCTCGGCATCCGGCTCGGCGACGCCGAGGTGCACATCACGATCAGCATCGGCGTCGCCAGCCGCGAGGCGCATATGCGCACCGCCGACGAACTCGTCAGCGGCGCGGACAAGGCGCTCTATGCCGCCAAGCACGCGGGCCGCAACCGCGTCTGCCTGTTCGCGCGCGGCATGACGAGCTGCCGGCCGACGCCGTGAGCGCGGTCCGCGCGGTGCCGGGTGGTGCTACGTGGTGCCGCGGGCCGCTGAGGCCTCAGCTCAGCTCGCCGCACAGCGGCTGCGCGAACTGCGCGCGCACCGTCGCCGGGTCGGCGTGGCGCGCGAGGAGCACGTGCAGCTTGGCGAAAGCGGCCTCGAGCGTCATGTCGCCGGCGGCCACGACGCCGATCCGGCTCAGGGCGGCGCCGGTGGCGTAGGCGCCCTGGCGCACGCCGCCGTACGTGCATTGCGTGACATTGACGACGACGACGCCGCGTGCCACCGCGCGCGCCAGCGCCGCCATCAGCGCGGGTTCGGCGTCCGCGACGTTGCCCGCGCCATAGCTGCGCAGCACCAGGCCGCGCAGCGCCGGGGTGTCGGCGACGGCGGCGGCGACGTGGCTGGAGAGGCCCGGGTGCATGGTCAGCACCGCGACCGCGTCGGCATCGAAGGCGGGCACGATGAAGTCGCGTGCCGCAGCCGGCAGCAGGCGCTCGCGGTGCAGCGCGAGCTCGATGCCGAGCTCGGCCAGCGGCGGGTAGTTGGGCGAGTCGAAGGCGTCGAAGGCGGTGCTCTTGAGCTTGCTGCTGCGGTTGCCGCGCAGCAGGCGGTGGTGGAAATAGACGCCGACCTCGCGCACCGGCGTGCCGGTGGCGAGCGCCAGCGCGCCATGCAGGTTCGCCGGCGCGTCGCTGCGCGGCGCCAGCAGCGGGATCTGCGCGCCGGTCAGGATCACCGGCTTGTCCGTCCCGCGCAGCATGAAGGACAGCGCCGAGGCGGTCCACGCCATGGTGTCGGTGCCGTGCAGCACGACGAAGCCGTCATGGCGCTCCCAGCGCGCGAGCAGGGCCTCGGCGATCGTGCGCCAGTGCGCCGGGCGCAGGTTGGCGCTGTCGATCAGCTGGTCGAGCTCGACGATGTCGAGCGCGGGCAGGGCCGCCGCCTGCGCCGCGAGGTGCTGCTCCAGCACCGCGCCGAAGCCTGCCATCGGGCGCAGGCCGTCGGCCGCGGCGGCCATGCCGATGGTGCCGCCGGTGTGGAGGACGAGGACGCGGGCGCGCATCAGGCGGTCCTGGGGGCGGGGCGTGCGGCACGCGCGACTTCGGCGTCGGCCGGCTCGAGCACCCAGGCCGCCGGGTCGAGGTCGAGGTCGGCGAAGCGCGCGGCGTCGAACACCGGCTCCTCGACGCCGTCGGCGATCTGGCGGTCGTAGTCACGCATGATGCGCAGCCCCGGCTTGAACAGCATCGCCAGCGCGAACAGGTTGGCCAGGGCGAGGAAGCCCATGGTCACGTCGGCGAAGGCGAACACGGTGCCGAGGTCGGTGGTCGCGCCCCAGCCGCACAGCAGCACCACGAGCACGCGGTAGGCGCCGACCAGCAGCGGGTTGTTGTCGCTGAAGTAGCTCAGGCTGTTCTCGCCCAGGTAGTAGTTGTAGATGATCGTGGTGAAGCCGAACAGCATCAGCGCGATGCTGACGAAGATCCGCCCCCATTCGCCGACGTGGCCGGCGAGCGAGGCCTGGGTCAGCGCCACGCCGCCGATCTCGGTGGCCGCGCCGGGCTGGTACACGTCGCCGAGCAGGACGATGAAGGCGGTGCAGGAGCACACGATCAGGGTGTCGATGAACACCGAGAAGGCCTGCACGATGCCCTGGCTCGCCGGGTGCGGCACGTAGGCCACGGCGGCGACGTTGGGCGCGCTGCCCAGGCCGGCCTCGTTGGAGAACAGGCCGCGCTTGACCCCCATCAGGATCGCCGCGCCGATGCCGCCGCCGATCGCCGGCTCGAGGCCGAAGGCGCTGTTGACGATCAGTGCGAGCACGCCCGGCAGCTCACCGATGTTGAGCGCCACGACCACCAGCGCGATGGCGATATAGCCGACCGCCATCACCGGCACCAGCACTTCCGAGGCCTTGGCGATGCGCTTGACGCCGCCGAACACGATCGCGCCGACGACGAGCGCGAGGCCGATGCCGGTGGCGAGCACCGGGATGCCGAAGGCGTCGTTGAAGGAGGTCGCCACCGAGTAGGACTGCAGCGCGCTGAAGCCGAAGCCGAAGGTCAGCAGCAGCAGCACCGAATAGACGGCCGCCAGCCACTTCCACTGCGGACCCATGCCGCGGGCGATGTAGTGCGCCGGGCCGCCGCGGTAGGTGCCGTCGGGTTCGGCCTTCTTGTAGGCCTGCGCCAGGGTGCATTCGAAATAGCTGGTGGCCATGCCGATCAGGCCCACCACCCACATCCAGAACACCGCGCCCGGGCCGCCGAGGGTGATCGCCACCGCGACGCCGGCGATGTTGCCGCCGCCGACGCGGCCGGCGACCGACAGCATCAGCGCCTGGAAGGAGGAGAGGTGGCCGTGCTGGTCGCGGGCGAAGGCCTGGTTGGCGCCGAGGATGCGGAACATGCGGCCGAAGTAGCGGAACTGGACGAAGCGCGAGCCGATCGTGAACCACAGGCCGAGGCCGATCAGGACGACGATCAGCACCTTGCTCCAGAGGAGGTCGTTGAGCAGCTCAAGCATGGCGCGGCCCTCCGCGACGGGGGGCGGCCGGCAGCCGGCGCAGGCCGGCGGGAACGGACGAGGGGAAGACGGGGGAATGCATGATGGTCTCCTTGCGCGGCCGGGGCCGCTGTTGTCGTTTTGCTGCCGGAAGGCGGGACCATTTCAGCAAGCCGGAAAGGGCAGGTAAATTTGCCGGGCTGGATCGGAGCGTCGCGCTATGGCGCGCAAACTGCGCCATACTGCGCCAGATGCAGTCGGCGCCGGCCGCGGCTGCCGTCCCCACCCGCCGGCAAGGAGGCCGCGATGCACGAGGATTTCGCCCGCAACCTGCGCCTGCTGTGCAGCTACTACCGCTCGATCGCCGAGGTCTGCCGCCGCCTCGACATCAACCGGCCGCAGTTCAACCGCTACCTGAGCGGGCGCTACCGGCCCTCGGCGCATACGCTGCGCCGCTTCTGCGAGTTCTTCGGCGTCGACGAGCACGAGATCCTGCTGCCGAGCGCCCAGTTCGAGCGCCTGGTGCAGGTGCGGCCGCGACCGGTTGCACGCCAGGCAACGGCCGCGCCGGAGGCGGCCCACCTCGAGCACCTGAAGGAGATCGGCAGCGCCGGGCTGGACAAGTACCTCGGCTACTACTTCGAGACCTACCTGTCGATGGCCTGCCCGGGCCGGCTGCTGCGCACCCTGGTGTGCCTCGAGCGGCGCGAGGGCCGCGTCTACTACCAGCGCACCGAGCGCCTGATCGAGCACCCGCAGGAGAAGGCCTACCACGGCAAGTACCTGGGCCTCGCGCACTTCCTCACCGACCGCATCTTCCTCGCCGACTACGAGACCCTGACCGGGCTGGAGATGACGCAGACGATCCTGTTCCCGTCGTTCAAGAACCGCGTCACCCGCCTCACCGGGCTCAAGCTCGGGGTGTCCGGCAGCGGCGAGCGCATGCCCTGCTGCGCCCGCGTCGTCTACGAATACCTCGGCACTGCGATCGATGTGCGCCGCGCGCTGCGCCTGTGCGGGCTGTACGACATCGACGATGCGCGCGTCGACGAGGCCACCCGGCGCGCGGTGACGAACGACATCGCCCCCGGCGAGTGGCATTTTCGCGCGCGCTTCTGAGCCAAGCGTCGCCGGGCCGCCGCAGGGCGTTACGCCGTCCCTCGGGGGCAAGCGCGAAGCGGGCGGGAGCACAGACCCGAGCGCCCCGCTCCCCGGTGCGGATGGCGCGGGGCCGGGTCATCCTACTGGAAGGCGACCTCGGCGAAGCTGCGCAGCTTCCGGCTGTGCAGGCGGTCGACGCCCTGCTCGCGCAGGCGCTCGAGCGCCTGGATGCCGATGCGCAGGTGCTGGTCCACGCGTTCGCGGTAGAACTGGTTCGCCATCCCCGGCAGCTTGATCTCGCCGTGCAGCGGCTTGTCGCTGACGCACAGCAGGGTGCCGTAGGGCACGCGGAAGCGGAAGCCGTTGGCGGCGATGGTGGCCGACTCCATGTCCAGCGCCACCGCCCGGCTCTGGCTGAAGCGGCGCTCGGGGCTGCTCGCCATGCCGTGCGAGGGCAGCAGCTCCCAGTTGCGGTTGTCGGTGCTCGCCACCGTGCCGGTGCGCATCAGGCGCTTGAGCTCGTAGCCGGAGAGCTGGGTGATCTCCGCCACCGCCGCCTCGAGCGCGAGCTGCACCTCGGCCAGCGGCGGGATCGGCACCCACAGCGGCAGCTCCTCGTCGAGCACGTGGTCCTCGCGCACGTAGCCGTGGGCGAGCACGTAGTCGCCGAGCTGCTGGCTGTTGCGCAGCCCGGCGCAGTGGCCGAGCATGATCCAGGCATGGGGTCGGAGCACCGCGATGTGGTCGGTGATGGTCTTCGCGTTGGCCGGGCCGACACCGATGTTCACCATCGTGATGCCGCCGCGGTCGCCGCGCACGAGGTGGTAGGCAGGCATCTGCGGCAGGCGCGGCGGCGCCGCGCCGAGGGCGTCGCCCGGCGCCGGCGTCGCCCCGGGCGGGCGGGTGACGACGTTGCCGGGCTCGACGAAGGCCTCGTAGCCGTGCGCGGCGGCGGGGTCGGCCATCAGCTCGCGGCCGAGCTTGATGAACTCGTCGATGTAGAACTGGTAGTTGGTGAACAGGATGAAGTTCTGGAAGTGCTCGGGCAGAGTGCCGGTGTAGTGGCGCAGCCGGTGCAGCGAGTAGTCGACGCGCGGCGCGGTGAACAGCGCCAGCGGGTGCGGCTCGCCCGGGCCGGGCTCGAAGGTGCCGTTGGCGATGCCGTCGTCCATGGCGCCGAGGTCGGGCAGGTCGAAGCGGTCGCGCAGCAGCAGGCGGCGGCCGGGGTCGAGCTGGCCTTCGAGGTGGTCGTTCTCGGCCAGCGAGAAATGCACCGGGATCGGCTGCGTGCTGCTGCCCACTTCCAGCGCCACCTGGTGGTTGCGGATCAGCAGCTCGAACTGCTCGAGGTAGTAGTCGGCGAACAGGTCGGGCCGCGTCAGCGTGGTCTCGAACACGCCCGGCCCGGCGACGAAGCCGTAGGACAGGCGCGAATCGGCGCGCGCCACGGTCTCGGTGCGCACGCGCACGAGCGGGTAGCAGGCGCGCACGTGGCGGCCGACGTCCTCGCCGGAGACGTAGCGCTGCAGCGCGTCGCGCAGGTGGGCGGTGCTGGCGGCGTAGATCTCGCGCACGCGCGCGAGCGCCGCGGCGGGGTCGTCGAAGCGGGCGGGGGCGAAGAAGGGGGTGGGGGCGGTGGTCGGCGCGGCAGTCGGGGCGGGGGGCATGGGTCTTCCTTGGGGCGGCGTGTCGTTGTTGGCTTGCGGCAGCGCGGCTCAGCGCGGGCGCGCGGCCGCTGCGGGCAGGCTCAGCGTGCCGGCGTCGGCGAAGCGCATGCTGCCGATCAGGCCGCCGGCGAGCTTGCCGCGCAGCTCGTAAGGCACGCGCTCGAGCGGCGCGCCGCCGATCAGGCCCAGCGCCTGGCGCAGCGCGGCGGTGGCCGACACCGACACCGGCACGCTCAGCACCGCCTCGCCGAAGCGCGGCACGCTGCCGCGCTGGTCGCTGACGCCGGCGGCGAAGGGCTGGCCGTTCACGTCCAGCTCGAGCGCGACGCCGTCATAGTCGATGGCGCGCTCGTTCGGGTTCTGCACCCTCAGCTTGACGGTGAAGCGGATCTCCATGCCCTCGCCCGGCAGCGGCTCGATGCCGACGACGTTGATCCGCAGCGGCTCACGGCCCGCCAGGCTGGCGCAGCCACCGAGGGTGAAGACGAACAGCAGGCCGAGCGCGGCGCACAACGTCCGCCAGCAAGGCGGGAATCGATCGATGGCCATCGGCGGCTCCTCACGGCGGGGTCGATGAGGCCATTGTACTAGCGGCGCGCAGGCCGGGGCCGGTCTCGGCGGGCCGCTGTGGGGTGCTGCGGGGCGGGCCTCATGCGGGCCGCCCGCGCCGCCAGTGTCGCCTCATGCGGGGGCGGACCGCCCATCGCCCGCCGCGGCGGGGAGGCGCGCGGCTCAGAACGACGAGCCCGGCTGGCGCAGGAATTCGGCTTCGGCGGCGGTGGAGGCGCGGCCGAGCAGCGCGTTGCGGTGCGGGAAGCGGCCGAAGCGCGCGATGACGGCCTGGTGGCGGCGGGCGTAGTCGAGGTAGCCGGCGAAGTGCGGCCGCAGCGCCGGCGCCACCTCCTCGGCGAGCGCGGCGAACAGGCGCACCGCCTCGGCCTGGGCGGTGCGCTCCTCGGCGTGCTCCAGCGGCAGGTAGAGGAAGACGCGCTCGAGCGGGCGGCAGGCGCGGTCGATGCCGGCGGCGATCGCGTCCCGGCTCCAGCGCAGCGCGAGCGCATCGCAGGCGAAGGCGCGCGCGCTGCCGCGCCAGATGTTGCGCGGGAACTGGTCGGTAAGCAGGATCAGCGCCAGGCGCCCGCGCGGCGTGGCGAGCCAGTCGTCGAGGGCGCCGGTGGCGGCGCGCTCGACCAGCGGCGCGAAGCGGCGGCCGATCTCGGCGTCGACCGCCGCGCGCTTGCCCCACCACAGCGCCGACTGGCGCGCGATGACCGCGGCGTCGCCGGCGCCCCAGTCGCCGCCCACCGCATCGCCCGCCGCGTCTCCCAGGTCGGTGTCCGCGCCGAACCAGAAGCGGTGGATCGTGTCCGGGTTGTCCATGCCGTCCTCCCAGCGGCCGGGCGGCGGTGCCCGGCGTGCGTAGAGCTTACTAGCCAGGCAAGCAACCAGGCCATTCCCGCGAAGCTTGTCGCCGCGGAAGCGGGGCGTGGGAGTCCACAGCGGCCGTGATGGATCCCCGCTTTCGCGGGATGACGGTGTTGGGCATTTGATTGGGGCCGGCCTAATCACCTGCGCGCGCCGTCGGCGTTGCCCGCGACGAGCGCGGCGCCGGCCACTTCGGACGTGCCCGCGAGCGCCGCGGGCGCGCTGCGCAGCACGCTGTCGGGCTCGGTCTGCGGTGTGCCGCGCAGCGTGTGCAGCGGCACCACGCCGGCCCACACCGGCCAGCTCATGTCCTCGGCGTCGTCCTTCGCCCCTCCGCTGCGCAGCTTGGCCGAGGCCTCGGCGAGCGGCAGACGCAGCACCGTGGTGGCGTTGAGCTCCTTGGCCGTGACCGGGCGCAGCGTGTCCCAGCGCCCGGGGGCGAGGCGCTCGATGAAGGCGCGCAGGCTGCGTTCCTTCTCCGCCGCCGCCTCGACCGCCTCGAAGCGGCCGTAGATCGCCACCGAGCGGTAGTTCATCGAGTGGTGGAAGGCGGAGCGGGCGAAGACGAGGCCGTCGATCAGGGCGACGGTGACGCAGGCCTCGCCCGCGCTCAGCGCCTTCAGCATGCGCGAGGCCTTCGCGCCGTGGATGTAGAGGTGTTCGCCCTCGCGCCAGTGCGCGGTCGGCAGCGCGTGCACCGCGCCATCCCAGTGGAAGGCGACGGTGCAGAACGGGGCGGCGTCGACGATGGCGGCGATGGTGGCGGCGTCGTAGTGGCCGCGGTCAGGCAGGCGGCGCAGGCGGGTGCGCGCGGACGGGGGCGTGGAGTGGGGCTCCGAGGCGGTTACGGAGTGGGTCGCGGAGGGGGGCGCGGAGGGGGTCGCGCATATGGCTTTGGCATCGTCTCCGCAATGGGCGGCGGAGGGGGCTCCGGACGCTGGCGCC
>JANJTU010000119.1 GCA_024710965.1 Thauera sp. | reverse complement strand
GCGACGCCAAGCCGAGCGACCTGGTGCAGCCCGGCCACATCTTCCCGCTGCAGGCCCAGGACGGTGGCGTGCTGATGCGCGCCGGCCACACCGAGGCCGGCTGCGACCTCGCCGGCATGGCCGGCCTGACGCCGGCGGCGGTGATCTGCGAGGTGATGAAGGACGACGGGACCATGGCCCGCCTGCCCGACCTGGAGATCTTCGCGCGCGAGCACGGCCTGAAGATCGGCGCGATCCGCGACCTGATCGAGTACCGCGCCGCCACCGAGCACCTGATCGAGAAGGTCAGCGAGAAGGAGGTCGACACGCCGCAGGGCCGCTTCCGCCTGTCTGCCTTCGAGGACAAGACCTCGGGCGACGTGCACTTCGCCCTGTCGCGCGGCGACATCCGCCCCGAGCGCGAATCGCTCGTGCGCGTGCATGAGCCGATCTCGGTGGTGGACTTCCTCGACCCCGCCAGCGGCCGCCACAGCTTCCCGGTCAACGCCTCGCTCGCCGCGCTCGCCGCCGCCGAGGCGGGCGTGATCGTGCTGCTGTACCGCCCGCAATCCGGCCGCGAGCTGCTCGCCAGCCTCGACGGCACCCAGGACCGCCCGGCGAAATGGGACGCGCGCCTGTTCGGCGTCGGCGCCCAGATCCTGCGCGCCCTCAACGTCGGCAAGATGCGCCTGCTCGCCAGCCCGCGCAAGATCCCGAGCATGGCCGGCTTCGGCCTCGAGATCACCGGCTTCGTCGACAAGAACTGAGAAACCCTGCCCATGCAACGCACCCAGCCCGAACCCACCCGCCGCCTGTCGCGCTACGACGGCATCGCCGAATTCGAACCCAGCCTCGATGGCGCCGGCCTGCGCGTCGGTGTCGTCATGGCGCGCTTCAACCTCGACATCTGCGAGGGCCTGCTGTCGTCCTGCACCGACGAGCTGCTGCGGCTCGGCGTCGCCCGCAGCGACATCCGCATCGCCACCGTGCCCGGCGCGCTCGAGATCCCGCTCGTGCTGCAGACGATGGGGCGCAGCGGCCGCTTCGACGCCCTCGTCGCGCTGGGCGCCGTGATCCGCGGCGAGACCTACCACTTCGAGCTGGTGTCGAACGAGATCGGCGCCGGCGTCACCCGCGTCACGCTCGACACCGGCGTGCCGGTCGCCAATGGCGTGCTCACCACCGAAAACGACGACCAGGCGCTCGCGCGCATGCAGGAAAAGGGCAGCGACTGCGCCCGCGCCGCGGTCGAGATGGCCAACCTGCTGAAGGCAATGCGATGAGCGACACTCCCCACAACCCGGCCGCCAGCAGCAAGATGGCCCGCCGCCGCGCGCGCGAGCTCGCGCTGCAGGGCGTGTACCAGTGGCTGCTGTCGGGCAACTCGATGACGTCGGTGCAGCGCCACCTCGAAGCCGAGACCGAGAACCTCGAGCGCGTCGACCGCGAGCTCTTCGTCAGCCTGCTGCGCGGCGCGGTGGACAACGTCGACACGCTGCGCGCCAGCTTCGAGCCGCTGCTCAGCCGCCCGGTCGCCGAGCTGTCGCCGATCGAGCACGCGATCCTGCTGCTGGGCGCGCACGAGCTGCGCCACAGCCTCGACACCCCCTACCGCGTCATCATCAACGAGGCGATCGAGCTGGCGAAGGCCTACGGCGGCACCGACGGCCACCGCTTCGTCAACGGCGTGCTCGACAAGCTCGCCGCCCGCCTGCGCCCGGAAGAAGTCGAAGCCGCGCGCGCGGCCAAGGGCTGAGCGGCCCGCGGCCGTCCCCGCCGCGGACGGCCCGCTCGGCCGCGCCGGCGGCGGCGCGCCCCGGCCCGCCTACTCCTCGAGCAGCATCCGCTTCAGGTAATCGGGCACGCCCGACAGGACCAGGGTGTCGGTGCCGGAGTCGTAGTGCACCGCGCCCGAATGCAGGCCGGCGCGGTCGAATTCGAGCTTCCACTGCTCGCCGCTGGCGCTGAAGCGCACGAGCGGGCGGATGGCGCGGCGATTGGGGACGAAGCCGCTGGCGAGCTTCGTTTCCTCGGCGTTGAGCGCCGCATCGAGACGGGCCGGCTGCTCGGGGAAGACCTCGCGCGCGAGCTCGTCGAAGGCCACCGCGGTGCCGCTCTCGCCGAGGGCGTCGAGATAGCCGTGGGCACGCTCGAGCAGCGCGTCGCGCACGGGCGGCTCGAGGCGCTGCGCGTCGGCGAAGCGGCCGAGCGTCGCCACCAGCTTCTTCGTTTCCTGCAGCGCGACGACGACGTCGCTGCAGCCGAGGAAGCGCTTGAACCAGGCGCCGGCGTTGCCGCGCCCGCGCAGGAAGCTGACGTAGCGCTCGTCGCCGCGCTGCCAGCCGCTGAGGTCGATGCGCCCGGCGGCGCGCACGGCGGCGAAGTCCAGGTGGCGGCAGTCCTGCACTTCGAGCCCGCCGCTGACGGTGGTGCCGAGGGTCTCGCCGAGCACGGCCAGCCACAGGCAGTCGGTCGAGCCCTCGCGCACGCGCGCGACGAGCACGACGCCGCCCTCCTCCAGCTCCTCCTCGTCGGCGATCAGCTGCAGCTGCGCCATCAGCCGCTGCGACAGGGCGAGAAAGTCGAGGCGCTGCTCGACCACATGCTCGCGCAGCAGGCGCACGATCGGGAAGCGCTCCGCGTCCTCCTCGAAGCGGCCGAAGCCCTTGCCCGAGCGTTCGGCGTAATGGCCGCACAGGCGTTCGACGAGGCGCACGGCCGGCGCGTCGACGGTGCAGGGCCCGGCGCGCAGCTCGACCGTGGCGGGCGCGCCCGGAGCCTTCGCCAGGCGGTGAACGACGAGGTGGGTGATGGTGTGCTGGATGGGGGTCATGCGGGGTGCTCGCGCGAATCAGGGCGCGCGATTCTCGCATGCTGCGGGGCGCGGCGCCGGCTCGGCCACGCGACGGCGCGTGCTGCTGCGCAGGCACGGCCGCCACGGCGGGAAGGAAGCGTCAGCGCTTCGCACCCTGCGCGGCGCACGCCGCGCGCACGGGCCTCACGCCTGGTCGTGCTGCATGTCGCCGTGGCAGAGGTTGAGGATGTCGCGGAAGGCGTCCGCGCTGAGGGCGGGGTCGTAGCGGTCGAGCAGCTTCGCCTGGCGCTCCCGCGCCGCGACGGGGGTCGCCGCAAGGATCGCTTTGCGCTCGGCGAGAATCGCCTCGCACATGCTCGCGGTGACGAAGAAGAAGGCGATCGGTGCGTAGAGGCCGTCGGCACGATGGGTGTGGAATCGCATGGCTGTCTCCAGAGTTGTCCTTGTAATCGATCCGCAATGCGCCCGCCCCGGCGGCAATGCACATTGCATTAATTATGGCGCGCACCCGGCGCGGTCGATGTTGACCTAGGACAAGGGCGGGCGTCGGCGGCGTGCCGCTGCCGCGCCGTGAGCGGGGACAGGAAGGGCGGTGGTGCGCCGCCGCTTCAGTCGCGCCACCGCACCGCGCGCAGCACGGCGTGCCCGCCATCGCGCAGCAGGAGCGCGCCGTCGGCGTCGAGGCTGAAGCCGCGCACACGCTCCAGCGCGCCGAGGAAGCGGGTTTCCCACGCCATCAGCGCCGGCGCACAGGCCATCCGCGTCGCCGCCACGCGCGACAGGCGCAGCCCCTCGCCCGACAGCGCATACTCGCCGCTGTAGCGGTTGCACGCCGCCCGGCCGGCGACGCGCCCCTGCGCATCGAAAGCCAGGCTGATGGGCGCGGCACCGTCGACCGCGCCCCCGTCGATTTCGGTCACGCGCCATTCGTCACCCTGCAGCAGGCTCGCCGGTTCGCCCCCGCAGCCCATGAGCACGCGCCCGTCCCAGCGCAGCTCCACGGTGTCCGGGTGGGTCATGCCGCTCATGCTGTCGACGCAAAGGCGCGCGGTCACCAGCGCCGACAGCTCGCGCCCTTCGGCCTGCGCCTGGTAATGGCGGAAGCCCGCGCCACGCTCCACCAGCGGCGCGGGCGCGGTGACGCGGGTCTCGCCGTAATCGGCCAGCAGCAGCAGCGCCTTGTCGGTGACGTCCAGCCGCCAGGCGGGTTCATTGCCCACCGCGCGGTACAGCGGCTTCGCCGCCACGCGCCGGCACTCCGGATACGCCCGCCCGCGCAGGGCCAGCGTGGCCGCCTCGCCCTTGCTCCAGAACGTCGTCGAAGCATCGTCCGCCGCCTCGAGCTTCGCCCCCGATGCGGCGGGCACTCGTCGCATCGCCAGCACTTCGCCGCCGACCTCCAGCGTCGCCGCCTCCGCCTGCTGGCGCAGCGCGACCGCGAGCTCGCCGCAGCGGTAATGGTCCACGGACGATGCCACCGCGGCGGGCTGCGCGGCGGCCCGCTCCGCGCCCAGGGGGCGCCATGCGCAGCCGGACACGAGCAGCAGGGGCAGCAGGGTGGTCATACCGATCAGACGGCGGCGGGACATCGGTTCTTCTCCTGGGGTCGGGTGGGCGCCCGCCACGGCCACTGTAAGATCTGCCCGCCGCGGCCGACCAATGTGCATCGACACCCCTGGAGCGGTCAATGTCCCGACCGGTGCTGGCAAGCCTCCTGCTGATCGGCGCCACGAGCCTGACGCCGCCGCTCGCCCTCGAGCCTGGCGGCGGCACGCAGCGCTTACGCCGCACCACGCACCTGCCCCCGCCTGGAACGCGGCGAAATTGGGCGTTGCCGCCTTTGTCCAAGACCTGCAGAGCGGTGAAATCCTGCAGGCCCCTGCCCTGCCGGCGTGCCTGCCGTCCGCGCCATGAACCGCGGCTGCGGGCCGGCACACCATCTGCTGGAGGAAATCATGAACCGACGTCAATCGCTCCGCTCCCTGCTCGGCGCCTCGCTGCTGGCGCTCGGCGGCCAGCGCCTCGCCGCCGCCGGCCGCGCGCCCGCCCTCGTCAAGCCGAGAGCCGAATGGGCCAGGCTGCTGCCTGCGGCTGCGTTCGCGGTGCTGTTCGAAGAGGCCACCGAGCCGCCCGGCAGCAGCCCGCTGAATCAGGAGAAGCGCGACGGCACCTACGTCTGCGCCGCCTGCTTCCAGCCGCTGTTCGACAGCGCCACCAAGTACGAGAGCGGCACCGGCTGGCCCAGCTTCTGGCAGGCCCTGCCCGCCGCCCTCGGCACGCGGCTGGACTTCAAGCTCATCCTGCCGCGCACCGAGTACCACTGCGCGCGCTGCGGCGGCCACCAGGGCCATGTCTTCGACGACGGCCCGCAGCCGACCGGCAAGCGCTACTGCAACAACGGCCTCGCACTGCGCTTCGTGGCGCGCGGCGAGGCCCTGCCGGAGCTGCGCACATGAACGCCCGCCTGACCGTTGCCACGCTCGCCACCGCCCTGCTCTCGGGCGCCACCTTCGCCGCCGATGCCAATGCCGACGCCGCGGCGGGCCGCGCCACCGCCACCGCCACCGCCACCGCCACCGCCACCGCCATTTTCGCCGGCGGCTGCTTCTGGTGCACCGAGGCGGATTTCGAGAAGCTGCCCGGCGTGCTCGGCGCCGAGTCGGGCTACATCGGCGGCCGCGTCGCCAACCCGAGCTACCAGCAAGTGAGCGCGGGCACGACCGGCCACACCGAGGCGGTGCGCGTGCACTACGACCCCGCGCGCGTCAGCTACGCCAGACTGCTCGAGCACTTCTGGCGCAACGTCGACCCCACGGTGAAGGACCGCCAGTTCTGCGACATCGGCAGCCAGTACCGCAGCGGCATCTACGTCCTCGACGAAGCGCAGCGCAGCGCCGCCGAGGCCAGCCGCGACGCCTTGCTCGCGAGCGGCCGCTTCGCACGCATCCACACCGAGGTCGTTGCCGCCACCCCGTTCTATCTGGCGGAGGAATACCATCAGGACTACTACAAGAAGAACCCGCTGCGCTATGCGTTCTACCGTCGTGGCTGCGGCCGGGACGCCCGGCTTGAGCAGCTGTGGGGGGCCGAGTGAGGCAGCGCCAGGGGCACGCCGCCGCGGGACATGCTTCCTCGAGGGGGCTCGCCCAAGGCCTTGTGAGGACTGCACAGGCGCGCCACCTCTTACCCTTAAGGCGGCGCGCTGCCGAGCATTGGCGCCTACAATACCTCGGCTTGCAAGGAGGAACCCGATGCTTCGACAAGGCCTGCTTCTCCTGCACCTGCTCGGCGCATTCGCCTGGGTCGGCGGCATGTTCTTCGCCTATTTCTGCCTCCGTCCGGCCGCCGCCGAGGTTCTCGATCCACCGAAACGACTGCCGCTGTGGGCGGCCACGTTCGCGCGCTTCCTGCCCTATGCAGGGATCGCGGTGCTGCTCATCCTGGCCACTGGCCTCACCATGCTGGCCGAGGTCGGCCTTGGCCAGGCGCCGCTCGGCTGGCATGCGATGCTGGCGCTGGGGCTGCTCATGGCGACGGTGTTCGCGCAGGTCTATCTGGTACGGTTCCCGAAGTTTCGCGCCAGCTGCGCCGCGTCCGACTGGCCGGCAGCCGCCCGGGCCCTGGACGGCATCCGTAGCCTCGTGGCGCTCAACCTGATCCTGGGCGTGTGTACGGTGCTGGCTGCCGTCTCGGCGCGCTGAGGAAGGAGCGCGCCCCATGCCCGTCCAGCTCGATCACCTCCTGGTGCCGGCGCGCGACAAACTGGCCGCGGCCAGGCTGCTGACGGATCGATGCTGCAGCTGAGCATCGGCCTGGTCGCCATGCTGGCCGGGGTCACCCTGTGGCAGGACCGCCTGCTCTACTTCCCCGAGCGCGCCGCGGTATCCGAGGTGGTGGCCGGGCCGCTGCGCGCCTGGCCCTCGGCGCAGGACTTTCGCGGCCTCGTCGCCGAACCGGCGGGCGCGGTGCGCGCCACCGCGATCGTCTTTCACGGCAACGCCGGCCACGTGGGCCACCGCGCCTTCTACGCCCACGCCCTGAGGCCGCTCGGCCTGCGCGTGATCCTCGCCGAGTATCCCGGCTACGGCCCGCGCGCGGGCACGCCGGACGAGGACACGCTCATCGCCGACGCCGAACGCACCATCGCCCTCGCCCACGCGCAGTACGGCGCGCCGCTGCTGCTCGTCGGCGAATCGCTCGGCGCCGCAGTCGTCGCCGGCGCCAGCGCGCGCGAGGCGGCGCAGATGGCCGGCCTGCTGCTGATCACGCCCTGGGATCGGCTCGCGTCCGTGGCCGCCTTCCACTACCCCTGGCTGCCGGTGAGCTGGCTGCTGCGCGAGCGCTACGACAGCGCGACCGCGCTGGCGGCCTACACCGGGCCGGCGGTGGTGGTGGTCGCCGAGCGCGACGGCATCGTCCCCGCGCGTTTCGGCGCCGCCCTGCACGACGCGCTGCGCGGGCCGAAGCGGCTCGTCGTCATGGCGGGCGCCGACCACAACGATTGGCCCGCGCGGGTGGACGCAGCCTTCTGGCGCGACGCCCTCGCCTTCCTGCTCGCGCCGGCGGCGCGCTGAACGCGGCGGCCTCAGGCCCGACCGCCGGTGATGACGTCGCCGGCCGCGAGCAGACGCGTCAGCGCCGCCTCGGGCAGCGGGCGCGACAGCAGGTAGCCCTGGAACTCGTCGCAGCCCTGGCCGCGCAGGAAGTCGAACTGCGCCGGGGTCTCCACGCCCTCGGCGACCACCGTCTTGCGCAGGCTCTGGCCGAGCGAGATCACCGCGCGCGCGATCATCGCCACCTCCTCCTCGTGCTCGAGGCCGGTCACCAGCGAGCGGTCGATCTTGATGATGTCGAGCGGGAAGCGGCGCAGGTAGCTCAGCGACGAATAGCCGGTGCCGAAGTCGTCCATCGCCAGGCTGACGCCGAGCGCCTTGAAGCCGCGCAGGATCGCCACCGCCGCCTCGCCGTCGCCGGCGAAGACCGACTCGGTGATCTCCAGCTCGACCAGTTCCGGCGCCAGCCCGGCCTCGTCGAGCAGGCCGGCGACGTGGGCGACGAGGCCATCGCCGAGGAAGAGCCGCGGCGACAGGTTCACCGCGATGCGCAGCGGCATGGCGCGGCCACGGTTCCAGCGCCGCGCGGCGACGAAGGCGCGGCGCAGGATCGCGGTCGTCAGCGCCAGGATGAGGCCGGTTTCCTCGGCGATCGGGATGAAGCGGTCGGGCGCGACGGCGCCGAGCACCGCGTCGCGCCAGCGCGCCAGCGCCTCGACGCCGACGATGCGGCGGCGGTGGTCCACCTTGGGCTGGTAATGGACGTCGAAGGCGTCGCGCTCGAGCGCGATGCGCATCGCCGCCTCGAGGTTCAGGCGCTCCTCGGCGACGCAGTTGAGCTCGCGCGTGAAGAACTGGAAGTTGTTGCGCCCGCGCGCCTTGGCCGCGTACATGGCGACGTCGGCGTGGCGCAGCAGGCTCTGCGCGTCGGCGCAGTCGTCCGGGTAGAGCGCCACGCCGAGGCTGGCACCGACCTGGAAGTCGCGCCCGGCCAGGCGCAGCGGGCGGCCGATCGCGTGCAGCACGCGCTCGAGCACCGAGATCACGGTGCTGACCCCGCGGTGGTCGTTGAGCAGGAGCACGAACTCGTCGCCGCCCAGGCGGGCGACGGTGTCGGAGTCGCGCAGGCAGGCGCCGAGGCGGGCGGCGATCTCCACCAGCAACTCGTCGCCGGCGGCGTGGCCGAGGCTGTCGTTGATGAACTTGAAGTTGTCGAGGTCGATGAAGACCAGCGCCAGGCAGTGTCCCAGCCGTGCGGCACGGGCAATGCCCTGCTCGATGCGGTCCTTGAGCAGGCTGCGGTTGGGCAGGCCGGTGAGAAGGTCGTGGTTGGCCTGGCGCTCGAGCTGGGCCTGGTAGTGGCGGCGCTCCGAGATGTCCTGCACCGTGCCTTCGTAGCACAGGATCTCGCCCTGCGGCCCGCGCACGATGTGGGCGTTCTCCGAGATCCAGAGGCGCGAGCCGTCGCGGCGATAGACCTCGGACTCGAAGTTCAGCACTTCGCCCTGGGTCTCCATCAGGCGGCGGAACTCCCCGCGCCGGCCGGGGCTGACGTAGAGCCGGCGGTCGAGTTCGGCGAGGTCGGCGATCAGCGCCTGGGGCGTGGCATAGCCGTAGAGGCGCGCGAGCGCCGGATTGGCGGCGAGGTAGCGGCCCGCGGGCGTGGTCTGGAAGATGCCCTCGGAGGCGTGCTCGAAGATGTGACGGTAGCGCAGCTCGGCGTGCTCCAGCGCCTCGAGCGTCGCCTGGCGCTCGCTGACGTCCTCGATGAAGCCCTCGATGACCGCTTCGCCCTGTTCGTCGGCCACGCCCATGCCGCGCTCGACGACCCACTTCGCCTGGCCGGCACGCGTCGCGATGCGGTACTGCACGGCGAAGCGCTGGCCGGCGCGCAGCGCGGCATCGATGCAGGCGCGCACGCGCGCGCGGTCGTCGGCGTGGGTCAGCTGCTCCCACGAGATGCAGGCATTGCCGACCAGTTCGCCCGGCGTGTAGCCGGTCAGCGCGCGGCAGCCCTGGCTGACGAAGATCATCGTCCAGCGCGCATCGTGGCGGCAGCGGTAGGCCATGCCGTCGAGGTTGTCGACGAGGGTGTCGAGCACGCGCGAGCGGTCGACGACCCCGGTGGTGAGCAGGCTGGTGCGGCGGCGCGGGCTGAGTTGGGCGGACACGTCGGGGGCGGATTGTGGAAGGCTCTGCGGCAGAAGCAAGCGGCATACCTGCGCTGCATTGCAGCGTTCCTGCCGGCGCAGCGCCCGCACCGGCGCCGTGCCGGTGCCGTGGCGCCGGCCGCCGCACCGCGATGGTGCGCCCGGCAGCCGCAGGGCGCGACAAGGAATAAGCAATCCGTTTTTTCTTCGTTCTGGTAATAAGCCCCCGGGCGCTAGATTGCCTCCGTCCCCGACAACACGACCGGAGCCCATCGCCATGACCTTCATCCCCACCCGCCGCAGCCTGCTCGCCTTCGTCTTCGCCCTCGGCGCTGGCTTGGTCGGCGCCGCGCAGGCCCAGACCACGCTGCTCAACGTCTCCTACGACCCGACGCGCGAGCTCTACCAGGACTACAACGCCGAATTCATCAAGCACTGGAAGGCCCGCACCGGCGAGGACGTCGTCGTCAAGCAGTCCCACGGCGGCTCGGGCAAGCAGGCGCGCGCGGTCATCGACGGCCTCGCCGCCGACGTCGTCACGCTCGCCCTGGCCTACGACACCGACATCATCGCGGAGAAGACCGGCAAGATCCCGGCAGACTGGCAGAAGCGCCTCGCCCACAACAGCTCGCCCTACACCTCGACGATCGTCTTCCTCGTGCGCAAGGGCAACCCGAAGGGCATCAAGGACTGGAATGATCTGGTCAAGCCGGGGGTGGAGGTGATCACGCCGAACCCGAAGACCTCCGGCGGCGCGCGCTGGAACTACCTCGCCGCATGGGGCTACGCGCTGCAACAGCCGGGCGGCGACGAGGCGAAGGCACGCGACTTCGTCACCCGGCTGCTGAAGAACGTGCCGGTGCTCGATTCCGGCGCCCGCGGCTCGACCAACACCTTCGTCCAGCGCGGCATCGGCGACGTGCTGCTGGCCTGGGAGAACGAAGCCTTCCTGTCGATCAAGGAGCTCGGGCCGGACAAGTTCGAGATCGTCGTGCCCTCGGTGTCGATCCTGGCCGAGCCACCGGTCGCCGTGGTGAGCGGCGTCACCGACAAGCGCGGCACGACGAAGGTGGCACAGGCCTACCTCGAATACCTCTACTCGCCGGCGGGCCAGACGCTGGCGGCCAAGCACTACTACCGCCCGATCAAGCCCAAACTGGTGGCGGCGGCCGACGTCGCCCGCTTCCCGCAGCTGGAGCTGATCTCCATCGACGACCTCGGCGGCTGGCAGGCGGCGCAGCAGAAGCACTTCGCCGACGGCGGCGTCTTCGACCAGGTGTACGCCCGCTGATGCGCGCCGGCGGGCCGGCGAACAGGGGCGTGGTGAGGCCCATTTGCCTATACTTCCGGACACACTCCCCATCAAGCTAAGAGGAACGCCGCATGTCCAACTGGTATCCCGACAATGCCGAATCCATCGGCCGCACGCCGCTCGTGCGGCTCAACCGCATCCTCGACGGCGCCCCGGCGACCGTGCTCGCCAAGATTGAAGGGCGCAACCCGGCCTACTCGGTGAAGTGCCGCATCGGCGCCGCGATGGTCAAGGACGCCGAGGTGCGCGGCCTGCTCGGCCCGGGCAAGGAACTGGTCGAGCCCACCAGCGGCAACACCGGCATCGCGCTCGCCTTCGTCGCC
>JANJTU010000081.1 GCA_024710965.1 Thauera sp. | reverse complement strand
CACATGGAAAGCCAACTCAACGACATGCTCAAGCAAGCCTTCGCCGAAGCCACCAAGCTCTATCAGGAACGCGGCTTCCAGCGCCGCGTGGGCTTCGGCAAGAAGCCGGCGCTGATCAACGTCGACCTCGCGAATGCCTGGACCCGTCCCGGCAACCCCTTCACCTGCGAGAAGATCGACGAGGAGATCATCCCCGGCATGCAGCGCCTGCTGGCGGCCTTCCGCGAGCGCAAGTTCCCGGTGGTGCACGTGACCACCTGCTACCAGGTCAACGACCGCAGCAACCCCAACACCGACATGGGCCTGTGGCACAACAAGATCCCGGTCGACGTCGTCGCCCAGGCCGACGAGAAGCTGTGGGCCATCGACTCGCGCATCGCCCCGGTCGAGGGCGAGCAACTGCTGATCAAGAAGCACGCCAGCTCCTTCCAGGGCACCTACCTGGCCGGCTTCCTGCGCGCCGCCGGCGTCGACACCGTGCTCGTGACCGGCGTCACCGCCTCGGCCTGCGTGCGCACCACGGTGTGCGACGCGATGGCCGAGGGCTTCCGCCCGATCGCGGTGCGCGAGTGCATCGGCGACCGCATCCCGGGCGCGGTGGCGTGGAACCTGTTCGACATCGACGCCAAGTTCGGCGACGTCGAATCGGTGGATCGCTGCGTCGACTACGTGCTGAGCGTCGGCCGCAGCTGAGCCACGCCCGGCCGGGGCGCAGCCCCGGCGCCGACCGCCGCCCCGCCCACCCGCGACCGCCCGTCGCCGGGTGGCCGGGGCGCGGGCGTCATGGGACATGACCGCGCCGGCCCGGCGCCGGAATCTGCGATACTGCAGGTCCGGCGCCAGGCGCCGGCAACCCGCCCCGACGTCCATGAGCAAAGTCTTCCAGCACGGCCAGCGCAGCTTCGGCAGCGCCCTGCGGCACAGCAACCAGGCCTACCTGCAGGCCCCGCCCGCCGACGGCGTGCATCCGCCGATCAGCCGGCGCATCGGCTTCCTGCTGCTCGAACACTTCTCGATGATGGCCTTCACCGGCGCGGTCGACGCCATCGTCACCGCCAACCTGCTCAGCCGCGCCCCGCTCTACCGCTTCGAGACCTTCAGCCTGGAAGGCGGCGCGGTGCGCAGCGACCTCGCCATCAACATCTCCGTCGACGGCGAGCTGGCGGGGCTCGACGCGCGCGACCTCGACATGCTGATCGTGTGCGGCGGCTACCGCTCCAGCCTGAAGCCGGCGCGCGCGGTGGTGGACAAGCTGCGCGCGCTGGCGCGCCAGGCGGTGACCCTGGGCAGCCTGTGGAACGGCAGCTACCTGCTCGCCCACGCCGGCCTGCTCGACGGCTACGCGTGCACGGTGCACCCGGAAAGCCGCGCCGGCCTCGAGGAGGCCTGCCCGAAGGTGAAGCTGCTGCCCACCCCCTTCGTCATCGACCGCGACCGCATCTCCTGCGCCGGCGCCAACAGCGCGCTGGGCATGATGCTGGCGGTGATCCGCCACCAGCACGGCGACGAGGTCGTGCACGGCATCGAGGAGATCCTCGCCTGCGACCGCGCCCCGGAGGACATGCCGGATCGGCCGATGCCGGTACTGACCGGCGATCCTGGGCTGCCGGCCGCACTGCGGGCGGTGCTCGAGCTGATGGCGCACAACATCGAGGAGCCGCTCGGCATCGACGAGCTCGCCGGGCTCGCCCGGCTGTCGCGACGCCAGATCGACCGCCTGTTCCAGCGCCACATGAAGGCGACGCCGTCGCGCTACTACCTCGAGCTGCGCATCACCCGCGCCCGCCGCCTGCTGCTGCAGACCAACGAGCCGATCACGACCATCGCCATTGCCTGCGGCTTCACCGGCGCCCCGCACTTCAGCCGCTGCTACCGCGATTTCTTCGGCCAGTCGCCGACGCAGGCGCGCCGCAATCATCGGCGCACCTGAGGCGCCGCCCTCGCGCACCGGCCGGAGCCGGGCCCCGGAAGGCGACAAGGCCCCGGCGCCGTCGCGGCGCCGGGGCCTTGTCGCGTCGACCGTCCGTTACTGGAAGAACATCTTCGGCAGGAACAGCACGATGTCGGGGAACAGCGTGAACAGGCCGACGGTGCCGAGCATGATCAGCCAGTAGGGTACCGTGGCCCAGGCGGCCTTGCCGAGGCTGACCTTGCGCTTGGCCACCGTCACCAGCACGAACAGGTTGAGGCCGACCGGCGGCGTGATCATGCCGACCTCCATCAGGATGGTGACGATGATGCCGAACCAGACCGGATCGAACTGCATCGACATCATCAGCGGGAAGGCGATCGGCAGCGTCATCAGCAGCAGCGAGATGCCGTCGAAGAAGCAGCCCAGCACCAGGTAGACGAGCACGATCGCGAGCAGCACCTCGTAGCGGCCGAGCCCCATCTCGGACACCCAGCCCACCAGTTCCTTGGGCAGGCCGAGGATGCTGATCGCCTGGGCGAGGATCAGCGTGCCGAGCAACACCATGGCGATGGTGCCGAACATCAGCACCGAGCTCTTGAACGACAGCCACAGCTTCCTCGGCGTCAGGTCGCCCCACACGAAGCCGAGCACCATCGCCGCGACGACGCCGAGCGCGGCCGCCTCGGTGGTCGTCGCCAGGCCCAGGTAGATGGTGCCGAGGACGAAGAAGATCAGGATCGGCAGCGGCCAGATCTCCTTCAGGCCGCACAGGATCATGCGCCAGCCCGGGCGCTCGGCGTCCGGCGGCGTCAGGTCCTTGCGCAGCCAGCACAGGATCGCGATGTAGGCGGAGAACATGCCGGCGATCAGCAGGCCCGGCACGATGCCGGCGAGGAAGAGCTTGCCGATCGACACGTCCTGGGTCGCGCCGTAGATCAGCAGCGACAGGCTGGGCGGAATCAGCAGGCCCAGGGTGCCGCCGGCGGCGAGCGAGGCGATCACCGTTGCCGGGTCGTAGCCGCGCTTGACCAGCTCCGGATAGCCGACCGAGCCGACCGCGGCCGCGGTCGACGAGCTCGAGCCGCTGACCGCGCCGAACACCGTGCTGACCGCGATGTTGGTGTGCAACAGCTGGCCCGGCAGGCGGTGGAACAGCGGCGTCATCGCGTTGTAGATCCGCCCCGAGATGCCGCTCGCGAGCAGGATGTCGCCGAGGAAGATGAACAGCGGCACCGCGCTCAGGGTGAAGTCGGTGAAGGAGTTCCACACCGCCTGCACCGCCAGCGAGGTCGCATCTCCGGCCTGGAACTGGAGCAGGATCAGCCCGGTGAGGCCGAGCGCGGCGCCGAGCACGGCCCCCGTCGCCATCAGCACCAGCATGCTGCCGGCAAGGATTCCCCAGGTCATGGCATGTCCTCCGCGCCCGATACGGTGAACAGCGACGGCCGCCCGGCGAGCTGGCGCAGGCTGTCGAAGAGCTGGCCGATGCCGACCAGCACGAGGATCGCGGTGCATGCCGGCAGGATCGCCATCCACGGCCACAACAGCATCGCGCCAACGTCGGAGCGCGAGTCGAGCAGCTTCGAGAAGGCGGCGAAATCGTAGGACAGGACCATGAACCAGACGCCGAAGGTGGTCAGGATCAGGGTGGCGGCGACATCGACGATGTGCCGCAGCGGCGCGCGCAGATCGCGCGTGACGATGTCGAGGACGATGTGGCGCCGCATCACGAGGCCGAGCGGCATCGCGAGGAAGGCCATCGACACGAACAGCAGGCCGACGAACTCGTCGGAAAACATGAAGGGGGAGCCGACCAGGTAGCGCATCACGACACCGAGGAAGACGAAGAGGCTCATCAGCACGGCAGCGACGGCGGCGAGCCAGTTCATGCCGAGCGTGAGCCGTTCGAGACAGCGGACCAGCAGATGCATCACGATCTCCAGGAAAGCATTGAGCGGAACCACCGGGCGCCCCGCGCGGGACGCCCGGTGCCCGTGGCATCAGGGATTGAGCTTGGCGATCGCCGCCTTCATGCGCTGGTAGTTGTCGACGCCCTTCGGCCCGGCGGCCTCGGCCATCGCCACCCAGGCCTTGTCGGAGGCGGCAATGAAGCTGCTGACGTCGCTCTCGGAGAAGGGCGCGAGCATGTTGATGCCGAGCGCCTTGCGCTCCTCGACCGCCGCCGCCTCGCGCTCGGCGCTGACCGCCGCGTCGCGCGTCTTCGCCCACATCGCCTCGCCCGCATCGGCGAGGATCGCCTGCAGATCCTGCGGCAGCCGCGCCCACGCCTTGTCGCTGACGCCGAACATCCACGGCACCGCCGCCCACGGATGCAGGTAGGCCTCGTACTTCGCCACTTCCTGCAGCGACACCGTCTTCGCCACCGTCGACAGGTAGTAGGCACAGTCGACGACGCCGGTCTGCAGCGCCATGTACATGCTGTTCTGCGGGATCACCTGCGCCGCGACGTCCAGGTCCTGGAAGGTGTTGACCAGGTGGGCGCCCCACACGCGCAGCTTCTTGCCCTTCAGCTGGGCGAGGCTGTTGAGCGGCTCCTTGCAGTGCACGCCGACCTTGAACACCGGGCTGACCACCCCGCCGACGGTGTGGATCTTCCACTTCGCGTAGCCTTCCTCGTAGATCTGGCGCATCGTCGGCAGCAGCGCGAGGTGGTCCTCGGGCTTGCGGATCGCGCCCTGGACATAGACCACGCCGAGCTCGGGCGCATCGCGGGTGAAGTACTCGCCGTACAACATCGCCATGTCCACCGCGCCGGCCTGCATGATGCGCAGCAGGTCGGCGTCCTTCAGGCCGAGCGAGCCGGCGTGGAAGACGTTGATCTTGAGCCGGCCGTTGGAGCGCGCGGCGACGTCGTCGGCGAATTCCTGCAGGTATTTCGCCTCCGGCCGCGACTCGACGATCTGGCTGTGCATCTTCAGCTCGATCGTGTCGGCGGCGGCCGCGGCACCCGCGGTCACGAACAGGGCGGCGGCGAGGACCTTCTTCAGCATCGGGAACTTCATGGACATTCACTCCTTTGGCAATTGCGGCTCGACGCCCCGGGAGTGCGCGGCAGGGTCCCGGGTCGCTCGTCTCCATCGAGGGCCGTCGTTGGCGCGGCCTCTTGTTGTTTCGCTACCTGAATGTCTGCAAGCGAACTTCTCTTTCTTGTGGCTTACCTCCTTGTGGAATTCGTCCCTTGGGGTGGCCAGGGCGGGTGAGCGCCGACGGAACTCACTCGCCCCACACGTCCTGCAGCAGCCGCAGCCAGTTCTCGCCCATGATCCGGCGCACCTGGCTCGGGCTGAAGCCGCCCTTCAACAGCGCGGCGGTGAGGTTCGGGAACTCGCCCACCGTGCGCATGCCCAGCGGATTGACGATGGCGCCGAAGTTGGTCAGGCGACGGGCATAGCCCTTGTCGTGCACCAGGCGCTCGAAGAAGGCCTGGTCGTGGCCCTGGGTGAAGTCGGTGCCGATGCCGATCTGCTCCTCGCCGACGAGGTTGAAGACGTAGCGGATGGCCTCGACGTAGTCGTCGATGGTGGAATCGATGCCCTTCTTCAGGAAGGGGGCGAACATCGTCACGCCGACGAAGCCGCCATGCTCGGCGATGAACTTCAACTCGGCGTCCGACTTGTTGCGCGGATGGTCCTTGAGCCCGCTCGGCAGACAGTGCGAGTAGCACACCGGCCTGGTCGAGGCGAGGATGGCCTCGCGCGCGGTGTTGGGGCCGACGTGCGAGAGGTCGCACAGGACGCCGACGCGGTTCATCTCGGCGAGGATCTCGTGGCCGAAGCCCGACAGGCCGCCGTCGCGCTCGTAGCAGCCGGTGCCGACCAGGTTCTGCGTGTTGTAGCACAGCTGCACGACCCCGACGCCGAGGTCCTTGAACACCTGCACGTAGCCGATGCGGTCCTCGAACGCCATCGCGTTCTGGAAGCCGAGGATCACGCCGGTGCGGCCCTCGCGCTTGGCGCGCAGGATGTCCGCCGTGGTGCGCACCTTCAGCAACCGGTCGGCGTGGGCGTCGATCAGCGCGTTCATCTGCACGATGGCGTCCACCGTGTCCTGGAAGCCTTCCCAGATCGACACCGTGCAGTTGGCGGCGGTCAGGCCGCCGCGCCGCATGTCCTCGAACAGGTCGCTGCCCCACTTCGCGACGATCAGGCCGTCGATGACGATGGCGTCGCGGTGGAGGCTCGCGGCATCCCCCGTCGCGCCGGCGCGGGCGTCGTCACACGGACTGCCGGCGGCAGCCGTCGCCAGGAAGTCGGCAGAAGCAATGCGGTCGGTCGTTGCTGACATGGGGCATCTCCTCGGTGTCGTCACCGCCGCACGGCGGCGATGACGGTGGATGGCGGACTTCCAAGTCCAGATCGTAGGAAGTTTGTCAACGCGCGTTTTGCCTGTATGCGTCACCCGCTTGCCTGAGACAGACTTCCGACGAGTCGGATCAGCCCCATCCCGTGCCCCATTCTAGGACTGGTTTATTGCCTGGATTAGGAGTATTTCTGCATCGATTGATGCCAGAATCTGCATCAATCGGCGCGAGGCCGCGGCCTCGGGCCGAGCGGGCCGCAGCTTGCGGCGCGCGGCTGCCGCAAGCTGCGGCCGCTGCGCTTGACATGGCGCAGGGGAGCCGGAACCATCGAACACCCCTCGCCTCACTCGACCGGTGGCCGCCATATGGGCAGCAACATACGATTCGATCTGCGCCACCTGCGAGCCTTCATCGCGGTCGCAGAGTCGCTGCACTTCAAGAAGGCCGCCGAAGCCTTGTTCATCACCCAGCCCGCCCTGAGCCGCTTGATCAAGGGGCTCGAAAGCGAGGTGGGCGCCGAGCTGTTCCTGCGCACGACGCGCCAGGTCGCGCTCTCGGAGGCGGGCAGGCTCTTCCTCGCCGAATGCCGGCTCGCCTTCGAGCACATCGAGCGCGGCGTCCACCTCGCCCAGCGCGCGGCGAAAGGCGACATCGGCCGCATCTCGATCGCCTACAACGACTTCTCGATCAACGGCGTCCTGCCGCGGCTGCTCGAACTGTTCAAGGAGGCGCATCCCGAGGTCACGGTCGAGCTCACCTACATGCCCTCCCACGTCCAGCTGCCCGCGATCCGCGACGGCCAGGTCGACGTCGGCTTCCTGCTCGGCCCGCTCGCCGAGCAAGGCATCGACACCCTGCGCGTGGCCCTCGAGCGCACCGTCGTGCTGCTGCCGAGAAGCCACAGCCTGGCGCACCGGCGCTCGCTCCGGCTCGAAGAGCTGCAGCAGGAGAAGTTCATCATCGGCGCGGAGAGCGGCTGGAAGTCCTTCCGCTCCTTCGTCTTCGAACGCTGCCTGAAGGCGGGCTTCATCCCCCAGGTCACCCAGGAGGCGACGAGCAGCTCCGGCATCCTCAGCCTCGTCGCCGCCAACATGGGCATCTCGCTCTACTCGGAAGGGGTGAAGAACTTCGCCCGCAAGGACATCGCCATCGTGCCGGTGGACGGCCGCCATGCCACGATCGAAACCGTCGCGGCCTGGAACCAGGCCTACCAGAGCGCGAGCCTGCGCCTGTTCCACGCCACCTTGCAGCGCGAGCTGCAGCGCGCCGAAGCGGAACGGGCAGCCGACCACGCCGCCTGAGGACGGCGGGTGGCGGACGGCCGCGGCAGGCGGCGGCGATGGGTGGCAGCGGGGCCGCGATGGATGCCGCCGCCGGCATCAAGTCCCGGACGGGACGGCGCAGGCGGCCCTGGCGTGCCCGAGCGCCAGCCGGGCGCAGACCTGCTCCACGCGCCCGGCATCGTTGAGGCTGAAGAAATGCAGGCCGGGCACGCCGAGCGCAAGCAGGCGCTCGCACAGCCGGGTCACCAGCTCGATGCCGAAGGCGCGGACCGACGCCCGGTCGTCGCCGAAGGCCTCCATGCGACGCCGGATCCAGCGCGGAATGTCGATGCCGCGCGCCTCGGAGAAGCGGGCCAGACGCGCGAACTCGCCGATCGGCATGACCCCGGGCACGATCGGCACCCGGATGCCGGCCGCGACGCAGCGCTCCATGAAGTCTTCGTAGGCGTCGGCATTGAAGAAATACTGCGTGATCGCCGAATCCGCCCCGGCCTCGACCTTGGCCTTGAAATGCGCCAGGTCCTCGTCGCTGTTGCGGGCCTGCGGATGGCACTCGGGAAAGGCCGCGACATCGAGGTGGAACTGCCGCCCGCGGTCGGCGCGGATGAAGCGCACGAGCTCGCCGGCGAAGAGGAAATCGCCCGTGCCGCGCAGCCCCGAGGGCGCATCCCCGCGCAGGATCACCAGCCGTCGGATGTCCAGCGCGCGGTAGCACTCGAGCAGCGCCCGCACCTGCTCCCGCTTCATGCCGATCGCCGACAGATGCGGCACCGCCGTGCCGCCGGCCGCCTGCACCATGCGCAGCGCCTGGAGCGAAGCCTGCGCGCTGCCGCCGCCGGCGCCGTAGGTGACCGAAACGAACTCCGGCCCCAAGGCCTGCAGGCGGGTGACGGCGTCGGCGAGGCGCGCCGTGCCTTGCGCGGACTGCGGCGGATAGACCTCCGCGCTGAAACGGGCTGAATCGCTCATGCTCTCTCCCAGGGCTCGACGCCCCGACGCGGGGCGCCCTCATCGCCCGCTCGCAGGTCAAGCCCTGCGCACTCGGGCCGGTGTGCTCATGGTGGCGTGGCGCGCAAGACGGCACTTGCCTGCGCGCGCCACGCGCTTGCCCGACACGGACCGGGGGCGGGCAGGGCCGGTTCGACTAACTGGACAGGTCGCGCACCGCCGCCGCCACCAGCGGCGCGAGACCATGGGCCTCGGCGCTGGCGAGGTGGTCGCGGAGCGCGGTGCGCATGCGCGGGTCCCAGAAGCGCTGCAGATGGCCGGCGATTTCCTGCCGGGCGGCGTCCCCGTCAGGCCAGGCAGCGAAGAACTGGCCGATCTGGTTGGCCATCTTGACGAGGTTGGGAATGTCCATGGTTCAGGGTCCGGTCAGGTTTTCAGGGTGGCTGTAGGCGGTGAGGCGGCCGGCGCGGACCCATGCAACGAGGGTCAGGCCGGCTTCCTCGGCCAGGCGGGCGGCGAAGGCGGTGGGGGCGGAGACCGCGGCGAGGACAGCGATGCCGGCGCTGGCGGCCTTCTGCACCATCTCGTAGCTGGCACGGCTGGTCACCAGCGCGAAGCCGCTGGCGGGGTCGAAGCGGCGGCGGGCCAGCGCCCCGACCAGCTTGTCCAGGGCGTTGTGGCGGCCGACATCCTCGCGCACCGTGACCAGCGTTCCGGCGTTGTCGGCCCAGGCCGCAGCGTGGGCGGCGCCGGTGGCCTGGTGCAGCGGCTGGTGGGCGGCGAGCGCGGCGAGCGCGTGGTGGATCGAGGCCATGGGCAAGGGCGCGCGCCGCGCCACCGGCGCCGGATGCCGCACCGCTGCCGCGAGGCTTTCCACGCCGCACAGACCGCAGCCGGTGCGGCCGGCCAGCGTGCGGCGGCGCGCCTTGAGCGCATGGAAGCGCTCGCTGGCGATGTCGAGGCGGACCTCGATGCCATTGGCCGCCTCGGCGACCTCAACGTCGTAGAGCTGGGAACAGTCGTCGAGGATGCCTTCGCCGAGGCTGAAGCCGAGGGCGAAGTCCGCCAGGTCGGCGGGGGTGGCGAGCATCACGGCGTGGGAGATGCCGTTGTACACCAGCGCCACCGGCACCTCCTCGATCAGGCTCTCGAGGCTGGCGACGGTCTCGCCGGCGGCGAGGCGCCGCGCCGGGACGCTCGCCCGCGCGCGCCGCGCGACGCCCTCCGTTGCCGGCGGCGGTGCGTCGATGCGGCACAGGGGCATGGCCATGACGGCTCTCCTCACGCCCGCTCCGGGCGCCGCTCGCCGCGCCCGTGGAGGAACTCGGTCTGGCGCTGCTTGTTGTGGCGGAACCGCCGCTGCCACTCTGAGGGCTGGGCGACCGGCGTCACCTCCACCGCCGTCACCTTGTATTCCGGGCAGTTGGTGGCCCAGTCGGAGTTGTCGGTGGTGATCACGTTGGCGCCGGACTCGGGGAAGTGGAAGGTGGTGTAGACGACGCCCGGTTGCACGCGCTCGGTGATCGTGGCGCGCAGCACCGTTTCCCCCGCGCGGCTGGCGATGCCCACCCAGTTCCCCTCGACGATGCCGCGATCCTCCGCGTCGGCCGGATGGATCTCCAGGCGGTCCTCGGCGTGCCAGGCCGTGTTGGCGGTGCGCCGGGTCTGCGCGCCGACGTTGTACTGGCTGAGGATGCGGCCGGTGGTCAGGATCAGCGGATAGCGCTTGTTGACCTTCTCGGCGGTCGCGATGTACCCCGTCGGCATGAAACGGCCCTTGCCGCGCACGAACTCATCGACGTGCATGATCGGCGTGCCCTCGGGGGCGGCCTCGTTGCAGGGCCACTGGATGCTGCCCAGGCGGTCGAGCTTTTCGTAGGAGACGCCGTGGAAGGTGGGCGTGAGGCGCACGATCTCGTCCATGATCTCCGACGGATGGCGGTACGCCATCGGGTAGCCCAGCGCCCGCGCGAGTTCGACGGTCACCTCCCAGTCCGCCTTGCCGGCGAGCGGCGGCATCACTTTCCTCACGCGCGAGATGCGGCGCTCGGCGTTGGTGAAGGTGCCGTCCTTCTCGAGGAAGCTGGAACCGGGCAGGAAGACGTGGGCGAACTTGGCCGTTTCGTTCAGGAACAGGTCCTGCACGACCACGCATTCCATCGCCCGCAGCGCCGCTTCCACGTGCTGGGTGTTGGGGTCGGACTGGACGATGTCCTCGCCTTCGCAGTACAGGCCGCGGAAGCTGCCGTCGAGGGCGGCCTCGAACATGTTGGGGATGCGCAGGCCGGGTTCCGCGTCCAGCGTCACGCCCCAGGCGCCCTCGAACAGGCTGCGCACGGTGGCGTCGGAGACATGGCGGTAGCCCGGCAGTTCGTGGGGGAAGGAGCCCATGTCGCAGGAGCCCTGCACGTTGTTCTGGCCGCGCAGCGGATTCACGCCGACGCCTTCGCGGCCGATGTTGCCGGTGGCCATGGCGAGGTTGGCGATGGCCATCACCATCGTCGAGCCCTGGCTGTGCTCGGTGACCCCCAGGCCGTAGTAGATCGCCGCATTGCCGCCGGTGGCGTACAGGCGGGCAGCGCCGCGCACCGCTTCGGCGGGCACGCCGGTGATCTGCGCGCTGGCTTCGGGCGAGTTCTCGGGGCGGAGGATGAAGTCGCGCCACATCGCGAAGGACTCCGCCTCGCAGCGCGCGGCGACGAAGTCCTCCCTGACCAGGCCTTCGGCGACGATGACATGGGCGAGGGCGTTGGCCAGCGCGACGTTGGTCCCCGGCCTCAACTTGAGATGGTAGGCGGCCTCGTAATGCGGCCCCTTGGCGAGGTCGATCTCGCGCGGGTCGGCGATGATGAGCCGGGCGCCCTGGCGCAGGCGGCGCTTGAGCTGGGAGCCGAACACCGGATGGCCGTCGGTGGGGTTGGCGCCGATCACCATCACCACGTCGGCGGCCATGACCGAGTCGAAGGTCTGGGTGCCGGCCGATTCGCCCAGGGTCTGCTTGAGGCCGTAGCCGGTGGGCGAATGGCAGACGCGGGCGCAGGTATCGACGTTGTTGTTGCCGAAGGCCGCCCGCACCAGCTTCTGCACCAGATAGGCTTCCTCGTTGGTGCAGCGCGAGGAGGTGATGCCGCCCACCGCGCCGCGTCCGTACTTCGCCTGGATGCGGCGGAACTCGGCGGCGGCGTAGGTGATGGCCTCTTCCCAGCTCACCTTGCGCCACGGCTCGTCGATGCTGGAGCGGATCATCGGCGTCGTGATGCGGTCCGGATGGGTGGCGTAGCCCCAGGCGAAGCGGCCCTTGACGCAGGCATGGCCGTGGTTGGCGCCGCCGTCCTTCCACGGCACCATGCGCACCACCTCGGTGCCCTTCATCTCCGCCTTGAAGGCGCAGCCCACGCCGCAGTAGGCGCAGGTGGTGATGACGCTCTTCTCGGCCTGGCCCAGCTCGATGACCGATTTCTCCATCAGCGTGGCGGTCGGGCAGGCCTGCACGCAGGCGCCGCAGGACACGCATTCGGACTCCATGAAGGGCTGGTCCTGGCCCGGCGACACGCGCGAGTCGAAGCCGCGTCCGGAGATGGTCAGCGCGAAGGTGCCCTGGACCTCCTCGCAGGCGCGCACGCAGCGGTTGCACACGATGCACTTGGAGGCGTCGTAGGCGAAGTAGGGGTTGGAGGCGTCGATCGGTGCGCGGTTTTCGGCGTCGAAGTGGTTCTTGTTGCTGTCCATGCCGTAGCGCACGTCGCGCAGGCCCACCACGCCGGCCATGTCCTGCAGCTCGCAGTTGCCGTTGGCCGGGCAGGTGAGGCAATCGAGCGGGTGGTCGGAGATGTAGAGCTCCATGACGCCGCGGCGCAGCTCGGCGAGCTTGGGACTCTGGGTACGCACCACCATGCCCGGTTCGACCGGGGTCGTGCATGAGGCCGGATAACCGCGCCGGCCCTCGATCTCCACCAGGCACAGGCGGCAGGAGCCCCAGGGCTCCAGGCTGTCGGTGGCGCACAGCTTGGGGATGGCGGTATCCGCCTCCTGGGCGGCGCGCATCACCGAGGTGCCGGCGGGGACGCTGAGCTCGATGCCGTCGATCGTGAGGCTCACCAGTTGTTCGGACTCACGCCTGGGCGTGCCGTAGTCGGTTTCGCGGGGCAGGGACATGCTGATCTCCTCGGCGTATGCGGCTGGGAGGCCCGGGCCTCAGGCCGCCTCGTGGTCTTGGTTGGGCACGAGCCCGAAGTCTTCGGGGAAGTGCTTGAGTGCGGACTGCACCGGGTAGGGCGTCATGCCCCCCAGCGCGCACAGCGACCCGTTCAGCATCGTGTCGCACAGGGAATGGAGGAGCGCGACGTTGCGGCCCCGCTCCTCGCCGGCCACGATCCGCGCGATGACTTCCGCACCGCGGGTCGAGCCGATGCGGCACGGCGTGCACTTGCCGCAGGACTCGATGGCGCAGAACTCCATCGCGTAGCGCGCCATGTGGGCCATGTCGACGCGGTCGTCGAAGGCCACGAGGCCGCCGTGGCCGACCATCGCGCCGATGCCCACGTAGGCCTCGTAGTCGAGGGGCACGTCGAACTGCGACTCCGGCACGTAGGCGCCGAGCGGACCGCCCACCTGCACGGCGCGGATCGGGCGGCCACTGGCGGAGCCGCCGCCGTAGTCGTAGAGCAGCTCGCGCAGCGTCACGCCGAAGGCCTTCTCTACCAGCCCCGGGCGCTTGAGGTTGCCGGCGAGCTGGAAGGGCAGGGTCCCGCGCGAGCGACCCATGCCGAAGTCGCGGTAGAAGCCGCCGCCGCGGGCGAGGATGATCGGCACCGAGGCGAAGCTCATCACGTTGTTGATCACCGTGGGCTGGCCGAAGAGGCCGGAGATCGCCGGCAGCGGCGGCTTGGCGCGCACCACCCCGCGCTTGCCCTCGAGGCTCTCCAGCATGGCGGTTTCCTCGCCGCAGATGTAGGCCCCGGCCCCCAGGCGCACTTCGAGCTCGAAGGCCTTGCCCGAGCCCAGCACGTCGGGCCCCAGGTAGCGGGCAGCGCGGGCGCGCTCGATGGCGGCGTTGAGGGTCTTGAAGGCGTGGGGGTATTCGGAGCGCAGGTAGATGTAGCCCTGGGTGGCGCCCACCGCGAGGCCGGCGATCGTCATGCCCTCGATCAGGCAGTAGGGGTCGCCTTCCATCAGCATGCGGTCGGAGAAGGTGCCCGAATCGCCTTCGTCGGCGTTGCACACCACGTATTTCTGCCCGGCCGCGGCATTGAGCACCGTGTTCCACTTGATGCCGGTGGGAAAGGCGGCGCCGCCGCGGCCGCGCAGGCCGGAGTCGGTGACTTCCTCGACCACCTCGGCGCCGGCGAGGGCGAGCGCGCGGGCCAGGCCCGCGTAGCCTTCATGGGCGCGATAATCCGCGAGGGACAACGGATCGGTGAGGCCGACACGGGCGAAGGTCAGGCGCTCCTGCCTGGCGAACCAGGGCATGTCTTCCACCCGGCCGAGGGCCAAGGGATGGGCTTCACCGTACAGGAATCCGGCGGCGAAGAGGCTCTCGACGTCTGCCGCCTGCACCGGGCCGTAGGCCATGCGGCCGCTCGGGGTCTCGACTTCGACCAGCGGCTCCAGCCAGAACATGCCGCGCGAGCCGTTGCGCACGATCGTGACCGCTTTCCCCTGGCGCGCGGCCTCGGCGGCGATGGCGCGGGCGACGCGCTCGGCGCCCAGCGACAGGGCGCTGGAATCGATGGGGACGAAAACCTTCGTGTTCATGCCGTGGCCTCCTCGCCGGACAGTGCCGCGATGACTTCGTCGAAGCGCGCCGCATCGACCCGTCCGACGATCTCGTCATCGACGCGGATCGCCGGCGAACAGGCACAGTTGCCGAGGCAATACACCGGTTCCAGGGTCACCGTGCCGTCGGCGGTGGTGGCATGGAAGTCGATGCCCAGGTGCTCCTGCGCATGCTCCTCCAGCGCGCCCCCTCCCGCCGCCTGACAGGATTCAGCGCGGCAGATCTGCACGATGTGGCGCCCCGGCGGAGTGGTGCGGAAGTGGGGGTAGAAGCTGATCACCCCGTGCACCTCGGCACGGCTCAGCTTGAGGGCGGTGGCGATCAGCGGCGTGGCTTCGGGCGGGATCCATCGCAACTCGTCCTGAATGGCGTGGAGGATGGGCAGGAGCGCGCCGGGCAGCGACTTCCTGGTGTCGATCAGGCGACGGAGTTGAACCGTCAGCGCAGGCGGGGCAGTGAGCATGGCATTCCCATTCGGAGTGGCGTGTCAGCCACCACGATAGGGGGCCTGCCAGGACCGGCAAAGCGGGAAATCCTGAACGCCTATTCGCTTCTCCCGAACGCCGCGCGCAGGGCACGGGCCTGGGCCAGCAGCGCATCCACCATCGGCGAGGCCGGCTCGCGCTCGAGGGTGACGATGCCGGTGCGCCAAGCCACCGCCGGTTCGTCCAGCTCCAGCACCCGCACGCCGCGGGGTGTGCCGATCAGCTCCAGCACACTGCGCGGCAGAATGGTCGACCAGGGGCCGGCGCAGACGTGGGCGAGAAGACTGAGGATGGAATTGGTTTCCAGGCTGACTGCCGGCCTGCACCCCAACTCGGTAAACACGCGGTCGATGGTCTGGCGGTTGTGCATGTCCGGGGTGAGCAGGCACAAGGGCAGTTCGGCGGCCTGGCGCCAAGTCATCCGCGGGTCGCCGCGCCGCTCGGCCGGGCTCAGGAGCACATGATTCTCCTCCCACAGCGGGAGGGCGCTGAGATCGGCCGCCTGGCAGGACTCCATATAGGCGACCCCCGCCTCGAGATCGAAGGCCCGCAGGCGCGCCAGGATCTCGCCGGTGCTGGCCGACTCCACACGGATGCTGACCCGCGGGTGGCGCCGTGCGAAGGGCGCGGTGAGGGCCGCCACCACGCCCAGGGCCGTGGGGATCACGCCGATGCGCAGGCAGCCGGAGAGGCCTTCACGCCGGCTCCTCAGTTCCTGCTTGAGGCTGTCGGCGGCGGCCAGCATGCGCTGGGCCTGGTCCACCACGCGGCAGCCCTCGGGCGTGAGGCCGGCGAATTGCTGGCCGCGCTCCACCAGGGCTACGCCAAGTTCCTCTTCCAGGTCGCGGATCGCGGTGGACAAGGTGGAGGGGGAAACATGGCAGGCCGCGGCCGCGCGGCCGAAGTGCTTTTCCCGTGCCAGGGCGACGAGATAAGCATATTTGCGGGCGATCATCGGGGATCCTCCTGGGGCCGTTCATCTTGCCACGCGGCCAGCGCACGGCCCAGCCCACGCCCGGCGCGGGCGCCCCGGCGCCGCCTTGCGCTATCGCTCGATGACCAGATCGCTCAGCGGCGTGCTGCAGCAGGGCAGGATGTAGCCCTGATCGATCTCGCGCTGGCGGATGCCGCCGCCATGCTCCATGTGCACCTCCCCTGAGACGAGACGCGACTTGCAGGTGCCGCACATGCCCTTGGCACAGGACGAAGGCAGGCGCAGCCCCGCGGCGCGCGCCGCCTCCAGCAGCTTCTGCCCGGGGGCGCAGACCACGCTGCGGCCGCTCTTGGCGAACTCCACGTTGAAGCCAGCGGCATCGGCCGCCGTGATCCCCGCGGCGGCGCCGGCCGCTTCGTCCGCCTGCGCGCCTGGCAAGTCGGCGAAAGTGAAGCTCTCCTCGTGGTAGCGCGCCATGTCGAAGCCGCCTTCGGTCAGCAATGCCCGCACCGCCGCCATGTAGGGCGCCGGACCGCAGCAGAACACCTCGCGCTCGGCGAAGTCGGGGGCGATGCGGGTGAGCAGGGGCAGATCGAGGTAGCCGGCAGGCGCAGCCCAGTCGGCCTCGCTGCCCCGCCCCTCGCACACGAAGGCAGTGCGGAAGCCCGGCTGGTTGGCGGCGAGCAGGCCCAGTTCGCGGCGGAAGATGATGTCCGTGGGCGTGCGCGCGCTGTGCACGAAGACCACGTCGCGGTCCTCGCCCAGATCGTGAAAGCTGCGCGACATGGACATCAGCGGGGTGATCCCCGAGCCGCCGGAGAGGAACAGATACTTGCCCGCCGGATGCAGGGCACAGGAGAACTCGCCGTTCGGCCCCAGGGCGCGCAGGCTCATGCCCGGCCTGAGGTGGTCGTGCAGCCAGTTGGAGACCTGGCCGCCGGGCACGCGCTTGACCGTGATCGACAGGGTGTCGGGGCGGGTTGGCGGCGAGGAGATGGTGTAGCAGCGGTTGATCGTCTCGCCGTCCACCTCCAGTTCCAGGGTCAGGAACTGGCCCGGCAGGAAGCGGACCAGGCCGGGGCGCCGCGGCCTAAACACGAAGCTCTTGACGTCGTGGGTTTCCTGCCGCACCTGGCAGCAGATCAGGACGTCATCCTCGTCGGCGTTCCAGCGCGGCGGCACGACCTGCCATGCATCTCGAGTCATTGGTCCGTTCATGTTCACTCCACCGTCGCCCGCAGCCGCCCCACGTACCAGTTGGCGAACTTCTCCACCAACTCCTCGGTGTAGGGCGAATAGGGCCCGGGCTCATAGGCTGGGCTGGCGACGCCGCGCTGGGACATCTCCACCAGGTCGCGGTCCTGCTGATTGGTGGCGCGCCACACCGCGGTGAGCGTGGCCGGGTCGTAATCCCGCCCTTCCACCGCGTCCTTGTGCACCAGCCACTTGGTGCGCACCAGGGTGCGCTCGGCATCGATCGGCAGCACCGTGAAGGTGACGATGTGGTCGCTCATGAAGTGGTGCCAGGAGTTGGGCTGGGTCCAGAACGACAGCCCGCCCAGATTGCGCTGGCTGAAGCCGCCGAGGAGCTTCTGGCAGGCCACCTTGGCATCCAGGGTCTGGGACTCGCCCGCCTTGTCCAGCGGCAGGCGCTGCGTGCGAAAGCCGGTCACGCGGCTGTCCAGCTCGTCGATCTCCACCGACTTGAGGCCCGCCGCCTCCCAGCGGGCATGCTCGCGTTCGATCAGGTCGCGGAAGGCCTGCACCTGCTCGACGTTGGACGGCGACGGCTGGTAGCCGAAACCGAACTCGTAGAGGGAGATGGTGAGCTCCGGATGGTTGGCCACGCAGTGGTAGCACTCGCGGTTGTTCTCCATTACCAGCTTCCAGTTGCCGGCCTCGACGATCTCGTCCTGCACCGCGATCTTGCAGTCGGCGAGCCGGTGGGGGCCGATGTAGCGCTCCATCACTTCGCGCATCTGGGCGAAGTCTTGCGGCGGGTTCTCGGCGAGGCAGATGAAGATGAGGCCGGCCACGCTCTCCACGTGCACCTGCTTCAGGCCACGCCCGGCGGGGTCGAAGTCCTCGCCCATATGCTCCGCGTAGATCAGCTTGCCCGACAGGTCGTAGGTCCATTGGTGGTAGGGACACACCAGATTGCCGACGCTGCCCTTGTGCGCATTGCACAACTGCGCACCACGATGGCGGCAGACGTTGTGAAAGGCTTGCAAGGCCATGTCGTCGTCGCGCAGCACGACGACGGAGGCGCGGCCGAGCTTGACGGTGAAGTAGTCACCCGGCTCGGGAATATCGGGCTCGACCCCGACGTAGATCCAGTGCCGTCCGAAAATGGCCTCCATGTCCAGATCGAACACTTCCTGGCTGGTGTAGAACTGCGCATCCAGGCTGTGGCCCGGACGTCGGGCGGCGAGGAGTTCGCGCACTTCGTTACTTGGCTTCATGTTTTCCCTCCTTGGTGCGGATCAGAAGACGATGAGGCGATGTTCCCGCAGGCACTGCGGCGCCACTTGTGCTTTGCCGACCGAATTCAATTCAATTCCGACATCACCCTGCCGGCCTCGGCGAGCGCGGTGGAGCCGATGCGAGTCCGGCCTGAGCCCGTCGGCAAGCTCAGGACAGGCTTGTCGACGGACTCAGGCCGAACCGTTGTGAACGCTTGTGTTTGATGATTGCCGCTTGAATGGGCGCCCGCCCTGCCCGGCAAGGAGAGGGCTCGGGTCAGGAGCGAAGCTTTTCCTTTTCCTGCCGGTAGCGGATACCGGCGGCGCCGTGGGCGGCGCGCGAGTCAGCTGTTCGCCGCCTGCGGCCGGATCGCGAAGATGCAGTGATCATGGCCGTCGGCGCCGCACTGCGTCTCGCAGCACAGCGTCTTGACCGGCCGCCCGGTGCTCTCGCCGATCCAGTCCATCATCCCGGCGAACCACCCGGCAAACCTGGAGCAGGTCTTGGCCGCACAGACTTTGGCCTGCGCCAGGACGAAGGCCGAATGGTCGAGGCGGATGTCGGCGGTGCCGCTCGCCGCATCGGCCTCGATGACGCTGAAGGAGCCCCATCCGCGCCGGGACAGACGGCGCAAGTAATGCTCGAACACTGCGATGCCGGAAAGACCGTGGAGCGCGGCCTCCTTATCGCACCAGTGGCGGGCCGACTTGTAGCTGGCATGGTAGAGAAGCTCGGCGTAGTTCGCGCGCCCGAGGGCGGCCTCGACTGCCTGGTGCCTGCCCCCGGAAAAGCGGCGCGGCACGCAGCGCATGGGCGCGCCGCCGGTTGGCCGTGGGCCGGCATCGTCGTGCCCGTCGATGGGGAGTTGCGGATTCACGTTGCATCCCTTTTTGTTGGCCTCATTGCAGCATTATTCGTTTCTGAATTTCGAGCGGCCAGCCTGGTTGCGACAGGAATCAGCGAGATTGCGACAGCCCTGCCGGGCGTGGAAGTCGGAGACTGGCGCAAGCCCGCCGATGGCGCTATCGTCACCGTGCGCAGATCGATCCGGGCGACGCCCGAAAATCGACGACAGCGCCGGCGCCTTGCCCCATCTTGGGGCAGGAAGCACCGGCAGGACCAACAGGAGACAAGCATGTTCGATCTTCCCCAGGCCACGGCGCCGAGACCTTCCGCGCTGCCCCATCCGCACCCTCAATTCCGTCTCGAGTCCTGTCCGGCCGAGCCTTGCGCCCGCCGGCCGCCAATCTGAGAAGCGCTTCGCAACCCTTGCCGGTGGCACCGATCTAATCTTTGCCGGCATTGTGGTACGAGGTTTGCTTTGCCTCGCCCGAGCGGTTGCGCTGACGCAAACCAGCCTCCGCCGCACGCAAACGTTTGCGATGGCCCAAACTCAGATCGGAGGCACAAGGTGTCTGCCAAACTCTCGTCCGTGACACGCGTCGGCTTTCTGCTGCTGAACGAGTTCACGATGATCGCCTTCTCGAGCGCGATCGAAGTCCTGCGCATGGCCAACCACATCAGCGGCAAGCCCTTGTACAGCTGGTGCGTGATCAGCCCCGATGGCCAGCCCGTCTCCTCCAGCAACGGCCTCGCCCCCGCCCAGATCAGCACCTACCAGAACGCGGGGCCGGTGGACTTGCTCTTCGTCTGTGGCGGCACCAACGTCACCCGCTTCGCCGATGACAAGGTGTTGGCCTTGCTGCGCCGCATCGCCCAGGACCAGGTAATCCTCGGCGGGCTGTGTACCGGCACCTACGCCTTGGTGAAGGCCGGGCTGCTGAATGGTTACCAGGCCGCCATCCACTGGGAAAATCTCAGCGCCCTGCGCGAAGCCCACACCAAAGTCCGTTTTGTGGAGGAGCTCTTCGTCATCGACCGCGACCGCATCACCTGTACCGGGGGCATCGCGCCCATGGACATGATGCTGACCGTGGTGCGCGAGCGCTGCGGCAAGACCCTGGTGGCAGAAATCTCCGAACAGTTCATCCTCGAGCGGGTGCGCGACAGCAAGGACCGCCAGCACATCCCGCTGGCGGCGCGCATGGGCTGCAACCACAAGGCCCTGGTGGAGGTGGCGGCACTGATGGAAGCCAACATCGAGGAGCCCCTGTCACTGGAGGAGCTCTCGCAACTCGCCGGCCTCTCCCAACGCCATCTTCAGCGCATGTTCCGCGAGGCCCTCCACGTCACCCCCAGCCACTACTATCTGGACTTGCGCCTGCGCCGCGCCCGCGAGCTGCTGCTGCAGACGGAGATGTCCATCACGGGCATCACGGTCGCCTGCGGCTTCCAGTCCGCCTGCCATTTCAGCAAGTGCTACCGCGCGCTGTTCGGCAAGCCGCCCAGCAGCGAACGCCGTCCGCAAGACGGCGCCGACCTGGGATCGCGCCATCGCAGGACGCCCGCCGCGCACCACCAGGCAGCGTGACGAGCCCACCCATCCGTGCGCGGAGGCGGATGGGCAGCAGGCTGTCGGTCGCGAATGCCGCCGCGGACGCTCGCCGCGGCGCCGCATCGCGCCGACGTGATCGTCCGCCGCCGCGTCAGCTATTCATTTTCCATGCAGCCCCGACGAGGCCGAGGCAGCGGCTGACGCCGGGCGCGGATGATTCTCGCCAGGCCGAGTGCGGTCACGCCCAGCCACAGCACCTGGGTGATGACGGCGGCGAGGTTGAAACTGAAAAACAGCGAGAACAGCAGGCAGGCCGGGCCGAGGATGTTGAGGCCGATGTAGCGAAGGTCGTCTTGCTGAAAGCGGCCGAGCTGCAGTCCTGCATAGGCGACCTGATAGCAGATCACACCGATGATTCCGACCACGTCGGGAATGTTCATGAATGTCCCGTCAAACGGGCGGCATCCGGAAACACCGCCTTGGTGAAAGATTCTCGGTCGGCACAAACAAACCGTGGGGCTCGCATTATGCAGCAGCCACCCCTGCATGTTGGTGCTGTCAGTGGCGTAGCGCACCTTCACCGCATCGTAGACCACGCCCCCGCATAGTCCCGGCACTCGTGCGCGGGAGAGGGAGCCGCGGCTGATCGTGGATTTGACGAGGGCGCCCGTGGCAATGCCCGGAACCGTTTCCTATCCTTGTAGCGCGGGGAAGCGAAGAGGCCGGTTGCCGAAGAACCCAGCGTGGGAGGAGACCATGAACAGGCCCAACACCAAGGCGCATCGCCTGGCGGCGTTGTTCGTGCTGGGCGCGTTGCTGTTCAATTTTCCCTTGCTTGCCCTGTTCAACCACCCGGCGCTCATCGGGGGCGTGCCCATTCTTTACCTCTACGCTTTCGTAGCCTGGGCGCTGCTGATCGGCCTCCTGGCGCTGGTGATCGAGCGCACGTAGGCGGACGGGGAGCGCGGCTCCGCGCCACTGCCGCCGGGAGGCTGCATGTTGCCGACATGGATCATCGTAGCGGTGGCCGCGGCTTATCTCGGCCTGCTGTTCGTCATCGCCTGGCTGGGCGAGCGCGCCGCCGACGCCGGCCGCAGCCTGATCGCCAACCCCTACGTCTATGCGCTCTCGCTCTGCGTCTTCATGACCGCGTGGGGTTTCTACGGCGACGTCGGGCTCGCCGCCGCTGCCGGCATCGGCTTCCTGCCGGCGAACGTCGGGCCGTGCGTGATGGCGGCGCTGTGGTGGATGGTGCTGCGCAAGATCATCCGCATCGCCAAGGACAACCGCCTCACCTCGCTGGCCGACTTCATCTCCTCGCGCTACGGCAAGAGCGCGCTGCTGGCGGGACTGGTGACCGTGATCGCCGCGGTCGGCGTCACGCCCTACATCTCGCTGCAGCTGAAGGCGATCTCGATGAGCTTCGACGTCCTGCGCGGCTACCCCGAGGTCCTGGCAATCCCGCCGCAGCCCGAGAGCGTGTGGCGCGACAGCGCGTTCTACGCGACCCTGATCCTGGCGGCATTCACGGTGGCGTTCGGAACACGCAAGCTGGATCTCGCCGAGCGCCACGAAGGCATGGTCGCGGCGATCGCCTTCGACTCGCTGGTGAAGCTCGTCGCCTTTGTCGGCGTCGGCGCCTTCGTCACCTGGGGCATGTACGACGGCCCCGGCGACATCTTCACCCGCGCGGCCCAGGTGCCGCAGATGGCCGCGCTGTTCACCGTCGGCGGTGACGAGGGCGAGATCTACGGCAGCTGGGGCTCCCTGTTCTCGCTCACCTTCATCGCCATGCTCGCGATCATGTGCCTGCCGCGCCAGTTCCAGGTGGCGGTGATCGAGAACGTCGACGAGACGCACGTCAAGCGGGCGATCTGGCTGTTCCCGCTCTACCTCTTGCTGTTCGACCTCTTCGTGCTGCCGATCGCCTTCGGCGGCCTGTTGCGCTTCGGCAGCGACGGCGCGGTAAGTCCCGATACCTTCGTCCTCACCCTGCCGATGGCGGGCGAGCAGCGGGCGCTCGCCCTGCTCGTCTTCCTCGGCGGCTTCGCCGCGGCCACCGGCATGGTGATCGTCGAGGTCATTGCGCTGGCCACGATGGTCTGCAACGACCTCGTGATGCCCGTCCTGCTGCGCATCAAGGCACTGCGGCTGACCGAGCGCGCCGATCTCTCCGGCCTGCTGCTGGCCATCCGCCGCACCACCATCGTGGTCGGCCTGCTGCTCGGCTATGTCTACTACCGGCTGGCGGGCGAAGCCTACGCGCTGGCCTCGATCGGGCTGATCTCCCTGGCCGCGGTGGCGCAGTTCGGGCCCGCCCTGCTCGGCGGCCTGTACTGGAAGGGCGGCACCAAGGCCGGCGCCGTGGCCGGGCTCGGCGCCGGTTTCCTGGTCTGGGCCTACACCCTCGTGGTGCCGGCCTTTGCCCGCGCCGGCCTGCTGCCGGCGACGCTGCTCGAGCACGGACCGCTCGGCGTGGAACTGCTGCGTCCGCTCGCCCTGTTCGGCCTCGACGGCCTCGACGAGATGAGCCACGCGGTCCTGTGGAGCATGTTCGCCAATATCGGGGCCTACGTGGCGGTGTCGGTCACGAGCGGCCAGGACAGCGTGGAACAGACCCAGGCGGCGCTGTTCGTCGACGCGGCGCGGCACGATCTCGGCGCCGAACGCGCCTGGCGGGCGCACGGCTCGCTGCCCGATCTGTACGCCCTCATGCAACGCTTCCTCGGCGCGGAGAATGCCCGTCGGGCCTTCGATGCGTACGCGCGGCGGCACGGTCTCGACTCGCCCCGCGAGGTCGACGCCGAGCTCGCGCGCTACTGCGAGGCGCAACTCGCCGGCGTCATCGGCGCCGCCTCCGCGCGGGTGATGCTCGGCTCGGTGGTCGAGGAAGAGCTGCTGCGCGACAGCCTCACCGGCCTGCCGAACCGCGCGCTGCTGCTGACGCGCCTCGGCGACGCCCTCGACCGGCGCCGGCTCGGTGGCGCGCACGGATTCGCCTTGCTGTTCCTGACCCTCGACCGTTTCCGCCTGATCAGCGACAGCCTCGGCGCGACGGCCGGCGACGCGCTCCTGGTTGCGGTCGCCCGCTGCCTCGGGGCGGGCCTGCGCCCCGGCGACACCGCCGCCCGCCTCGGCGGCGAGAACTTCGCCATCCTGCTCGACGAGAGCGGCGAGGTCGCGGAGGCGGTGCGCTTCGCGGAGCGGCTCCAGAGCGCGCTCGCGGCCGGCTTCAACGTCGACGGACAGGCGTTGTTCACCTCGGCGAGCGTGGGCATCGCCCTCGGCCGCCCGGACTATGCCGACCCCGCCGACATCCTGCGCGACGCCGAGACCGCGGCGCACAACGCCGTGCGCCGCGGCGGCGCGTGCCAGGAGGTGTTTGCCGCCGACATGCGCGAGCGCGTGGTCGCCCTGCTCGAAATGGAGACCGAGCTGCGCCGGGCGGTGGCGCGCGGCGAGGAGTTCCGCGTCCACTACCAGCCGCTTGTCGCCCTGGGCAGCGGCCGGCTGGCCGGATTCGAAGCGCTGGTGCGCATGCTCCGCGCCGACGGTATCCTGGTGCCGCCGGCCGACTTCATTCCGCTCACCGAGGAGACCGGCCTCATCGTGTCCATCGGCCGCTGGGTGCTGGCCGAAGCCTGTCGGCAGCTGCGCGACTGGCAGAAGCGCTATCCGGATCACCCGCCGCTGCAGATCAGCGTGAACCTCGCCGGGCGCCAGTTTGCCCAGCCCGACCTGGTGCAGCAGATCGAAGCGGTCCTGGCCGAGACCGGCCTGACCACGGGCAGCCTCAAGCTGGAGGTGACCGAGACGGTCCTCATGGAGCATGCCGAGGCGGCGACCGCCGTGCTGACGAGCCTGCGCGCGCTGGGGGTCGAGCTCCTGATGGACGACTTCGGCACCGGCTATTCGTCGCTGTCCTACCTGCACCGCTTCCCGCTCGACACCTTGAAGATCGACGCCTCCTTCGTGCGCCGCATGGACAGCGACCCGAAGGCGGCGGAGATCGTCCAGACCATCGTCACCCTGGCCCGCACACTCGACATGAACGTCATCGCCGAAGGGGTCGAGAACGCTGCGCAGCTGGCACAGTTGCGCGCCCTGCAAGTCGACTACGGTCAGGGCTACCACTTCGGCCGGCCGCTCGCGGCGGACGCCGCCGAGGCGATGATTCGCGGCGCACCAGTGTGGTAGCCGGGCAGACCCTGCCGGCAGAGTCGAGTGGCATTCATCGACCGAACGTCCCCTCGCATATGGACGCCGCGACCCGCCACGCACCCCGCGGGCGGGTCCGGTCAGGACATCAGGATCAGCTCGACCGCTCGGCGCACGTCCGGGTGCAGCGTGACGCCGTCGGCACACAGCACGTCGATCAGCTCGGGCAGCCCATCGACGGGCTGCGCCGCCCGCACGAGCGACGCGCAGCGCTCGGGCGACGTGTCCGCCGGCAGGTCGATGCCGAGCTCGAGCAGGCGCTGGCGGAAGTCGTCCATGTCGACGAGGTCGGCGAACATCATGGCGTCGCCCTCCCGCTCGCGGCCAGAAGCGCTGTCGGCGCGGGACACTTCGTCACGTCGGGCATCGGCAAGCCTTCCTCGGGTCGCTCGGGCAGTCGGGGCAAGCGCGCACTCATCGCAAGACCCCCTCTTCGCGCAACAGCTTGAGGATGGCCTCGGCACCCGCTTGCGCCGAAACCCCCGCGAGCACCTGGCCACCGCCGCCCTCGGCCTTCGCCGCGGCGGCCTTGAAGCGGTCGCGCGCCGAGCTCGCCTTGACGATCTTGAGGCGCTTGGGGCGCTTCTTCGCCGGCGCCGTCGTCCAGCTTCGCGCTGCCCCGTCCGGCGTGAGCTCGGCCTCGAGCCGTCGCAGCGCGCCGCGCCGCGCCGGCCCGTAGGCGCTCTGGCGCGCGGGTTGCGCGGCCGCGTCCACGGTGACGACGGCGGGCAGGCGCACCTTCAGCCGCCGGCGCTGCCCGCGCGGCAGCGCCTGCAGCACGGTCATGGTGTCGTCATCGACCGATTCGACCCCGGCCAGCCCCGCTACCAGCGACCAGCCCAGGCGCTCGGCGAGCAGGAAGGGCACGAGGCCGGAGCCCTCGCCCGTTTCGCCGCGCGCACCGCACAGCACGAGACGCGGTCCCAGGTCCCGCAGCCAGGCCTCGAGCGCCGGCACGATGTCCGCACCGGCCGGCTGCTGCAGCACATCGACCGCAGCGATGCCCATGCCGAGATAAGCGCGAAGCGCGCCTTCCGTCTCCGGCGAACACTCGCCCGCGTGCACCAGGCACACGTCCTCGGGTGTCGCCAGCGACAAGCCCATCTCGACGGCCCGTGCATCGTAGTCCGCACGCCGCGGCCGCCCCGTCACCGGGTGACGTCCCACCGAAACCAGCGCAGCGACCTTCAGGCGCTGCTCGCCGGCCACCTTGCTGCTGCCATCACGCCGCATTACGCTGCTCCTGTCGAACCCCTTCGACCAACTCCACCAGGGCTGCGAGAACCTCGCCCGAATCTGCGATCACCGCGAGGTCGGCACGCTTCACCATGTCGCAGCCCGGATCCGTGTTGATTGCCACGACCTTGTCGCATTGCTGGATGCCCTGCAGGTGCTGGATCGCCCCCGAGATGCCGGCGGCCAGGTACACCCGCGCCGTCACCCAGGTGCCGGTGGCGCCGACCTGGCGGTGGCGCGGCATGAAGCCGTTGTCCCCCGCGACCCGCGACGCCCCGTCGGGCGCCCCGAGCACGCGCGCGGCATGATGGAAGGCGTCCCAGTCGTGAATGCCGTTGCCCGCGGCGAGGATGAATTCCGCCTCGGCCAGCGCCACGCCGGCCGGATCGACCGCGACCGCACCGAGGTCCTCGACGCGGCGCAGCACCTCGGGCAGGGCCGCGGGCGGAGCGACCGGCTCGGCCGCATGGACGGTATCGGCGACGGGCTCGGCACATTCGGGCAGCGCCAGCACGATGCGCGGCAGACTGCGCGTGACGTCCGTCGCACCGGCCGCGCCGCGGCCGGTGCACTGCCCGTCGGCGACCTGCCACACCTGGGTCGCGGGCCGCTCGCCGAGTCGCACCGCAAGGCGCCGACCGAGCTCCGCGCCGCCCAGCGGCGAGTCCGGGAAGAGCCAATGGCGCGGCTCGTGCTGGCGCTCGACCCCGCCCAGCGCGGTCAGGCGCAGCTCGGGCGCGTAGCCCTCGAAGCGCGCGCCGGCGAAATTGAGCACGCGGTCGACGCCGGCATCGCCGAGCCCTTCCTCGCGCGACTCACCGAAGCTCACCAGCAGCACCGCGCCCTCCCCGACCCCGTCGGCGTCGGCGAGCTGGCGCGCAAGCCCGAGCACGTCGCGATCGTGCGCCGACAGGCGGCCGCCGGGCATGTCCGCGACCACCGCGATGGTGAACGCCGGGCTGTCGATCTGCACCCGCCGTCGCGCAGGGGCGGCGGCCGCCTCGCGCCTCGCCGCTCCGGCCGCATTGGCGGTCTGGGCCCCGCTGCGGTCGATGCGACGGAGGCCGTTGGGGCCGATGAAGCCGACCGCATGCGGATTACGCCGGATGACGCCGTTCGGCCCCATCCATTGCGCCGCCGGGGCCCCGCCGCCCATCCGGGCAAGGACGGCTTCATGCTCGGGATGCAGGCGATTGCGGGCGATCCACTCGCTGCGCGGATCACGTCGGATGATGTCGCTCATGCTGCCACCTCCTCTGCCACCCGCCCCGCCACTTCTTTCTCCGCGCGCCGCGCAGGCGCAGCTGCCGCCACGAGCTGCGCCGCGACGAGCTCGGCGATGTCCAGCACCTCGGGGCGCGGCCCGACGACGCCTTCGAGCATCGCCGTGCATTGCGGACAACCGACGGCGACGATGTCGGCCTTGGTCGCGTTGATCTCCTCCATGCGCATGTCGGGAATGCGCCGCTTGCCGGGGATGTCGGTGATCGGGGCGCCGCCGCCGCCGCCGCAGCAGCGCGAGCGGAAGCCCGAGCGCTCCATCTCGACCACCTTGATGCCGATGCCCTTGAGCGCCTTGCGCGGGGCCTCGTACTCACCGTTGTAGCGGCCGAGATAGCACGGGTCGTGGTAGGTCACGTTGCCGCCGGACCACTCGCCGAGCGCAAGCCGCCCCTGCTCCATCAGTTGCGCGATGAAGGTGCTGTGGTGGCTCACCGCGTACTCGCCGCCCAGCGCCGGGTACTCGTTCTTCAGCACGTGGAAGCTGTGCGGGTCGCAGGTCACGATGCGCTCGAAGCGGTACTTCGCCAGCGTCGCGATGTTGCGCGCGGCCAGCGCCTGGAAGGTCGCCTCGTCGCCGAGGCGGCGCGCCACGTCGCCGGAATCGAGCTCCTCGTTGCCGAGCACCGCGAAGTCGACCTGCGCCGCGCGCAGCACCTTGACCAGGGCGCGCAGGGTGCGCTGGTTGCGCATGTCGAAGGCGCCGTCGCCCAGCCACAGCAGCACCTCGGCCGAGCCGCGCTTGGCCATCAGCGGCAGGTCGAGGTCCGCGGCCCAGTTCATGCGCGAGCCCGGATCGAAGCCGCCGGGGTTGTCGGTGGTGGCGAGGTTCTCGAGCACCTCCCGGCCCTTGTTGGGGGTGTTGCCGTGCTCCATGGTGAGGAAGCGGCGCATGTCGACGATGGCGTCCACATGCTCGATCATCATCGGGCACTCCTCGACGCAGGCACGACAGGTGGTGCACGACCACAGCGTCTCCGCGTCGACCAGGGCGCGCGCCCCCTCTGCCCCCCCTCGCAGCACGATCGGGCCGTGGGCGTTGCCGCCGTGCTCGCCGACCGGCTTGCCGGGATAGGGTGAGCCGGCATAGGCCGCGTCGGTGCCGCCCGCCATGCCGACCACCATGTCCTGGATCAGCTTCTTCGGGTTGAGCGGCTGGCCGGCGGCGAAGGCCGGACACATCGCCTCGCAGCGGCCGCACTGCACGCAGGCGTCGAAGCCGAGGAGCTGGTTCCAGGTGAAATCGGCGGGTTTGCCCACGCCCAGCGGCGCCGCCGGGTCCTTCAGGTCGAGCGGCTTGAGGCCGGTCGAGCGACCGCCGCCGAAGCGCTCGGGGCGGCGGTGGAAGGCGAGGTGCAGCGCGCCGGCGAAGGCGTGCTTCATCGGCCCGCCCCAGGTCATGCCGAAGAACATCTCGCCGAGGCCCCAGGCCACCACCGCCGCCAGCACGGCGGCGAGCGCCCAGCCGCCGAAGGCGGCCGGCACCACGCCGGCCGCGGGCAGCGTCACCAGGAAGACGCCCGCCGAGAAGGCGAAGAGGCTCTTCGGCAGGCGCATCCACGGACCGCGCGAGAGCCGCGCCGGCGGATTCCTGCGCCGCGCCGCGACCCGCAGCGCGCCGGCGAACATCACCGCCGTGGCGACGAGCAGCGCCCAGGCGAGCACCCGGCTCTCCAGCCCGAAGCCATGCACCGCGATCAGCAGCAGCGCCGCGGCGACGAAGCCGCCGCCGGTCGCGACGTGGGTGTTGGCGAAAACCTTGTCGCGCGCCACCACGTGGTGCAGATCCACGAGGTAGCGGCGCGGCATGGCCGCGAGCCCGGCCAGCAGCGCCACCGGCGCGGCGCGGCCCTGGCGCCACAGCCCGATGCGCCGCACCGCGCCCGCCAGGGCGAGCGCCAGCGCGGCGAAGATCAGGATGGGCAGCACTAGGTCAAGCATTGGTCTCTCCTTGCATCGGCCCGGACATCCGCGTCGTCAGAAGTCCTTGCACAGGCGCAGGGCGTCGAGAATGGCGGCATGGGTGTTGTGCTGGGAGACACAGTCGCCGATGCGGAACAGCAGGTAACCGTCGCCCTTTTCGGCGAGGCAGGACTGCGCCTGCATCGAGAAGAGTTCCTCGATGTTCACCTGGCCCTTGTTGCGGGCGCCGGGCTTGAGCTCGTAGTACAGCGCCTCGTCGGGACGGATGCCGTTCTCGACCACGACCTGGTCGACGACGCGCTCCTCCTTCGCACCGGTGTATTCGTTCTCCAGCACCGCCACGAGCTTGTCGCCCTCGCGATAGACCTTCTCCAGCATCAGATCCCCGGTCATGATCACTTCCTTGGGGTACAGGCTGCGGTAATAGGTCGGGAAGGTCGTGCCGCCGATCGCGACACCCGGCTTGATGTCGTCGGTGACGATCTCGACCTTGGCGCCCTTGTCGGCGAGGTAGTCCGCGACCGACATGCCGGAGAACTCGCAGATCGTGTCGTACACCAGCACGTTCTTGCCCGGTGCGACCTTGCCTTCG
>JANJTU010000041.1 GCA_024710965.1 Thauera sp. | reverse complement strand
CACCGCCTGCCCCCGCACCCCGAGGTGGCGCGAACGCTGGCCGAAGCCCAGGACGTACTGGGGCGGGATCCGCGCGCGCTGGATACGGCCGAGGCCCTGGCGTCGACCCTTGCCGTGCAGCAGTGCCTGCTCGTCGCCGGGGTGGCGATGGCGCGGGTGCTGATCGCCGAAGGAGCCGCTCCCGCATTGGTTGCGGGGATGTCGGTGGGGGCGTTTCCGGCCGCGGTCGTCGCCGGCGCGCTCGACTACCGCGACGCCCTGCGCCTGGTCACGCTGCGCGGCCGTCTGATGGAAGAGGCGTTTCCGGCGGGCTACGGGATGACGGCGGTGATCGGCCTGGAGCGGGCGCAGCTCGCGCCCCTGCTGGCCCGCATCCACACCGCCGCGACGCCGGTCTTCATCGCCAACATCAACGCCGAGCGCCAGATCGTGATTGCGGGTCGGCACGCGGCCATGGAGGCAGTCGGAGAACTCGCGCTGCAAAATGGCGCGACGCGCGTCGAGCCCCTCGCCGTCAGCGTGCCGTCGCACTGCGAACTGCTCGAGCCGGCGGCGCGGGCGATGCGATCCGCCCTGGCCGGCATCACGGTCCGCGCGCCCCGCCTGACCTACTTGAGCGGCAGCAGTGCGCGCGCGCTCTTCGATCCGGGGCTCGTGGCCGACGACCTTGCGAACAATGTCGGACGCCCGGTCAACTGGCACGACACCTCGCGCCTGGCGTGGGAGCGCGGCGCACGGCTGGCGGTCGAGATGCCGAGCGGCAAGACCCTGACGGGGCTGATGCAGCCGGCCTTCGCCGACGGCCTTGCGCTGTGTTGCGACAACAACCGGCTCGAGACGCTCGCAGCGCTGATCCGCCGGCAGTAGCGGCCGCCCCCTCGATGCGCGAGGGCCGGTGGCGCGCCGCGCCCCGGCCCTCGTTTCACGCCGACCGTCGGCTCAGACCGCGTTGGCGCTGGCCGGCTGATCCTTCTTCTTCCCCGGCCACAGCGGCGTCTGGCTCAGCACCGAGAGCAGGATCGCGATCAGGATCACGAGCGAGATCGGCTCGGTGACGAAGCCGCTGAAGTACTGCATCAGGTCGCCTTCGGCGGCGATCATCGCCTGGCGGTAGCTGCGGTCCATGATCGGGCCGAGCACGATGCCGAGGATGATCGGCGCCACCTGGAAGCCGTACATCTTCAGGAAGTAGCCGAAGATGCCGAAGCCGAGCATCCAGTACACATCGACCGGGTTGCTGCTGATCGCGTAGGCCCCGACCGCGGACAGGACAACGATCAGCGGCATCAGGATCGGCTTCGGGATCTCCATGATCTTGCAGAAGATCTTGATGCCGGTGAGGCCGAAGATGAGCAGGAAGACGTTGGCCAGGCACAGCGCGCCGACGAGGAACCAGAACAGGTGCGGGGTCTGGATCATCAGCATCGGCCCGGGGTTGAGGCCGTGGATGTAGAGCGCGCCGATGATCACCGCGGTCACCGCGTCGCCCGGGATGCCCAGCGTCAGCATCGGCACGTGGGCGCCGCCGACGGCGGCGTTGTTCGCCGACTCGGGTGCGACCAGGCCCTCGTAGGCGCCTTCGCCGAAGGGGCGGGAGGGGTTCTTGACCGTGCGCTTGGCATGGTCGTAGGCGAGCAGCGCGGCGATGTCGCCACCGGCGCCGGGCAGCGCGCCCACCACCACGCCGATGCCCGAGGTGCGCAGCGACAGCGGCAGGTACTTCCTGACCATGCCCCACGAGGGCAGGATCTTCGACACGTCCTGGCGGATCGCCTTGAGCTTGATGTCATGGACCTGGGAGATGACCTCGGCGACGCCGAAGAAGCCGATCATCGCCGCGACGTAGGAGATGCCGGCCGACAACTGCATCGAGCCGAAGGTGAAGCGCGGCTCGGCGGTCAGCGGGTCCAGCCCGACCGTGCCGATGGTGACGCCGAGCGCGCCGGCGAACACGCCCTTGGCGAGCGACTCGCCCGACAGGCTGCCCACGAGCAGGATGCCCCAGATCGCCAGCATCAGGTAGTCGCGCGGCGCGAACTTGAGCGCCAGGTCGGACAGCCACGGCGAGGCGGCGGCCATGACGGCGATGCCGACGAAGCCGCCGATCACCGACATCACCGTGGTCAGGCCGATGGCCGCGCCGGCTTCGCCGCGCTTGGCGAGCGGGTAGCCGTCGGCAGCCGTCGCCACCGCGGAAGGCGCGCCGGGGATGTTGAGCAGGATGGCGGTGCGCGAGCCGCCATAGACGCCGCCGAGGTAGATGCCGCACATCAGCGCCAGCGCCTCGTTGACATCCCACTTGAAGGTGAAGGAGATCAGGATCGATACCGCCATCGTCACCGACAGGCCGGGGATGGCGCCGATGTAGATGCCGGCGACGGTGCCGAGCGCGGTCAGCGCGAGCAGGCCCGGATCGATCCAGGACATCAGGAAGTAGCCGAGTGCTTCGCTCATTTCAGGACTCCCTGCAGCCAGGTGCCGGCGGGCATCGAGACGGCGAAGATGGTCTGGAAGATCAGGTAGATGAAACCGAGCGCGAGCGCGCTGACGGCGAGGTTGAGGATGAAGCGGCGGCTGCCGAGGATCCACATCGAGCCGACCAGGAACAGGTAGGAGGCGAGGACGAAGCCGAGCCGCTCGAGCAGCAGCATGTAGGCGATGGTGGCCACGGTGAAGGCGAGCACCAGCGACGGGGTGAGGGTGCGCACGAACTGGCGGACGAGCGATTCACCCGTCCCGCCCGCCGCGCGCGGCGTCTTCAGGCTCTGGAACAGGATCACCAGACCGCTGACGACCATGACCCCGGTGGTGACCATCGGGTAGGCACCAGCGGAAGTGAAGGATTCAAAGCCCGAGATGCCGTAGGCGGTCCACAGCAGGAAGACGCTCAAGGCAAGCAACAGGAGGATGAAGACGATCTCGCCGGGGAGGCGGCGACGATGGATGTGCATGGTGGCTTCCTCGAAAGGGGGCAGGCCGCGCCAGCCCGCAAGTGCTCGAGCTGGCGCGCGAGGCGCAAGGCGCCTTCTCTTGTCGTTATAGGCCGCGACGCAGTGCCGCAGCGGCACTGGCCTCAGGGCTTCGGGATGCCCAGGTCGGCCGGGTTCTTCTTGGCGACGCCCGCTTCCTGGTAGACCCAGGCGGTGACCGACTGCCAGCGGTCGATGAACTTCTGTGCCTCGTCACCGGAGAGGTTCAGCATCACGTTGCCGCGGCTTTCCATCAGCTCCTTGTACTGCGGGTTGTCGACCGCGGTCTTGAACGCGGCGACCAGCTTCTGCTTGGCCTCGTCGGGCGCGTCGGCCTTGACGAAGACGCCGAAGAACGAGCCCCAGGGCATGTACTTCTCGAGGCCGGGCAGGGCTTCGGTCATCGGCGGGATGTCCATGTAGGGCTTGGCGTCGAGCACGCCGAGCGCCTTCAGGCGGCCAGCCTTGATGTGCTCCTGCACCGCACCGGCGGCGATGAAGCCGAAGTCGACGTGGCCGCCGAGCATCGCGGTGATGCCCGGGCCGTCACCGTCGAAGGGCACCGGATTGACCGGGAACTTGGTCAGCGAGGACACCATCGAGCTCGAGGTGAAGGGCACGCTGCCGATGCCGGCGGTGTACATCTTGACCTTGCCCGGGTTGGCCTGGACGTCGGCGAGCAGGTCCTTGAAGGTCTTCCACGGCTTGTCCTTGTTCGCCACCAGCAGCACGTTGCCGCGCGAGATGATGTTGACCGGGTAGAAGGCCTTGTAGTCGAAGTCGGCCAGACCCATGACCCGGTACAGCGCCGGGTTCTCGGCGCCCATCAGCAGGGTGTAGCCGTCCGAGGGCTGCTGCAGCACGAAGTTGGCGCCGATCACGCCGACGCCACCCGGCTTGTTCTGCAGCACGATCTTCTTGCCCAGGGCTTCTTCAGCGTAGGCGGACATGCCGCGCACCGCGACGTCGGTGGCGCCGCCCGCACCCCACTGGATCACGCCCGAGACCTCGCGCTCCGGAAAGCCCTGTGCCAGGCTCAAGGTGCTGACCAGGCCCAGGGCCGCGGCTGCGGCGATCTTGCGGTAGTTCATCATGCTTGTCTCCTCATCGGGAAGTGGTTGTAACTGCAGCCAAGTGACTTCTTGCGGTGCGGCGCACTTGGTGAAACCGCGGATTCTCTGCGGTCCGTCGGTCCCGGCCGGCGCCGCTGCACCTGCGCTGTCGGTAAGCGGACTCTAGACCTCCGGTTGACCTGAGGTAAGGTGTTGATGTGTCGCTTGTGCGCTGTGCGCACGTCTTCGCGCGGATTGCGGCCCCGGTGCCATCGCGCGTGCATGGACGGGGATCAGGCGGGGCGGATGCGGCCCGCGAACAGGCTCGAGTTCTGGTAGCCGAGACCCAGTTCGGACGCGGTCTGCAGCAGCTTGGGGGCGATCGCGTGCATGCGTTCCTCGGTCAGGCGCGCGCTCGGCCCGGACACGCTGAGCACGCCCAGCACCTCGCCGCTGACCGGGTGGCGCACCGCGGTGGCGATCGCCGCCAGCCCCGGCTCGGAGCTGTCGATCACCGCGGCGTAGCCGCGCTCGCGCGCCAGCTCGATGCGGGCGAGCACTTCCTTCAGCGTGCGCGGCGCGTTCGGCCCAAGGCCAGGGCCCTGCGCGATGCCCTGGCGCGACACCAGCTGCAGCGCCTCCTCGTCGCTGAGGCAGGCGAGCCAGGCGAAGCCGGTCGCGGTGCACGACAGCGGCGCCGCCCGACCCATGTCGGGGTCGTAGCGCAGGCCCTGCTGCGCGCCCTGTGCCTTGCCCACCCAGACCTGGCTCTGATCGGGCGGCTCGCCCTCGATCACGCTCAGGCGCACCAGTTCGCCGGTGGAGGCGGCGAGGCGGTCCATCAGCGGCTGGGCGATGTCGTTGATGCCGCTGCGGGCGAGAAAGCCGAGCGCGATCGTCAGCAGCCGCATCGTCAGCAGGTAATGGGCGCTCGCCGAGTCCTGGCGCACGTAGCCGTACTCCACCAGCGAGGCCAGCAGGCGATGCGCGGCGCTCTTGGGGATGTTCAGCGAGTCGGCGACCTCCTGCAGGGCGATCCCCTGCGGGTGGTGGGCGAGCAGCTCGATGGCGCCGAGGGCGCGGGAGAGAAGTGATCCAGCCATGGAATTGATCTTAGTGAATGAAGTTCAAAAATGGAATAGTGTTCAGAAACAAATTTGATCTAGCTGATAGACAAATTCTTGAAGTCTGGAAGCGAAGTTCCGGAATGGGCTTGCGTTCCGTTTCGGAACCATACGTCAGCCGCTTCGTTGCGGGAAGGCGCCGCTTGTCCCTTCGGTGATTGGTGATACACTGATCAAAAATAGAACAAAGTTCCAGTTTTACTGTTCCATATCATCGAAGAGAACGAGGAGCCCCATGCTGAAATCGATCGAAGATCTCCACGACGACGAGCAGTTCGACGTCGTCGTCGTCGGCGCCGGTGGCGCCGGCATGTCCGCCGCGCTGTATGCCGCCATCGATGGCGCCAAGGTGCTGCTGGTCGAGGCCACCGAGTACGTCGGCGGCACCACCGCCTATTCCGGTGCCACCACCTGGGTTGCCGGCACCCGCCACGCGCCCAAGGTGAACCCCAAGGACTCACTGGCCAATGCGAAGAAGTTCCTCGACCTCGCCGTCGGCGAGCGCTCCGACCCCAGGCTGCGCCAGGCCTTCCTCGACCATGGCGCCGCCGCGGTGGCCAAGATCGAGGATCACTCGCACGTCAAGTACCGCCCGCGCGACTTCCATCCCGACTACCTGTCGGAACTGGAAGGCTCCACCACCTGCGGCCGCGCGCTCGAGCCCCATCCCTTCGACGGTCGCCTGCTGGGCGAGGATTTCCGCCTCGTGCGCCCGCCGATCCCGGAGTTCACCGTGCTCAAGGGCATGATGGTGGACCGCGACGACATCCTGCAGCTGATGGCCTTCATCAAGAAGTGGTGGGGCTCGTGGGACACCTTCAAGTACGTCACCCGCATCCTGCTGCGCCACCTCGGCGACCGCCTGCGCCATCCGCGCGGCACGCGCCTGGTGATGGGCAATGCGCTGATCGGGCGCCTGCTGCTGTCGCTGCGCGAGCGCGGCGTGGCGCTGATGACGCGCACCCGTGTCACCGCGCTCGAGCGCGGCGCCGACGGCGTCGACACGCTGACGCTGGCGCAGGACGGGCGCACGCGCACGATCCGGGTCAAGGGCGGCGTCGTGATGGCGAGCGGCGGCTTCAACCGCCATCCGCAGCGGCGCGCGCAGCTCGCGCCGGGCGCCGATGTGGCCTGGTGCCCGGGTGCGCCCGGCCACACCGGCACCCTGCACGATCTCGCCGAGGCGGTCGGCGCGCGCTACGGCGAGGGCGCGCTGAGCAACTGCTTCTGGGCCCCGGTGTCGCTCCGCAAGCGCGCCGACGGCAGCCAGGCGGTGTTCCCGCACTTCGTCTTCGACCGCGCCAAGCCCGGCATGATGACGATCAACCAGCAGGGAAAGCGCTACTACAACGAGTCGATCTCCTACCACCTGACCGGCATCACCATGCAGGAGGCGAACAAGACCACGCCGGCGGTGCCGTCCTTCCTCGTCACCGACGCCGAGGGCATGCGCAAGTACGGCATGGGCATGGTGCGGCCGAACGGCATGGGCCTCAAGGAAGCGCTCGCCGACGGCTACCTGGTGTCGGGCAACAGCCTCGACGAGCTCGCGGCGAAGCTCGGCGTCGACGCGGCGAACCTGAAGCAGGCCGCCGCCGACATCGGCCGCTTCGCCCGCAGCGGCGTCGACGAGCAGTTCCAGCGCGGCACGACGACCTACCAGCGCGCCAACGGCGACGCCAGCTGGCGCGGCCCCAACCCCAGCCTGGGGCCGATCGAGAAGGCGCCGTTCTACGCCGTCCGCCTCTACCCCGGCGACATCGGCGCCGCGACCGGCTTCCGCACCGACGAGCGCGCACGCGCGCTCGACGCCGACAAGCAGCCGATCCCGGGCCTGTACGTGGTGGGCAACGACCAGCACTCGATCATGGGCGGCACCTACCCGGGGCCGGGCATCACCCTCGGGCCCGGCCTGGTGTTCGCCTACCTCGCGGCGCAGGACGCGGTGGCGCGGGCGCGGGCGTGAGCACGATCAGGATCGCGACCAGTTCCCGGTGCGACCACCGCCATGTCGGCGAGTGGTACGCCGGCCTGCTCGCGATCGAGATCGACTACCGCGATCCCGACTGGGGCCGGACCGGGGCGGGGGACGGCAGGG
>JANJTU010000008.1 GCA_024710965.1 Thauera sp. | reverse complement strand
TCGGCGTAGCCCTCGACGTAGCGCGGCTGGCCCTTGCGCTCGGAGAAGGCGGTGGCGCCGGGCAGCACCTCGCTACAGGGCACGTAGTCGCACAGCGCGGGGGCGGTGTTCAGCTCCGGCGGCAGCCTGGCCTCGTAGGCGGTCTGCGCATGGGCGGGCCCCGTCATGGTGGCGGCGAGGGCGAGAACCGCCGCGCAAACGGTGCCGCGCAGGGCGGTGAACAGCTTCATGGCACGCTCCATAAGGAAAGTGTGATGGAGTCTAGAAAAGCGTGCGCGCGCTGTAATTGTTCAGGATCAATTCGGTGCCGGCAGCCTGAAGCTGAAAAGCACGAAACGCACAAGGGGCCTGCGCCCCTTGTGCGTTTCGACGGACTTGAAGCGAATCCGGCCTTAGGCTTCGACGATCATGCGCGAACGCATCTCGAGGTGCAGCGCGTGGCAGAAGTGCGTGCAGTAGCACCAGAACACGCCCGGCTTGTCAGCCTTGAAAGTCACCGACTTGGTTTCCTGCGGGTTGCAGATGAAGTTGACGTTGTACTTCGGGATGGCGAAACCGTGCGTCAGATCCTCGATCTTGTCGAGGTTGGTCATGATGAGCGTGACTTCGTCGCCGACCTTGAGCTTGAACTCGCGCGGCTCGAAGGCAGGAGCCATCGAGGTGATCTTCACCGTGACCTTGTTGCCGTCGCGGAACACGCCGGCTTCCTTCGGATCCTTGATCGCGAGCGGGAACTCGTTGATGTCGTAGACCTGCTTGGGCTGCAGCAGCTCGCGCTTGAAGATGATGAAGTCGTGCGGCTCGGGGCGCACCGGGTGGTCGGCCACCAGCACCATCTTCTCGCCCGAGATATCGACGAACTGCTCGGTCTCGGCGTGGAGCGGGCCGACCGGCAGGAAGCGGTCCTTCGAGAACTTGCAGCCCACGCACAGCCACTTGCCGTCGGCGAACATGGTCTCGGACTGCGAGGCGTTGATGTGACCCGGCTGGTAATGGACGTCGAGGCGGTCGACCACGTACTGCGCATTCTTGTCGCCGGCGTGGAACTTGATCGCGGCGTCGACATTCCATTTCACGATCTGGCTGTCGAGGAAGAGCGTGGTGTAGGCGTTGCCGCGACCGTCGAAGGCGGTGTGCAGGGGGCCGAGGCCGATTTCCACTTCGGCGACGATCGCCTTGTCGAGTTCGGCGAGCTTGCCGTCGAACCAGTCAAGGATCTTCGCCAGTTCGATGACGGTGGCGGTCGGCGAGAGCTTGCCGGCGCAGATGAAGTACTTGCCGTCCGGCGAAGCATTCACGCCGTGCGGGTTCTTCGGCACCGAGACGTAGGCGGTGAGCGCGGTCTTCGGGTCGGTGTTGGCGGCCTTGGTGCCGTCGACGACCGGCACCTTCGAGTTGCCGTAGGTCTTGAACTTGCCGTCCTTGACCGCCTGCTCGATGCGGGCGATGTTGAAGAACAGGCAGGAGTCGCGCTCGGCCGACATCATGTCTTCGTAGCGCGCGCCGCCTTCGGTGTTGTACTGGTTGGTGGCGGCCAGCTTGCCGTCGTAGGAGGTGGCGGCGAGGTCGCAGTTGCCGTCGATCAGCACCTGCCAGCGCACTTCCATGGATTCGGCGTCGACGCAGGAGAACAGCGTGCGGTACTTGTCCGGGCTCTCCAGATCACGGCCGTCGTTCGGCAGCGGGATGTGGAACTCGGCGCCGCAGAACACGCGCGTCGTGTAGTTGATCGCCGGGTCGACCGGGTCGCGCTTGTCCGGGAAGATGCCATGGAAGCCCTGGACGTTCGGCAGTTCGGTGATCTTGTCGCAGATGAAGTAGTCGAGGCGGATGCGGGCGATACGGCTGTTGATCTTGTCGTTGATCCAGGCGTAGCGGCCGTCGTAGTTGCCGTCCTTGTACGAGGCGTGGGTGTGGTGGGTGTCGGCGACGGTGTACTTCAGGCTGCCGTCGGCCTTGGTCCCCATGACCGCCTTCGATTCGTTGGTGACGCCCCAGCCGACCAGCGCGTCCGGCACGAAGCAGGGCACGCGGTGCAGTTCGCGCCCGGAGGGCAGGCCGAGCACGCGGAAGTCGCCGGTATGGCCACCCGACCACAGGCCGTAGTAGGTGTCGAGCTCACCCGGCTTCAGGTGCACGTTGGTGTGGGCGGCGGCGGGAGCGGGAGCGGCAGCGGCGGGCGCGGCTGCAGGCGCGGCCGTCGGGGCGGTTTCCTTGTTGCAGGCCGACAGGCCCACGGACAGACCGGCGCCAGCGAGGCCGGCGAGCGCGGCGGTGTTGAGGAACTTGCGGCGGCTCGGGTCGGGCGTGGCGTCGACCGGGTTCATCTTTGCTTCGTTCATGCTCGTGTCGCTCCGGTTTCAGATTTGATCGGTGTTCGTCCAGGCATCCGCTGCCGGCCGGGAAGCGGGTCCGCGGCACCTGTGAGGGCGGACTGCCTGTGACAGTGTGTCCTGTGACGTTTTGTCGCAGGCGCAGTGTAGGAAAGCAGAAACTGCCGATCCTTGATCTAGCGCAAACACGTCCGCATTGAATCCGGGCACAGATGAGGCCCTCAGGAGCGGGGGTTTCATGGATCATCGCAGGGCCGGGGCGCTGGATCGAACGCCGACTTCGCCGCGTGGCGACGCGCTTGCCGCGGTGCGCACCGACCGCTCGCGCCTGCTGCAGCTGCGCTGGCTGTCGCTGCTGGTGATGGCCGTACTCGTGCTGGTGATCCTGCCCCTGCTCGCACCCGCCCTGCCACGGCGACCGCTGCTCGGCGTCGCCCTGCTGCTGCTGGCCCTCAATCTGGCCCTGTCCGCGGGCGTGGCGCAGCGGCTGGCCGGGCGCGGCGGTGCCTTCGTGCAACTGGCGGTCGACCTGTGTGGCTGGGGCGCCTTCCTGTACTTCGCGGGCGGACCGACCAACCCGGCGATCTCGCTGCTGCTGCCGCTGGTGGCGGTCGGCGCGGCGATCCTGCCGGCGCGCCAGGCCTGGGCGCTGGCGGCGCTGGCGGTGGCGGTGCATTCGCTGCTGTGGCATTTCCACCGGCCGCTGCCGCTGGCCGACGCCGAGATGGCGATGCACTGGCACCTGGCCGGCATGTGGCTGAGCTTCGCCCTGTCGGCGCTGACGATAGTGTGGTTCGTGTCGCGCCTGAATGCGGCGCTGTCGCGGCGCGAGGGCGAACTCGCGGAAGCCAATGCCGCGCGGGCGCGCGACGCCCATGTCGTCGGCCTCGGCCAACTCGCCGCCGGCGCTGCCCACCGGCTCGGCACGCCGCTGGGCACGCTGCGCATCCTCGTCGACGAACTCGCGCGCCGCGCCGACCTCGGCCGCGAGGGGGGCGAAGACCTTGCCCTGATGCGCGAGCAGGTGGATCACTGCAAGAGCATCCTCAACAGCCTCACGCGCGAAGCCGGCCAGCAGCGCGCGGAAGGGGGCGGTGCGCTGCCCGCCGGCGACTGGCTGCAGACGGTCCTCGCGCGCTGGCGCAGCCTGCGCCCGCACGCCGCGGCCGTGCTGCACTGCGACGCCGGCACCGCCGCCGCCCGCATCGTCGCCGATGCCAGCCTCGGCGAAGCGCTGCACAACCTGCTCGACAATGCCGCCAATGCCAACCGTGATGCCGATCGCGCCGAGGTCGGGGTCGACGTGCATGCCGCGTTCGCCGACGGTGGCCTCGTCGTCGACGTCGCCGACCGCGGTGCCGGCATGCCCGCCGAGGTCTGCGCCGCGGTGCGCCAGGGGCCGCTCGCCGACCGTCCGGCCGGCATGGGCATCGGCCTCTTTCTCGCCCACGGCGCCGTCGAGCTGCACGGCGGCGCGCTGAACTTTCTTCCCCGCCCGGGCGGCGGCACGATCGCGCGCCTGAGCGTGCCCTTACAGGATCCGAACCGATGAACGCTCTCCCCGCCGCCACGCTGCTCGTGGTCGACGACGATCCGGTCTTCAACCGCGTGCTGGTGCGCGCGCTCGGTCAGCGCGGTTTCGACACCTACGGTGCCACCGACAGCGAAGCTGCGCTCGAACTCGCCCACGACCACAGCCCGGAGTTCATCGTGCTCGACCTCAACCTCGGCGGTGAGTCCGGCCTGAAGCTGATCCGCCCGCTGCTCGAGGCGAGCCCCGATGCGCGCATCCTGGTGCTGACCGGCTACGCCAGCATCGCCACCGCGGTCGATGCGGTGAAGCTCGGCGCCATGCAGTACCTGGCCAAGCCGGCCGACGTCGACGCCATCATCAGGGCGCTCCATGCCGAGGACGTGGTCATCGAGGACAGCGTGCCCGAGGCGCCGATGTCGGTCGACCGCCTCGAATGGGAGCACATCCAGCGCGTGCTCGCCGAGCACGAAGGCAACATCTCCGCCACCGCGCGGGCGCTGAAGATGCATCGCCGTACCCTGCAGCGCAAGCTCGCCCGCCCGCCGACCGCGGCCTGAGCGCTCGCCTGAGCGCTGAGCTGAGCGCTGAGCTGAGCGCTGAACTGAGCGGCCGCCCGCCGGCTCCGCCTGGCTCCACCGAAACTTCCGTCCTGGTGCCATCGTCCGCCGGGCCGGCCTGCTAATTTCGATTGCGGGCCGGCTCCGCCCCGCGCGCCTGGCCGCGGCGCAGTGGCCCGCACGCCCGACCCCGACGAGAAGACCAAGGAGACAACCGATGCAACCGAGCCGCAGAGCTTTCCTGGGCACCGCCCGCAACCTCGCCACCGCCTGCGCCGCCTTCGGTGCGGCCGGCCTCGCCGGCCATGCTGCGGCCGCCACGCCCGCCACCGCCACGCCCGCCGCCAGCGGCCGCGACACGCCCGCCGGCCACGCCCGGCCCGCCGAACGCCATTACCTGCTCACCAACGTGCGCCTGGAAGAAGGCTTCGAGCGCGAGGGCGGCGTCGTCCTCGCCACCCGCACCGCACTGCACACGCTCGAGATCCGCGACGGTCGCATCGTGCGCGTCGAGGCGCAGGGCACGCCGCTCGACGCCGCGCTGCCGCGTTACGACGCGCAAGGCCTGCTGCTGCTGCCGGCGCTGCGCGACATGCACATCCACCTCGACAAGACCTTCTACGGCGATCCGTGGCAGGCGCCGCGCCGCGGCAAGACCATCGTCGACATGATCGAGCAGGAGAAGACGCTGATTCCGCGCCTGCTGCCCGAGTCGCAGCGTCGTGCCGAGCAACTGATCGCGCTGCTGCACAGCAAGGGCACGACCTTCGCCCGCAGCCACTGCAACATCGATCCGGTCAGCGGCCTGAAGAGCCTCGAGCACCTGCTGCTGGCGCTCGAGAAGCACCGCGCCGACTTCGCCTGCGAGATCGTCACCTTCCCGCAGCACGGCCTGCTGCGCGCCCAGGTCGAGCCGCTGATGCGCGAGGCGATGAAGATGGGGGCAAAGTACGTCGGCGGCCTCGATCCGACCGCCGTCGACGGCCGCATGGAGGAGTCGCTCGACGTGCTGTTCCGCATCGCGCTCGACACCGGCGCCGGGCTCGACATCCACCTGCACGAAGGCCGGCCGAGCGGGGTCGCGGCGATGGACTACATCATCAAGCAGGTCGAGGCGAACCCGGCATTGCGCGGCCAGGTCACGATCAGCCACGCCTTCGCCCTCGCGGCGATGGACGACGCCGAAGTGGCCGAGATCGGCGAGCGGCTCGCCGCCCAGCGGATCGCGATCGCCTCGTCGCTGCCGCTCGGCAAGGGCGCGCTGCCGCTGCCGCAACTGGCGGAGAAGGGGGTGTTCCTGATGACCGGCACCGACAACGTGATCGATCACTGGTCGCCGTTCGGCACCGGCGACATGCTGGAAAAGGCGAACCGCTACGCGCAGATCTACCGCATCTTCGACGAGTTCAAGCTGACGCGCGCGCTGGCCATCTCCACCGGCGGCATCCTGCCGCTCGACGCCGCGGGCCGACGCGCCTGGCCGCAGGCGGGCGATGCCGCCGCCGGCGTGCTCGTCGCGGCCAGCTGCTCGGCCGAGGCGGTGGCCCGCCTGCCCGCGCGCGAGGCCGTGCTGCACGACGGGCGCGTCGTCTATGGCGGGCTGAAGAAAGCCTGAGTACAGGCAAGCAGCGCGGGGCGGCCTGCGGGTGCTCATCCGGCGCCGCCGGGCCGATCGCGTCGCCGGCGGTGTCGTTGCATGGAGAGGCGGCGGACGCAGTGGCGGCCCGCGCCCGTCAGACGTTCATCACGTACACCGAGCGCGTGTTGAGGTAGGCCTCCAGCGCCTCCGGCCCGCCTTCCGAACCGTAGCCCGAGTCCTTGATGCCGCCGAAGGGCATCTCCGGCCACGGCGCGGCGGGCTGGTTGATCCACAGCATGCCGACCTCGACGCGCTGGGTGAGCAGGTGGGCGTTCTTCAGCGAGCGGGTGAAGGCGTAGCCGGCGAGGCCGTAGGCGAGGCGGTTGGCCTCGGTGATCGCCTCGTCCAGGCTGCGCACGCTGCGGATCGCGGCCACCGGGCCAAAGGGCTCGTCGTTGAACACGCGCGCCTCGAGCGGCACGTCGGCGAGCACGGTGGGGGCGAAGAAGTTGCCCTCGCTGCCGACGCGGTCACCGCCGGCGAGCACGCTGGCACCGCGGCGGACGGCGTCGTCCATGAAGCCGGCCATCGCGGCGACGCGGCGCGGGTTGGCGAGCGGCCCCATCTGCGTGCCCTCGGCGAGGCCGTCGCCGACCTTCAGGCCTTGCGCGTGCGCCGCCAGCGCGGCGGCGAACTCGGCGTGCACGCTCTCATGGACGAGGAAGCGGGTGGGCGCGATGCACACCTGGCCGGCGTTGCGGAACTTGGCCGCGCCCGCGGCCTTCACCGCGAGCTCGATGTCGGCGTCCTCGGCGACGATCACCGGGGCGTGGCCGCCGAGCTCCATCGTCACCCGCTTCATGTGCCGGCCGGCGAGCGCGGCGAGCTGCTTGCCGACCTCGGTCGAGCCGGTGAAGGTGATCTTGCGGATCACCGGGTGCGGGATCAGGTAGGACGAGATCTCGGCCGGGTCGCCATACACCAGGCCGACGACGCCGGCCGGCACGCCCGCATCGACGAAGGCGCGGATCAGCGCGGCGGGCGAGGCCGGCGTCTCCTCGGCGGCCTTGACCAGGATCGAGCAGCCGGTGGCGAGCGCCGCCGCCACCTTGCGCACCACCTGGTTGACCGGGAAGTTCCACGGCGTGAACGCCGCCACCGGGCCCACCGGGTCCTTCAGCACGAGCTGGCGCACGGCGAGGTTGCGCGCCGGCACGACGCGGCCATAGACGCGCAGGCCTTCCTCGGCGAACCAGTCGATCGTGTCGGGCGCGGCGCGCATCTCCATGCGCGCCTCGGCCAGCGGCTTGCCCTGTTCCTGGGTCAGCAGCGCGGCGATGTCGTCGGCGCGTTCGCGCATCAGCGCGGCGGCGCGACGCATGATCTTCGCCCGCTCGAGCGCGGGCAGGTCGCGCCAGCGCTCGAAGCCGGCCTGCGCCGCGGCCAGTGCGCGGTCGAGATCGGCGGTGCCGGCCTGCGCCACGCGGCCGATCTCCTTGCCGGTCGCGGGATTGAAGACCGGCAGCGTGCGCCCGTCGGCGGCGTCCAGCCACTGGCCGGCGATCATCAGCTGGGTGTCGGGGTAATGCATGAGAGGAGCTCCTTGGCTTCGCGTTTCGGGGGGCGGTTTCAGGCGGCCTGGGGGCGGGGATTCTCACACGGCGCCGCACGCACCGTGTCCTTCGGAGGTCGCGCGCCGGCGGGCTGCCGCCCGCCTGGCGCGGGCCGCCGACGTCGTCAGGCGCTGGCGGCCTGCGCCGCCATCGACTCGACCTCGATCGCCGCCAGCGCCGCGGCGGCGCGCTGCAGCGCGGGCAGGCATTGCAGCGCGCGCTCCCTGGTCATGCGCATGGTCGGGGCCTGGATCGCGACGCCCATGTTCGAGCGTCCGCCCGGGACCGGCACGAGCACGGCGATGCACAGCAGGCCGGGCAGGAACTCCTCGTCGTCGAAGGCGTAGCCCAGTTCGCGCACGCGCTCGATCTCGGCCTCGAGGCCGTCGAGCTCGGTCAGGGTGTTGTTGGTGTAGCGCGACAGCGGCACGTGGGCGAGCAGGCGGCGGCGCTGCGCGGCGCTCATCTGGGCGAGGAAGAGCTTGCCGCTGGCCGAGCAGTGCACCGGCACGCGTGAGCCCGGGTGCAGGTAGAAGCGTAGCGGCGCGGCGGTCTCGACGCGGTCGAGGTAGAGCACCTCGCTGCCCGACAGCGCGGTGATGTTGCAGCTCTCGCCGACTTCCTCCACCAGCTGGCGCAGCACCGCATGGCGTGCGCCGTGCTTGGTGTCGTTCAGCAGCAGGCTCTCGGCGAGGCGGCGCAGGCGGGCGCCGGTGCCGTACTGGCGGCCGTCGCTGTCGCGCTGCAGCATGCCGGCTGCCTCGAGCTGCTGCAGCATGCGGTGCAGCGTCGGCTTCGGCAGCCCGGTCTCCTCGACCAGGCCCTGCAGCGAATAGAGCTGGTCCTTGGCGGCGATGACCTCGAGCAGGGCCAGAAGGCGCATCGTCGGCGTGTCGCCATCGATCTTGACGACCTCGGGTCGCGCTGGCTGGACTTCGGTCATGGTGATGTCTCCCATGCGTTGTTCCTGAAAAGTGTACAAATCGTACCGTTTTTTAGAATTCAATGTTGACCTTTCTGCGCTCGAGCTCTAGAGTGCGGCTGTGTCTCGAATATTGAAATGTTCGGTACCGATTTTTACCAATAAGCCTTGCCAATCTCAGGAGACTTCCATCATGAGCCAGACCTCCCCCAATGCCGACACCCGCCCCGTGGCGAGCGGCCCGACCAGGATGACGCCGTCGGAGGCGTTCGTGGAGACGCTGGTGGCGAACGGCGTGACCGACATGTTCGGGATCATGGGTTCGGCCTTCATGGACGCGATGGACATCTTCGCGCCGGCGGGGATCCGGCTGATTCCGGTGGTGCACGAGCAGGGCGCGGGTCACAT
>JANJTU010000358.1 GCA_024710965.1 Thauera sp. | reverse complement strand
CGACACCTGGACCAACGTCACCGTCGATGAGCTGAAGGCGCACTACGCGCAGTACACGCCGGAATGGGCGTCGAAGATCTCCGGCGTGCCGGTGCAGACGATCGAGCGCATCGCGCGCGAGTTCGCCACCACCAAGCCGGCGACGCTGTTCACCTACCGCGGCCCGGCCAAGCACCTGTACGGCTCTTACAACGAGAAGGCCTGCATGATGCTGCCGATCATGACCGGCAACGTCGAGAGGCGCGGTGGCTACTGCCTGCCGCGCGGCATGGGCTGGCCGCAGCCCAGTCCCACGCCGCCGGCGCCGGCGCACGACTCGGTGCTCGCGCATCCGCCCGAGTATCCGCTCGCCGCGCACAAGGTCAGCCACCTGGTGCCGTTCTGGATCGCCGAGGGCCGGCAGAAGATCAACGTCGCCTTCACCTACCAGGACAATCCGGTCTATACCAACCCGGGCGCGCAGGCGGTGTGGGGCAGGCTCTATCGCGACGAGAAGCTGATCCCCTACTTCGTCTCGATGAGCTCACACATGGGCGAGGAGACCGCGCTCGCCGACCTGATCCTGCCCGACTGCCCCTACCTCGAGCGCTGGGAACCGGAGTCGATGCCCAACTCGCTGTGGCCCTGGCTGGGCATCCGCCAGCCGGTGCACAAGTCGCTGGGCGAGTCGCGCGAGAACCGCGTGCTGCTGCGCGACATCGTGTGGAAGCTCGACCCGGACGGCGCGCGCGGCATGCGTCAGTTCTGGGAGTTCAAGGACGGCGAGGACTACATGCGCCAGCACTTCGACAACATTCCCGGCCTGAAGGAGGCGGGGGGGCTCGACTTCCTGAAGAAGCACGGCGTGTGGCCGATCTACGGCAGCCTCGACCCGAAGACGGGCAAGGTCACCGACAAGACCGGACGCGAGATCCAGGCCGAGTATGGGCTGTACCGCAAGGAGCTGTCCGCGGCCGAGATGGCCGGCGCGGTGATCGACGAGCACGGCACCATCGTCAGGAACGGCCAGGCCATCGGCGTGCGGCGCAACGGTAAGAACTGCGTCGGCTTCCCCACGGGCAATCGCCTCATCAATGTGCGCGTCGACGAGTGGGCCGACTACGGCTTCAATCCGATGCCGACCTTCAAGCGCATCCCCTGGCACGAGACGATGAAGGAGGACGAGATGATCCTCTCCACCTTCAAGCTCAACGTGCACAAGCAGTCGCGCACCGCCGCGGTGAAGTGGCTGGCCGAGATCGCCCACAGCAACCCGGCGTGGATGAACCCGGAAACGGCGAAGAAGCTCGGCGTCAGGACCGGCGACCTGGTGCGGGTGGAGAGCGCGGTCGGCTACCTCGTCACCAAGGCCTACGTCACCGAGGGCATCCATCCGAAGGTGATCTCGATCGCGACCGGCTTCGGCCACTGGGAATACGGCCGGCTCGCGACGCTGAAGCTGAAGGACAAGCCTGCCTACGGCGGCACCGAGGATCCCGACCTCAACAATGTGTGGTGGGACGACAAGGGCGTGCACCCGAACGCGATCATCCCCGCGGTGGCCGATCCGATCGGCGGCTCACAGGGCTGGTTCGACACCGTGGTCAAGGTCAGCAAGGCGGGGCCGAACGACAAGTACGGCGACACCGAGGGCGACTGGGACAAGCACTACGCGGCCTACAAGGAGACCATGCGCTACGCGTATACCGGCGACCTGCACCGCAAGATGCATCCGGAGATGGCCGCCTGGGCGGGGCCGGAGAGCGTCAAGCGCAAGGCCGGCGGCGGCCACTGAGCGCCCCCAGGAAACGGCTTGGCCGTTTCCGCCCCCCGAGGGGGACAAGAAAACCTCGGGCTGCCCCGGGTTTTCCTGGAGCGGGGCGGGCGGCCGTAGCGCTGCCTGCGCATCGGAGAGGGCCCGGCCCGCAGCGATGCGGGTCGGGCAGGAAAGGAAGACAGCAAGGAAGGCAATGAGGGAGACATCATGCTGAAGACCCTGTTCGCGATCGAGGCCGAGGCGCCGCCCGCGCCGGCGGCCGAGTCCGCGCCACCGTCCGCCGCCGAACTGCGCGACGAATGCGCCGCGCGGGTGCGCATCTACCGCCTGCTGTCCGGCGTCTTCGTCGAGGAGGCGGGCGTCGACTTCCTTGCCGCGCTGCGCAGCGACGCGGTGCTGCAGGCGCTGGCCGAGGTCGGTCTGGCCTTCGATGCCGATTTCACCGCGCCATCACTGGACACGCTTGCCGCGCGGCTCGCCTGCGAGTACGCGACGCTGTTCGCCGCCGCGGGCGGCTTTCCGCCGGTCGAGTCGGTGCGCCTGACCGGGCGCTACCAGCAGGATCCGCACTTCCAGGTCGGGCAGACCTATGCGCGCTGCGGCTTCGTGCTCGAGAAGGGCCGCTTCGCGGTGTTCCCCGACCAGCTCGGCGTCGAGCTGATGTTCGTCGCGGAGCTGCTCGAGCGCTGCACGGTGGCGCTCGATGCCGGCGACATGGCCGAGTACCGGCGCCTCGAACGCGAGATCAAGCGCTTCTGGACGCTGCACCTCGGGCGCTGGGTGCGCGGCTACGGCGGCCTCGTCGAGCGCGCCGCGAATCACTCCTTCTACCGCGAGATGGCGCGCTTGCTGGCTGGCTTCGCCGCGGAGGAGATCGCCGCGATGGGCCTGCGCATCGAGGACCTGGACCACGGCCGCGAAGTCGTGCCGCAGAGTGAGGTCCGGCTCGAGTTCAACCCCGACGAGCCGGTCTGCAACGGCTGCGGGCCGACGCCCGAGGCGCGGCGCGCCGCCACGGTGCAGCCGCTGCACGACCTGCGCTGAAGGGGAGGGCGCCATGATCCTCGACCTTCCCGCCCAGGCCCTGCCGCGGCCCGACCGCCAGGTGCTGTCCGAGCTTGACTGGAGCGAAATCGCCGCCTTGTGGAACAACAACGAGCTCGGCGCGCTGCACGACCTGCTCAACGCGCGCTGGGCGCGCCTGATCCGCAACAGCGTGCTCGGCAGCGCGGACCCGGAAGCGGCCTTCCTGCAGGCGCTCGCCTTCGCCACGCTGGCGCTGTTCTTCACCCAGAACCGCAACCAGGCGGGCGCCCTGCTGCTGCTCGATGACGCGCTGCTCGCCCTCGGCCGCTATCGGCCGCGCTTTCTCGGCGTGCAGGTTGATCCGATCATCGGCACGCTGCAGGCGCTGCGGCCGCTGATCGCGGCCCTGCCGGCCGACGGTGAGAACCCGATGTTCCCCTTCGTGTATGCCAAGTTCGAGCACAGCGGGGCGAGCTCATGAACGCCGAGATCGCCTGTCTCGCCGCCGCCGGCGAAGCCTTGCCCGAGGACGCCGCCGTGGCCTTCGTCTGCGACGCTGCTGCTGCCGCGCGTCTTGCCACGCGTCCGCCGCCCGCCCCGCCCGCCCCGCCCGCGGTGCTGGCCGGCGTCGTGCTGCCGACCGAAGGCGAGGCGCGCGCCGCACAGTTGCTCGAAGCGGGTGCGGGGCGCGTCTTCGTCGGCGCCGCGGCGCTTGCCGACTGCGGCGTGGTCGAGCGCCTCGCGCAGCGCTTCGGCACGGCGCGCGTCGGCGTCTATGTGCCGGCGCAACGGATGGAGGTGAGCTGGTCCTTCGAGACCGTGTCCAACGCCGACTTCAAGGTCGTCACGCCCTCGGTGTGCGAGCCGTGCTGGGAGATCCTGCGCGCCGACGGTAGCGCGAGCGGCACGCGGGTGCACTGGTGGCTGGGCGAGATGATGCGGCGCGGCGCCTCGGCCGCTCTGCTGCGCGTCGACATCCGTGACGACGCCGACCTCAACCTGTGCGCCGGCCTGGTCGAGGCGGTGGGCGGGGACCGGGGCGAGCGCCTGTGGCTCGGCCCGCTGCACGAGACCGCGCCGGCGCTGGCCGACTGGGTCGCCTACGGCAGGCTCGCCCGCATCGTGCTGCCGCCGGCGCTCTTTGCCCGGCGCAGCGAGCTGTTGCCGCCCGCCGCCGGAGCCGAGCCGTCGGCAAGCGTGGAGGCCGCATGAAACCCGCCCGCTGCCGGCCGAGCCGCTTCCTGCCTGGTCGCTTCCTGCCTGGTTGCCATCGACTCGGCCGCGCCCTGCTGGCGGTGCTCGTCCTCGCTGCGGCGGGCGCGGCCCAGGCCGACGCCGCGCTGCGCAGCGCGGCGCAGCTCAAGCTCGCGCTGGGTTCGACCCCGCCCTGCTGCGTCATCGACGCGCGCCCCGCTGCCGAACGCGAGGCGCGGCCGCTCGCCGAGGCGCTGCCGTATCGCGACGATCTCAGGATCGTGCCCACGGCGACCGTGGTCGTCGTCGCCGACACCGATGCGCGCGCCCTGGAGGTGGCCGGCGTGCTGGCGCGTGCCCATCCCGGCCGCAGCATCGTCGCGGTCGAGGGCGGGGTGGCGGCCTGGGAGGCGGTGCTCGCCGCCGCTGGCGAGCCGCCGGGCGGACGCGCCGCCAGCTTCGTCATTCCGAAGAACACTTGCGAGCAGGGCACGCCCCTGCAGCACTTGCGCACCGAGCCGCGCACCGAGTCGAAATGAGCCTCGCCTACCCGCAATTCCATGCCAGCCGCTGCACGCGCTATCGCTACCGCTACAGCGCGTGCCGCCGCTGCGCCGAGGCCTGCCCGCATGCCGCGATCACGCTCGGTGAGGAAGGGGCGACGCTCGACGCCGCGCGCTGCCAGGACTGCGCCCTGTGCGTGAGCGCCTGCCCCACCGGCGCGTGGACGAGCGAGGCCTTCAAGCCCATCGAGCTGCTGCGCCAGGCGATCAGGCAGCCCGAGTTTTCGCTGGCCTGTGCGCCCTCTGGGGGCGCGGCCGATGCCGTGGTGCCCTGCCTCGGCGCGATCGATGCGGCGAGCCTCGCCTATCTGGCGAAGCGGCGCATCCCGGTGACGCTGCATGGCGCCGACCGCTGCGCCGAATGTGCCCACGGCCGCGGCGGCGCGGAGCAGCTCGCGCTCAAGCTCGAAGCCTGCGCCGTGCTGATGCGCGCCGCGGAGCCGGTCGGCGGTGCGCCCTGGGTCGCGCCGCGGCTGGCAGCCGATGCCACGCACGCGCCCGTAGCGGGGCCGCGCCCTGCGCAACAGGACTTCGCCGCCGGACGGCGGCAGCTCTTCCGTCGCCTGGTCGGCCGCGGCGTCGATGAAATCGCCCACGCCGCGGGGCCGCTCGCGGCGCCGCCGCCCGCGCCGGACAAGGCCATCCGCGCCGGCGCCTACGCGCTGCCCGAGCAGCGCGAGCTGCTGCAGATCGTCTGCCAGCGCAGCGACGGCGCGCCCTTCTCCGTGCCGCTGCACGACGCGCTGCCGCTGATGGCGCTGTCGCTGCACCCGGGCTGTACGGTGTGCGAGGCCTGCTTCCGCGTCTGTCCGACCGGCGCCATCCAGATCGAGGAGAGCCCGGCCGACTGGCAGCTGAAATTCGACGCCGATCGCTGCGTCGGCTGCGAAGCCTGCCTCGAGGTGTGCCAGCCGCGGGTGCTCGACGCCGAGCCGGTGTTCGATGCCCGCCCCGAACAGCCGGCACGGGTGCTGCTGGCGCTGTCCAAGCAGCGCTGCACGCGCTGCGACCGTCATTTCGTTTCACCCCTACCGGAGCAGACCTGCCCGGTCTGCCGCGACGACGAGGACGCCTTCGCGGCGATCTTCGGCTAGCGGCAGGCAGCGATGGCAGCGCGGGCCGGCTCCACGACCGCATGCAGGAGGAGAAGAGCATGGAATGGGAATTCACCGCCGAGGAGGTGGTCAAGGCGCAGGCCGATTACGGCCTCGAGGCCTTCCGGCGCGACCTCGCCGAAGAGGTGCGGATGAATCTCGGTGCGGCCGACCCCTGGCGGCAGGCGCAGACCTTCAACCTGATCTATGACCTGTGCTACGCGCTCGCCACCGGCCGCGAGCTCCAAGCCTTTCTCGCCGCCCACGCCTTCGATCCGCCCAGCTGCGAGTTCCTGCGCGAGATCGCGCCGGCGATGGCCGGCAATGTCGAGATGCTGGGCGCGATCCTGCAGCGCATGATCATGGACGGCGTGGAGGCGGGCCTGCCGTTCGAGCAGGCGGTCGATGCGGCGGCCGGCAGGCACCGCGACATCGTCGGGCTCGCCGCGCCGGTCTGACTCGCGCCCCTCGGGGCGGTTCAGTGGCGGCCGTTGGCAGGCGGGGCCGGCGCCACCCAGACCTTGAGCAGCAGCGCCGCGCCGAGCACGCAGGCCGCCGCGAAGGCGAAGGCCGCGAGCGGGGAGGCCGCTTCATAGATCAGCCCGAACACCACCGAGGCCGGCAGCAGGAAGAGGCCGGCGGTGAGGTTGAACCAGCCGAAGGCCGTGCCCCGGCGCTCGGCCGGCGCGAGGTCGGCGACGAGGGCCTTCTCGACGCCCTCGGTCGCGGCCATGAACAGGCCGTAGCCGGCGAAGAGCCCGAACAGCACCCAGCCGTCGCGCGCGATCAGCCCCATCGCGAGGTAGAACAGGGCGTAGGCGACATAGCCGCCCACCAGCAGGCGGACCCGACCGACGCGGTCCGACAGCGCCGAGAGCGGCGTCGAGAACAGCGTCGCGACCGCCGCCACGCTCGCCCACAGCAGCGGGATCTGCGCCTCGGCCACGCCGAGCTCCCTGGCACGCAGCAACAGGAACATGTTCGAGGAGTTGCCGAGCGTGAACAAGGCCACCACGGCGAGATAGCGCCTGAACACCGGCGGCAGGTCGCGGAGGCGCCAGTCGAAGGGCTGGCGCGGCGTCGTTGCGGCCTGGGGGGCCTCCCGCAGCTGCGTCGCCAGCGCCAGGCAGAGGACGGCGGGGACGATGGACCACAGGAAGATGTCGCGCAGCGGCACATCGGCCGCCAACAGCGCCGCCGCGAGCAAGGGGCCGACGAGGGCGCCGGCGTGGTCCAGGGCGCGGTGCAGGCCGAAGGCGAGTCCGCGCTTGTCGGCGTCGATGCTGGCCGCGAGCAGCGCGTCGCGCGGTGAGCTGCGCAAGCCCTTGCCGACGCGGTCGGCAAAGCGGATCGCGAGCAGGCCGGGCCAGCTGCCGACCAGCGCGATCAGCGGGCGGGCGAAGCCGGCGAGCCCGTAGCCGAAGACGACCCAGGGCTTGGCGCGCCGGGTCCGGTCCACGATGACGCCCGAGAACAGCTTGAGCAGGCTCGCGGTGGCCTCGGCGATGCCCTCGATGATGCCGAGCGCGCGGGGCCCGGCCATCAGCACCGAGGACAGGTAGAGCGGAATGAGCGGGTAGAGCATCTCGCTCGCGCTGTCGTTGACGAGGCTGATCAGGCCGATCAGCCAGACCGTGCGCGGCAGGGTGCTCAGGCTAGCGAGCATTCGCGCGCGCCGATGTCGGACTCGTTTGCCGAATTCATGAACCGGCACCGGTTGTCGGGTGAAAGCGCTTGTCCAGTTCGACGATCGCGAAGCCGAGTGCGGCGACCGCGACGATGAGGCCCCAGTCCTGCAGGCGGAGCGGGGTGGGGCGGTTGGGGCCGTACAGTCTCAGCCGCGCGGCGGCATCCTCATGATCGAGCCCGCGCACCGGATCGACGCCCAGGCGCTGCGTCGCCTGCGTCGATTCGAGCGCATGCCAGTCGCTCTGGCCGTCCGCGAGGCCGAGGCGCGTGGGCGGTGGCGGGTGCAAGTTCGAGCGGGGAACGGAGCGCTAGGTGGCCCGCAGTGACGCGCTGAGCTGATCGACGAGCTCGGCCCAGTCCGCATCCTCGGCGAGTTCCTCGCGCAGGAAGCTCGCCTGCGCGCTGGTCCAGAACGGGGCGTCGGCCAGCTTGACGCTCTCGGCCAGCGGCGAGTGGGTCCGGATGAAGGACTCGATGGATTCGGCATCGTCGGGCAGACCGAGCTGGGCGAACAGGTCCTTCAGCACATGTACCGGTTGTTCCATGACATTCTCCTTGGCGGCGAAGCGATTGCGGCAACCCGCTCAAACTATAGCCCACGCCTGTGCGCGCACAGGCCGCGCGGGCGACGCCGACCGGCGCGTCTGGCCCCACGCGATCGACGATCGCCACGGCGCGCGCCGGTGGCCGCGCAGGCTGACGGCCCCAGTCACGCGACGACGGCCGGCTCGTGCCGGACGAGCTTGTCGTCGCGGGTCAGGAACACCGGCGCAAAGCCGCCACCCGGGGTGCGGAAGTTGGTCGTCTGCCCCATGTAGAGGCGCGCGGCGACGAGCTGGATCTGGCCGGCGTAGGCATAGGCGCGCACGTCGAGCTTGAGGTCGCTGTCCGCGCCGTCGATATTCACCCGGCGCTCCGAGGGCAGGGCGATGGCCTGGGCGACGTAGCCGCCGGCGACGATGTGCTGCCACACGCGCTGCGTCAGCTTGTCGCCGCGATAGGTCGCGCGGCTGCCGAAGCCGGTCGCGGGCTTGAAGAACAGGCCGCGCCGGCTCGCCCACAGCGCTTCGGCACGCTCGGCGGTGACTTCGAGCGTGCGCGGGATGCCCGCCGCCAGGCGGTCGATCACCGCCGCGGGGACGGCGAGCGCGGCGAGGCGCTCGGGGTCGCTCAGCAGCGCCAGATTGCGCTTGTCGGCATACAGGGCATGGGCGCGCGGGTGTGGCGTCAGCACCACCGCGCCGGCCTCGAAGGCCGCGCGCAGCGGCGCGAGCGCCGGCGACTCGAGGTAGAAGTCGGTGAGGCGGTTGTAGACCAGGTCGATCGCCTGGCCGTCGTGCAGCAGGCGGCCACCGCGCCAGTCGAGCTCGGCCGGGTCGGCGATCACCGCCTCGATGCCGGCGCTGCGGAACAGGTGCTGGAACAGCAGGAACTCGGGGTGGAGGTATTGCTGCGCCGGGGCTTCGTCCACGATGGCGATGCGCGCCGGGCGGCCGCCGCCGCGCTGCCGCTGCCATTCGTGCAGGAACATCCGCAGCCAGACGGCGTCGAGCGTGTCGAGGTCGGCGGTCGGGCGCAGATAGGGTTCGATCTGGGCGCAGCAGGCCTGCTGCGCGTGCGCCAGGGCGCGGTTGAGCAGGGCGCCGCCGGCGTTGGTGTTGATCTCGATCAGTTGCGGACCATCGTCACCGAGGTGGAAGTCGAAACCCATGAACACGCCCAGCGGGCCGTGATCGAGCTGCGCGATCGCCGGTGCGCGGCGCAGCGCCTCGGCGCGGAAGCCGGGCAGGGCGACGACGGCTTCGATGGCGGCGACGAGCTCGGCCATGGCCTGCAGGGTGGCGGGCGGAATGAACACCGCAGTGGCCGAGAACAGGTGCGGACGGCTGCGGGTGATCTCCGCCGCGAGCCCGAGCAGGGCGGGCTCGGCTTCGAGCTGACGGCGCAGGCGCTCGAGGTCCAGGCTGCGACAGGCGCAGTGCCGGTTGAGGGCAAGCGCAAGCCGGGCTGCGTCGCCTGCGGACGGAAAGGTCGGTGCGCCGGCGTGGGTGGCCGGCGCCTGCGGGGCAGGCCGTGGGGCGACGTTCAGGGGAGGATGCATCGTGCCTGCCCGATCAGTGCGTCAGAAGATGCCGGCGTGAAAGGAGCACGGGGGAATCGGTCCGGGCAAGCGAGGACCATCGGCAGCAGTCCTTCTGCATCCGGCACAAGCGTTGCCGCAACGTAGGCGCGACGGCCGCCGCCGCTCCGCCAGCATTTCGTGCGATTGCCCCGGGAAACCGGTGTCCATGCCGTGCACAATCAGCTACGCGACGCCTCCTGTTCGGCCTCGAACAGCATCGCGACCAAGGACGTCAGGCCCTCTTCCTGCGCGGCTTCGGAAATCTCCTCGATGCTCGCACCGCGGTCGATCGCGCGTGCGGTCTCGCTCTCCGGTGGCAGCTGAGCGCGGAACTCCTTCAGGCGTGCGTCCAGCGCGCCGGTGACGCTGCCGTCCGACTCGCCGGCCGACGCGGTGGCGGCCAGTTCCTCGCAGGCCTCGAAGAGCGCGCCGGCAAGCGCATGCAGGCCTTCGCTGCTGGCACAGGCCGCGATCTCCTCGGGCCCCGCCCCGGCGTCGATCGCGCGCGCCGTCTTGCTGTCATTGGGCAGGTCGCTGCGGAAGTCATTGAGGATCTGCTTGATCATTTCCATGCTGGCCTTCTCCTTCGTGGTGATCGCCGGCCCTGCATCTGCGGCGGGGCGTGACGCCATTCAATTTCAATCTAGTAGATGGATCGGCACTTGAAAGGAGGCAGGGGCGAGGTCGAGGGGCGGAGGCGTCTGTCCCGCCTCAGGCCGAAGCCGGCAGCGCGCGCTCATACCAGCGCCGCGTGCGCGTCACCATCTTCACCAGCCACAGCATCACCGGCACCTCGATCAGCACGCCGACCACCGTCGCCAGTGCAGCGCCGGAATCGAAGCCATAGAGCACGATCGCCACCGCCACCGCGAGCTCGAAGAAGTTCGAGGCGCCGATCATCGTCGACGGGCCGGCAACGTCGTGGCGCACCTTGAGCTTGCGGTTCAGCCAGTAGCCGAGCGCGGCGATGAACAGGGTCTGGAGCAGGATCGGCACCGCGAGCATGGCGATGATGGCCGGCTGGGCGATGATCGTCCCGCCCTGGAAGGAGAACAGCAGCACCAGGGTGGCGAGCAGGGCGAGGATGGAGAAGGGGGCGATGCGCGCCAGCGCGGTGTCGAAGGCGGCGCGGCCGCGCCGCAGCAGGCGGGCGCGGATGAACTGGGCGATCGCCAGCGGGATGACGATGTACATCACCACCGACAGCGTCAGCGTGTCCCACGGCACCGGGATCGAGGACACGCCCAGCAGCAGGGCGACGATCGGGGCGAAGGCGAACACCATGACCAGGTCGTTGAGCGCGACCTGGGTCAGGGTGAAGTTGGCGTTGCCGCGGCACAGGTTGCTCCAGACGAACACCATCGCCGTGCACGGGGCGGCGCCGAGCAGGATCAGGCCGGCGATGTAGCCGTCGAGCTGCGCGGCGGGCAGCCAGGGGGCGAACAGGTGGCGGATGAAGATCCAGCCCAGGAGCGCCATCGTGAACGGCTTCACCGCCCAGTTCACGAACAGCGTGACACCCATGCCGGCCTTCTGCTCGCGTACCTCGTGCAGCGCGCCGAAGTCGATCTTCATCAGCATCGGGATGATCATGACCCAGATCAGCAGGCCGACCGGGAGATTGACGTGGGCGATCTCGAGCGCGCCGACGGCCTGCGCGACGTCGGGCGCGGCCTGGCCGAAGGCGGTGCCGGCGACGATGCAGAGGAAGACCCAGACGCTGAGGTAGCGCTCGAAGAAGCTGATCGGGGCGCCGGCGGCCTGCTTGCCGACGACTTCACATTGGGCGGACATGGTCGGTGCCGTTCGTTGTCGTGGGAGGAGGGGGGCTGCTGCGGCCGGCGGCGAGCGCGGCGAGGCGGGCAACGCCGACGGGCTCGTCGGCCTGCAGCGGCACGAGGGCGATGCGGCGGGCGTGGTGTTCGCGCACGGCCTCGATCTGCGGCCACTCGGCGGCGGCGCGGCGGGCGAGCAGCGGCGAGCCGGTGCGGGCGGCGGCGAGGCTTTGGTTGATGATCCAGGCCCAGGGCTCGATGCCGGCGCGGCGCAGGTCGGCCTGCAGGCGCGCGGCTTCGAGCACCGGCGTGGTCTCGGCGAGGGTGGCGATCAGGACCTTGGTCTGGTGCGGATCCTGCAGCTGCATCATCGGCGTCGTGAAGTGCGCGATGCCGCTCTTGTCCATGTTGCGCGCGATCTCGCGGTGATAGGCGCCGGTGGCGTCGAGCAGCAGCAGCGTGTGGCCGGTGGGCGCGGTGTCCATGACGACGAACTTGCGCCCGGCTTCGCGGATGATGCGCGAGAAGGCCTGGAAGACGGCGATCTCCTCGGTGCAGGGCGAGCGCAGGTCTTCCTCGAGCAGGGCGCGGCCGTGGGCGTCGAGCTCCTTGCCCTTGCTGTCGAGCACGTGCTGGCGATAGCGCTCGGTCTCGGCATGCGGGTCGATGCGGCTGACGCTGAGCTGGTCGAGCTCGCCGGCAAGCGTCTCGCTCAGGTGGGCGGCGGGGTCGGAGGTGGTCAGGTGCACCGGGAAGCCGCGCCGCGCCAGCTCGACCGCGATCGCGGCGGCGAGCGTGGTCTTGCCCACGCCCCCCTTGCCCATCAGCATCACCAGGCCGTGGCCGTCGGCGGCGAGGGCGTCGACGAGCGCGGCCAGGCTGGGCAGCGGCGGCAGGCTGCCGCCGCTCGGCGCGACGGCCGTGCCGCCCTCGTCCGCCGTCGGCGCGAGCAGGGCGCGCAGCGCCGGCAGGCCCACGAGGTTGAAGGGCAGCAGCGGCGTGAAGTCGGTCGGCAGCGCGCGCAGCGCGGCCGGCAGCGCTGCGAGGGCGGCGGCCTCGCGGCGGGCGATCGCGGCAGCGAGCGGATCGTCTCCGGTCGCCGCCGGCGGCAGCACGCCGTTGATCACCAGGTACTGGCGCGTCAGGCCGATGGCGGCGAGTTCGTCGTGGGTGCGTGCGACTTCGCGCAGCGTCGAGGCCTGCGGCCGCGCCACCAGCACGAGGCGGGTCTGTGCCGCATCGGCGAGGGCGGCGACGGCGGCGCGGTACTGCGTGCGCTGCTTCTCCAGCCCCGACAGCGGGCCGAGGCAGGAGGCGCCGTTGTCGCTGCTGTCGAGGAAGCTGCTCCACGCGCCGGGCAGCTGCAGCAGGCGGATGGTGTGGCCGGTGGGGGCGGTGTCGAAGACGATGTGCTCGAAGCCACGGGTGAGCTCGCCGTCGGTGAGCAGGCCGGTGAACTCGTCGAAGGCGGCGATCTCGGTGGTGCATGCGCCCGAGAGCTGTTCCTCGATGCCGCGCACGACCGCGTCCGGCAGCACGCCGCGCACCGGGCCGACGATGCGGTCGCGGTAGGCCTGCGCGGCGGCCTCGGGGTCGATCTCGAGCGCGGACAGGTTGGGCACCGCGGCGATCGCGGTGAGCGCGTTGCCGATGCGCTGGCCGAACACCTGCGCCACGTTCGAGGCCGGGTCGGTGCTGACGATCAGCACCTTGCGGCCCTGCTCGGCGAGCCGGATCGCAGTGGCGCAGGCGAGCGAAGTCTTGCCGACGCCGCCCTTGCCGGTGAAGAAGAGGTGGCGCGGCGGCTGTTCGAGGAAGTGCATGGCGGGCTCCGTCCGGGGCGGGTGTCTGGCGGGTGTCGGGTGGGCGAAAAGAGGAGTCGGGGCGGGCCCGGACGTGTGCAAGGGACGCGTCCGGATCGCTACCGGCGACGCGTCAGCCGCAGTTGCCGCCGCTGCAGCAGTCGCCTGCCTTCACCTTCAGGCGCGGCGCCTCGAGCCCGGCCCACAGCGCGAGTTCGCTGCGGTTGGGGTAGCGGCCGGCGAGCGCCATCTCGCCATCGACGAGCACGAGGGGCAGCGCATCCTGGCCGGAGCGCTCGAGGAAGCCCTTCACCACCGCGTTGTCGGCGAAGGCGAGCGGCTGCTGGGCGAGGTTGAAGCGCTCGATGCGGGCGCCCTGCTGCTTGGCCCAGTCGAGGTCGGCGGAGGCCTTGACCAGCGCCTCGTCCACGTCGGTGCCGCAGACACCGGTGCTGCAGCACAGGGCGGGATCGAAAATCTGGATGCTCTTCATGAGGTGTTCCTTCGTGGGTGGAGTGTGAGTGGGTTAGGCGTGAGGTAGGTCGGTGGGACAGGTGTGGCTCAGGGCTGCAGGCTGCCAATGCGCTGGAGTTCGGCCTGGAAGGCGGCCGGATCGCGCCGGGCGAGCTCGGCCGGCAGGGCGAGAAAGGCCTCGATGCGGTGGCGCAGGATGCGGTAGGCGGCGTCGAAGGCGGCGTCGATCTCTGCCTCGCTGCCGCTGGCCTTCGCCGGGTCGTCCACCCCCCAGTGCGCGCGCGGCACCGGTGCCAGATAGACGGGGCAGGTTTCGCCGGCCGCACTCGCACAGACGGTGACGACGACGTCGGGCGTGGCCGGGAGCTCGTTCCAGGACTTGCTGTGATAAGCGCCGGTGGCGATGCCCTCGCGCGCCAGCAGGGCCAGCGAGCGCGGATGGACATAGCCGGCCGGCTGGCTGCCGGCACTCATCGCGCGCATCCCCGCGGGGGCGAGGGCATTGAAGGTGGCTTCGGCCAGGATCGAGCGGCAGGAGTTGCCAGTGCACAGGAAGAGGATGTTCATCGCTTGCTGGGGCTTTCGTCGGTGCAGTTGAGCGGAGGAAGGAGGACCTCGACCCCGGGGACTGCGCGCCGCATCTGGGCGCAGTCTTCGGGATGGCCGGCGCAGCAGTTCTCGGTGAGGAAGGCGATCGTCTCGAGCATCAGCGGGATGTTGGCCCGATAGCGCTGGTAGCGCCCTTCCTGCTCGACCGTGAGCAGCCCTGCCTGGGTGAGTGTCCTCAGGTGGAAGGACAGGTTGGTCGGCGGGATCTCGAGGGTGCCGGCGATGTCTCCGGCGACGCGGCCGGTACGGCCGGCTTCGACGAGCAGGCGAAAGACGTCGAGCCGGACGCCGGAGGAAAGGGCTTCGAAAACTTGCAGGACGGCGGGTTTGTCCATCGGCGCTTGGCGTCCTCAGGTGGAATTGTTCAATAATTGTTGAATCATTGTATGAAGTGGCGGGCGCGCTTGCAAGTGGAACGTGCCGCTCATCGCCGCGCAGTAGCCCGGCGCGTGTTGTCGCGCAAGGCCGGCCAGCGCCGCGGCGATTTGCCCCGCTTTCCGGTCGGCCCTATAATCCCCCGGTTTCGCTCTACGGCTTCTCTCCCTGATGAAACTTGTTGCCGGTAACTGGAAGATGAACGGCAGTCTCGCAGCGAACCGCGCCTTGCTCGGTGGGCTGGCCGAGGTGTCCGGCGTGGAGGTTGCGGTGTGCGTGCCCTATCCGTATCTCGCGCAGCTGCAGGAGCGTCCTGCGGGGCTTGGCCTGGGGGCGCAGGATGTCAGCGAGTATTCGGCGGGTGCCTATACTGGCGAAGTCAGCGCGTCGATGCTGGCGGAGTTCGGTTGTCGTTACGTGATCGTCGGGCATTCCGAACGGCGCGCGCTTTTCGCAGATGATGACGCCACCGTCGGGCGCAAGGCGCTGTCGGCGCTGCAGGCGGGGTTGGTGCCGATCGTGTGCGTCGGCGAGACGCTGGCCGAGCGCGAAGCCGGGCAGGTGATGTCGGTGCTCGGTCGTCAGCTCGGTGCCGTGCTCGAGGTGCTCGGCGCTGCGCAACTCGGTCGCGTGGTCCTGGCCTACGAGCCCGTGTGGGCGATCGGGAGCGGGCGTTCGGCGTCGGCGGCGCAGGTGGGGGAGGTGCACGCTGGCATTCGCGACTGGCTGGGCGCGCGCGGCGTCGCGGCCAATGCGGTGCGGATTCTTTATGGCGGCAGCGTCAAGGCTGACAATGCCGCGGAAATCTTTGCGGTTCGCCATGTCGATGGCGGGTTGATCGGAGGGGCGTCGCTGATCGCGCCGGAATTCATGGCTATCTGTCATGCGGCAGTGGCCTGATTTTTAATTTGCATCATTCTTTCAGGGTTTGTAATGGGTGATTATCTTTTTTCCCTCGTGCTGACGGTTCATGTGCTCGTTGGCCTGGGCGTCATTGGCCTGGTTCTTGTGCAGCACGGCAAAGGCGCTGATATGGGGGCGGCTTTCGGGAGCGGGGCGTCGGGCAGTCTGTTCGGGTCGTCCGGTTCGGCGAACTTTCTCAGTCGCACCACGGCGGTGCTGGCGACCGTGTTTTTCATGACCAGCCTGGGCTTGAGTTATCTCGCCAGCGACAAGCCGGCCGCGCCCTCCAGTGTCATGGAAGGGGTGCAGACTGCGCCGTCGACCGACGGTGCGCCGGCCGTGCCGGTGGCGCCTGCGGACGACTCGAAATCGCAGTCGATTCCGAAGTGAATGCGCAGCAAGCGCTTTGCGCACCGCGCAAAATGTTGTAGAATTTTTTGGCTTTAAGAACGCAGCGCCGACGTGGTGAAATTGGTAGACACGCTATCTTGAGGGGGTAGTGGCGAAAGCCGTGTGAGTTCGAGTCTCACCGTCGGCACCAGATTACGGAGGACGCCCGCTGACGCGGGCGTTTCCATGAAGGGCAACCAAAACAATAATGGCAACTGAAGTTGCCGATCACAATGGGGGTTTACGAACATGCTGGAAAATTATTTTCCTGTTCTGATGTTCATTCTCGTTGGTTTGGGTTTCGGTGTTGCTCCTGTCATTCTAGGGCGCCTTCTTGCGCCCTATCGCCCGGACAGCGAAAAGTTGTCTCCCTATGAGTGCGGCTTCGAGGCGTTTGAAGACGCCCGCATGAAGTTCGATGTCCGCTACTACCTGATCGCCATCCTTTTCATCCTGTTCGATCTCGAGATCGCCTTTCTTTTCCCCTGGGCGACGGTCTTTCAGGAGTTCATTGCCGCCGGCGAACTGGCCTGGTTCATGTTCGGTTCGGTGATGGTCTTTCTCACGATTCTGGTGATCGGTTACGTCGTCGAGTGGAAAAACGGCGCACTCGACTGGGAGTAATGCATGAGCATTGAGGGCGTCTTTCGCGAGGGGTTCGTCACCACCTCGCTCGATGCGGTCATCAACTGGACGCGCACCGGCTCGCTGTGGCCGATGACATTCGGTCTGGCCTGTTGTGCAGTCGAGATGATTCATGCGGGCTGTTCGCGCTACGACCTCGACCGTTTCGGCGTGGTCTTCCGTCCCAGTCCGCGCCAGTCCGACCTGATGATCGTTGCCGGTACCCTGTGCAACAAGATGGCGCCTGCGCTGCGCAAGGTCTACGACCAGATGTCGGAGCCGCGCTGGGTCATCTCGATGGGGTCCTGTGCCAACGGTGGTGGCTACTACCACTATTCCTACTCGGTCGTGCGCGGTTGCGATCGTATCGTGCCGGTCGACGTCTATGTGCCGGGCTGTCCGCCCACGGCCGAGGCGCTGATCTACGGCATTCTCCAGCTTCAGAACAAGATCAAGCGCACGAATACGATTGCGCGCTGACGGGTGTCCCAGACATGAGTGCCAAGCTTGAACGCCTGAGCCAGACCTTGCGCGACGTATTCGGCGACCGACTTCAGTCGCTGGTCCTCGATCGCGGCGAAGTCACCATCGAAGTCGCTGCACGCGATTATCTGCGCGTGGCGCGTACCTTGCGCAATCACGCCGATCTGCATTTCGAGCAGCTGATCGACATTTCCGGGCTCGATTACTCGACCTACGGCAACGAGGGCTGGGCCGGTCGGCGTTTCGCCTCCGTCGCCCACCTGACTTCGGTCAAGCAGAACTGGCGCGTCCGTCTGCGCACGTTTGCCGAGGATGACGACTTTCCGGTGCTCGATTCGGTGGTCGAGATCTGGCCGAGCGCGAACTGGTTCGAACGCGAGTCCTTCGACCTGTACGGGATCATGTACGCCGGCCATCCGGACCTGCGCCGCATCCTGACCGACTACGGTTTCGTCGGCCATCCGTTCCGCAAGGATTTCCCGGTCTCCGGCTACGTCGAGATGCGTTACGACCCGGAGCAGGGCAGGGTGGTCTATCAGCCGGTGACGATCGAGCCGCGCGAGAACACGCCGCGCATCGTGCGCGAAGAGAACTACGGGGACGTCGGCAATGGCTGAGATCCGCAACTACACGATCAACTTCGGTCCGCAGCACCCGTCCGCGCACGGCGTGCTCCGCCTCGTGCTCGAACTCGACGGCGAAGTCGTCGAGCGCGCCGACCCGCACATCGGCCTGCTCCACCGCGGCACCGAGAAGCTCGCCGAGACCCGCACCTGGGTGCAGTCCGTGCCCTACATGGACCGCCTCGACTACGTCTCGATGATGTGCAACGAACATGCGTACTGCATGGCCATCGAGCGCCTGCTCGGGGTCGAGGTGCCGCTCCGCGCCCAGTACATCCGCGTCATGTTCGACGAGATCACGCGCATCCTGAACCACCTGCTGAACATCGGCACCCACGCGCTCGACATCGGCGCGATGACGATGGTGCTGTACACCTTCCGCGAGCGCGAGGACCTGATGGACGCCTACGAGGCGGTGTCGGGCGCGCGCATGCATGCGGCCTACTACCGGCCGGGCGGCGTGTACCGCGACCTGCCCGACCGCATGCCGAAGTACGAGGTCAACAAGTTCAAGAACGAGAAGACCGTGCGGGAGCTGAACGCCAACCGCGAAGGCTCGCTGCTCGACTTCCTCGAGGACTTCACCAACCGCTTCCCGACCTACTGCGACGAGTACGAGACCCTGCTCACCGACAACCGGATCTGGAAGCAGCGCACCGTCGGCATCGGCGTCGTCTCGCCCGAGCAGGCGCTGGCCTGGGGTTTCACCGGGCCGATGCTGCGCGGCTCGGGCATCGCCTGGGATCTGCGCAAGAAGCAGCCCTACGAAGTGTACGACCAGGTCGATTTCGACATCCCCATCGGCAAGAACGGCGACTGCTACGACCGCTACCTGTGCCGCATGGAAGAGATGCGTCAGTCGAACCGCATCATCAAGCAGTGCATCGACTGGCTGCGCAAGAATCCCGGTCCGGTCATCACCGACAACCACAAGGTGGCGCCGCCGTCGCGCGAGGACATGAAGTCCAACATGGAAGAGCTGATCCACCACTTCAAGCTCTTCAGCGAGGGCATCCATGTGCCGAAGGGCGAGGTCTATGCCGCCATCGAGCACCCGAAGGGCGAGTTTGGCGTCTACGCGGTGTCGGACGGCGCGAACAAGCCCTACCGCCTGAAGCTGCGCGCGCCGGGCTTCGCCCACCTCGCGGCGATGGACGAGATCGCGCGCGGCCACATGATCGCCGACGTGGTCGCGATCATCGGCACGATGGACGTCGTGTTCGGCGAGATCGACAGGTAGACGGACTCGCGCCCACGGCCGGCGCCTCGATGCGCCCCCTGAACCAAACAAGAATCGGCAGGCTATCCGGAAGATCAAGACGACATGCTGAGCCAGGAATCGCTGCAACAGATCGATCGAGAGATCGCGAAGTACCCGCCCGACCAGAAGCAGTCCGCGGTGATGGCCGCGCTGCGGATCGCCCAGGTTGAAAAAGGCTGGCTGCCGAAGGAGCTCATCGAGTTCGTCGCCAGCTATCTCGAGATGCCGGCGATTGCCGCCTACGAGGTGGCGAGTTTCTACAACATGTACGACCTGCATCCGGTCGGCAAGTACAAGCTTACGGTGTGCACCAATCTGCCCTGCGCCCTGTCCGGCGGCGTACATGCCGCCGATTACGTCAAGGAAAAGCTCGGCATCGATTTCAATGAGACCACTGCCGACGGCAAGTTCACCCTGAAGGAAGGCGAGTGCATGGGCGCCTGCGGCGATGCGCCGGTGATGCTGGTGAACAACAAGCGCATGTGCAGCTTCATGCTGCCCGAGCAGATCGACAAGCTGTTGGCGGAGTGCAAATAAGATGGCGCTGATCGACACCATCAATCCGCTGCTGACCACTGGCTGGGCCAGGGGCGATGCCGGCTGGGGCATCAAGGACTACGAGGCGCGTGGCGGCTACAAGCAGCTGCGGCGCGTGCTGGAAAGCAGGATGACGCAGGACGACCTGATCGCCGAGGTCAAGAAGTCGGTGCTGCGCGGACGGGGCGGTGCCGGTTTCCCGACCGGCCTCAAGTGGAGCTTCATGCCCAAGGCGGCGCCCGAAAAATACGTCGTCTGCAATACCGACGAGGGCGAGCCCGGCACCTTCAAGGATCGCGACCTGATGCGCTTCGATCCGCACTCGGTGATCGAGGGCATGATCATCGCCGGCTACGCGGTCGGCGCCAAGCTCGGCTACAACTACATCCACGGCGAGATCTTCGAGACCTACCAGCGCTTCGAGGAAGCCCTCGACCAGGCGCGTGCCGCCGGATATCTCGGCAACAATATTCTCGGTTCGGATTTCAGCTTCGACCTGTTCGCGCACCATGGCTGGGGCGCCTACATCTGCGGCGAGGAAACCGGTCTGCTCGAATCCATCGAGGGCAAGAAGGGCCAGCCGCGCTACACGCCGCCGTTTCCGGCGAACTTCGGCCTCTACGGCAAGCCGACCACGATCAACAACACCGAAACCTTCGCGGCGATTCCCTTCATCCTCGGCATGGGCGGAGAGGCCTACCTGAACCTGGGCAAGCCCAATAACGGCGGCACCAAGCTGTTCTCGGTCTCGGGCCACGTCAATCGTCCGGGCAACTTCGAAGTGCCGATGGGTACGCCGTTTTCCAAACTGCTCGAAATGGCCGGCGGCATGCGCGGCGGCCGCAAGCTCAAGGCGGTGATTCCAGGCGGCTCCTCGGCCCCGGTGCTGCCCGGTGACGTCATGATGGACTGCACCATGGACTACGACTCGATCGCCAAGGCCGGCTCCATGCTCGGCTCGGGCGCCGTGATCGTGATGGACGAAACAGTGTGCATGGTCAAGGCGCTGGAGCGCCTGTCCTA
>JANJTU010000353.1 GCA_024710965.1 Thauera sp. | reverse complement strand
GCCGGCTTGAACATCGCCAGGCCGATGATGAACAAGGCGTACAGGCCGATCAGGATGAAGGCCGGGATGAAGGCGCCCTTGTACAGGTCGCCCACGCTGCGCCCGAGCTGGTCGGCCATGACGATGAGCACGAGCGAGGGCGGCACGATCTGCGCCAGCGTGCCCGAGGCGGTGATCGCGCCGCTGGCCACCGCGCGGCTGTAGCCGTAGCGCAGCATGATCGGCAGCGAGATCAGGCCCATCGAGATCACCGAAGCCGCGACCACGCCGGTCGTCGCCGCCAGCAGTGCGCCGACGAAGATCACGGCCAGCGCCAGGCCGCCGCGAATCGGGCCGAACACCTGGCCGACGGTGTCGAGCAGGTCCTCGGCCATGCCGCTGCGCTCGAGGATGAGGCCCATCAGGGTGAAGAAGGGAATCGCCAGCAGGGTGTCGTTCTGGATGATGCCGAACACGCGCAGGGGCAGGGCCTGGAACAGGGTGGAGGGCAGCAGGCCCAGCTCCATGCCGATGAGGCCGAACAGCAGGCCGGTGGCCGCGAGCGAGAAGGCTACCGGGAAGCCGGTGAGGAGGAAGATCAGCAGCCCGCCGAACATCAGCTGCGGGACGCTGTGGGAGAGGAGTTCAATCATTTCTGGGTCTCGCCGGCAGATTGATCGGACGGATGATTCTGATCGGCGTGATCACCGTCATGGGCGCCGTACAGCAGCGGGTTCGGTCCGACACCCTGCAGGAAGGCGAAGCGCTTGATGAGTTCGGAGAGGCCTTGCAGCCCGAGCAGGGCGAAGCCGGCCGGCACCAGGGCATAGACCGGCCAGCGGATCAGGCCGCCGGCGTTCGACGACATCTCGCCCGACTGGTAGGCACCGATGACCACCGGCCACGAGTACTGGATCATGAACCAGCACATCGGCAGCAGGAAGACGACGATGCCGACGATGTCGATGTACATGCGCGTGCGCATCGACAGCTTGCCCGCCAGCACGTCGATGCGTACATGGGCGTTCTTGAGGAAGGTATAGCCGGCGCCGAGCAGGAACACGGCGGCGAACAGATACCACTGGATCTCGAGGAAGGCGTTCGAGCCGATGTTGAAGGCCTTGCGCGCGATGGCGTTGGCTGCGCTGATCACGGTGGATGCCAGAACGAGCCAGATGACCAGCCTGCCGATGAAGCGGCTGACGGCATCAACGAGCCCGGTGAAGCGGAGTAGCGTTCCCATTGGCGTTACCTGGAACTGAGAGAGCACAAAAAAGCCGAGCGGATCGTGAAGCGCGCTCGGCAAGAGGGTGAGGCGAGAATCGTCCGGATTGACGGGCGGCGCCCCGCCGAAAGGCTGGGGCGCCTGAAAAAATTATAGCTTCTGTGCCGACATGTACTGGTTGAAGCTGCCTTCGGCGACACCTTCCCACTGCGACGCATCGGCGAGGAAGCGCGAGTAGTCGGCGTAGATCTTCTTCCAGTTCGGATTCTTGTCGTTCAGCTCGGCATAGACTTCGCGCGAGGCCTTGAACGCCGCGTCCATGACGTCCTTCGGCAGGCGCTGCAGCTTGGCGCCTTCGGCGATGAGCTGCTTGAGCGAGGTCGGGTTGTGCGCGTCGTAGCGCCCCAGCACGGCGATGTGGGCGTCCGAGGCAGCCTGACGCACGATGGACTTGTACTCGTTCGACAGGCCGTTGAACGCCTTCGCGTTGACCAGCAGCGAGAACTGCGTGCTGCCTTCCCACCACGCGGGGTAGTAGTAGTTCTTCGCAACCTTGTGCAGGCCGAGGCGCAGGTCGTCGTAGGGGCCGATCCATTCGGCGGCGTCCACCGTGCCCTTTTCGAGCGCCTGGTAGATCTCGCCTGCCGGGATGTTCTGCGGCACGGCACCGAGCTTGGTGATGACGCGGCCGGCGAAGCCCCCGATGCGGATCTTGAGGCCTTCGAGGTCCTTGACCGACTTGATCTCCTTGCGGTACCAGCCGCCCATCTGGGCGCCGGAGTTGCCCATCACGAAGTTCACGATGTTGAACTGGGCGTAGAACTCGCGCAGCAGCTTCATGCCGTTGCCTTCGCGCATCCACGCCTGCATCTGGCGTGCGTTCATGCCGAAGGGAATGGCGCAGTCGAGGGCGAAAGCCTCGTCCTTGCCGAAGAAATAATACGGCGCGGTGTGGGCGCACTCGATGGTGTCCTGCTGCAGCGCATCGACCACGCCGAAGGCCGGTACCAGTTCGCCCGCGGCATGGACGCTGACGGTGAACTTGCCGCCGGTGGCCTCGGTGACGTTCTTGGCGAAGGTCTCGGCGCCGCCGAAGAGGGTGTCGAGCGACTTCGGGAAGCTCGACGCCAGGCGCCAGCGGATCTGCTCCTGGGCATGAACGATCGCCGGGGCTGCGCCCGCGGCGAGGATGCCGGCCATGCCGGCGCCTTGCAGGAATTTACGACGTTCCACAGTGTCTCCTCACGGTGTGGTTGAGCGAACGCCGCGATTATAGGGAGCGAAGGTCGGTCGGCGAAAACCGCGGAAAACCCTTACTTTCGTCGTATCTGGTAGATCTGCCGTGACCATTCAGGCGTTCGGCAGCTCGTCGAGCGTGCCCTGCAGGTGGCGCTCGTCGCCCCAGGCCAGCAGCCGCCAGCGGCCGCCTTCGTGCTCGATCCAGTTGAGGGCGGCGTTCGGGATCGGGAAGTCGCGCGCGCTGTCGAGCGCCTTGTCGGTGGCGATGCGGTGGGCGATGTCGAGCACGCCGCCGTGGGTGACGACCAGCACCGTTTCGCCGGCGTGGCGCCCGACGATGTCGTCGAGCGCGGCGTGCACGCGGGCGGCGAACGCGCCCAGGCTCTCGCCGCTCTCGGGGAAGGCGAACTGCGGGTCGCGTGCCTTGAAGCGGCGGTAGAACTCCGGGTGGCGGCGCTCGGCCTCGTCGTAGGTCAGGCCCTGGAAGAAGCCGTAATGGCGCTCGCGCAGGCGCGCATCGGCGGCGGCGTCGAGCCCGTGGCGGCGCGTGATCGCGGCGGCGGTCTGGCGCGCGCGCTGCAGGTCGCTGCTGTAGAGGGCGGCGAAGGCGTGCCCGGCCAGGCTGCGTGCGGTGGCTTCTGCCTGCGCGAGGCCGTTGTCGTTGAGCGGGATGTCGATGTGGCCCTGCAGGCGGCGCTCGGTGTTCCAGGCAGTCTCGCCGTGGCGGACGAGGCACAGGCGGCAGGTGTGGGCCGAGGGCGGGCGGAGGGGGGTGTTCATCATGGCGATGGCGCTTCCTGCATGCTGCGGGGGTTGAGCCGGCGGTTGCCGGCGCGCGCTCCTTGCGGAAACGACGAGACCCCGCGCGGGGGTCTCGTCGGCGCCGGTAGCGCGGGGGCGACGGACTGTCAGCGCACCGACTGCATGAAGCGGTCGAAGCCGGCTTCGGCGATGCCGAACCAGGCGTTCTGCGTCTTGCGGTACTTGTCGAATTCGGCGTAGATCTTTGCCCAGGCCGGGTTCTTCGCCGCTTCCTCGGCATACAGCTCGCGCGACACGTCGTAGGCCTTCTTCATGATCTCGTTGGAGAAGCCCTGCAGCTTGACGCCCTGGCCGAGCAGGCGGACGAGCGCCTGCGGGTTCTTGTGGTCGTAGCTCGCCGTCATCAGGATGTGGGCCTCGCGCGAGGCGGCACGGAAGGCGGCCTGGTATTCCTTCGGCAGCTTGTCCCACTCCTGCCGGTTGACGAAGAAATGCACCGCCGGGCCCGGCTCCCACCAGCCCGGCGAGTAGTAGTAGGGCGCCACCTTGTACAGGCCGAGCTTCTCGTCGTCATAGGGGGCGACCCACTCTGCGGCGTCGATCGTGCCCTTCTCGAGCGAGGTGTAGATGTCGCCGCCGCCAAGCTGCTGCGGCACCGCACCCATGCGCGACAGGATCTCGCCGCCGAGGCCGGCGATGCGGATCTTCAAGCCCTTGATGTCGTCCAGGGTGTTGATCTGCTTGCGGTACCAGCCGCCCATCTGCACGCCGGTGTTGCCGCCGAGGAAGGAGTAGATGTTGTAGTTGGCGTAGAAGTCGTCGAGCAGCTGCTGGCCGCCGCCGGCGATGACCCAGGCGTCCATCTGGCGCGCATTGAGACCGAAGGGCACGGCGGTGCCGAAGCCGAAGGTCTTGTCCTTGCCGACGTAGTAGTAGGAGCAGGTGTGGCACATCTCGACCGTGTTCTGCTGCACCGCGTCGAGCGCCATCAGGCCGGGCACGATCTCGCCCGGAGCGTGGATGCGGATGTCGAACTTGCCGCCGGTGATCTCGCGCACGCGGGTGGCGAGCAGCTCGGCGCTGCCGAACAGCGTGTCGATGCTCTTCGGGAAGCTCGAGGTCATCCGCCATTTGATTGCGGGCTGGCCGGTGTGCACGGCCGGTGCGGCGGACACGGTACTCGAGGCCACCCCGGCAGCCGCGCCAGCGGCAAGGCCGGCACCGGCTTTCTTGAGAAAGGAACGACGCTCCACGGTTTCTCCTTGTGTCTTGAGGTGAATATCGGGGGCCGATTATAGGCCCCCTTCAGGGGCACGACCGCCGGGCTCAGCGCCCGGCCACTTTCATGTTGTCGATCAGCAGCGAGCCGCACATCTTGGCCCCGCGCGGCAGGGCGTCGTTGCCGACCGCGACGATGCCGCGGAACATGTCGCGCAGGTTGCCGGCGATGGTGACTTCCTCGACTGCATGCTTGATGCGACCCTTTTCCACCCAGAAGCCGGCGGCACCGCGCGAGTAGTCGCCGGTGACGTAATTGACCCCGTGGCCGAGCAGTTCGGTGACGAGCAGGCCGCGGTCCATCTGCCGGATCAGTCCGGCGAGATCCTGCGCCCCCGGCTTCACCCGCAGGTTGTGTGAGCCGCCGGCGTTGGCGGTGGTCTGCATGCCCAGCTTGCGCGCCGAGTAGGCGGACAGGAAGTAGCCCTGGAGTACGCCGTCGATGACCACTTCACGGTCGCGGGTGGCGACGCCGTCGCTGTCGAAGGGGCTGGAGCCGAAGGCTTTTTTCAGGTGCGGGCGCTCGGAGATGCTGACCACGGGGGAGAACACGGACTGCCCCAGGCTGTCGAGCAGGAAGCTCGATTTGCGGTACAGCGAGCCGCCACTGACGGCCTGCGTGAAGTTGCCGAGCAGCGAGACCGCGAGCGGAGCTTCGAAGATC
>JANJTU010000325.1 GCA_024710965.1 Thauera sp. | reverse complement strand
GTACGACATCATGAACGACGCCCAGCGCAAGCAGCTCGAGGAAACCCGGGAGTGTGACTTCTCGTTCTCGGTGCCCAACCTTGCCCGCTTCCGGGTCAACGCCTTCCAGCAGAACCGCGGCGCGGGCGCGGTGTTCCGCACGATTCCGTCCAAGGTGCTGACCCTGGAAGAGCTCAACTGTCCGAAGATCTTCAAGGAGATCGCCCACCAGCCGCGCGGCATCGTGCTGGTGACCGGCCCGACCGGCTCGGGCAAGTCCACCACGCTGGCGGCGATGGTCGACTTCGTCAATGAAAACGAATATGGCCACATCCTGACCGTCGAAGACCCGATCGAGTTCGTGCACGAATCCAAGCGCTGCCTGATCAACCAGCGCGAGGTGCACCGCGACACGATGTCGTTCAACAACGCGCTGCGCGCCGCGCTGCGCGAGGACCCCGACGTCATCCTGGTGGGCGAGATGCGCGACCTCGAGACCATCCGCCTCGCTCTCACCGCGGCCGAGACCGGCCACCTGGTGTTCGGCACGCTGCACACGTCGTCGGCGGCGAAGACCATCGACCGTATCGTCGACGTCTTCCCCGCGGCGGAGAAGGACATGGTGCGCTCGATGCTGTCGGAATCGCTGCGGGCGGTGATCTCGCAGACCCTGCTGAAGACCAAGGACGGCGCCGGCCGCGTCGCGGCGCACGAGATCATGATCGGCACCCCGGCGATCCGCAACCTGATCCGCGAGAACAAGATCGCGCAGATGTACTCGTCGATCCAGACCGGCCAGAACCTCGGCATGCAGACGCTGGACCAGTGCCTCGCCGACCTCGTGCGGCGCAACGTCGTCTCGTCCGCCGAGGCTCGCGTCAGGGCGCAGAACAAGGACAACTTCGCCGCCGCCTGATGCGGCCGCAACACTAGCGCAGCGGCGCCGCCGGATCATCGGCGCTGCGCCCAGGCCGCCGGGAGCAGTCCCGGCAAGCAGGAGTTCGACAGATGGAACGCGATCAGGCCCTCAAGTTCATGCACGATCTGCTGCGGCTGATGCTGCAGAAGAACGGCTCCGACCTCTTCATCACCGCGGGCTTCCCGCCCGCGATCAAGGTCGACGGCCGCATCGTGCCGCAGTCCAACCAGGCGCTGCAGGCGCAGCACACCGCCGAACTGGCGCGGTCGATCATGAACGACCGCCAGGCCGCCGAGTTCGAGGCGCACAAGGAATGCAACTTCGGCATCTCGCCCGCCGGCATCGGCCGTTTCCGCGCCAACGCCTACGTGCAGCAGGGCAAGGTCGGGCTGGTGCTGCGCACCATCCCGCAGCGCATTCCGAGCTTCGACGAACTCGGCATGCCACCGGTGCTGCGCGACATCGCGCTCGCCAAGCGCGGCCTGGTGATCTTCGTCGGCGGCACCGGCACCGGCAAGACCACCTCGCTCGCGGCGATGGTCGATTACCGCAACGAGAACACCTACGGCCACATCATCACCGTGGAAGACCCGATCGAGTTCGTGCATCCGCACAAGAACTGCATCGTGTCGCAGCGCGAGATCGGCATCGACACCGACTCCTGGGAGGCGGCGCTGAAGAACACGCTGCGCCAGGCGCCCGACGTGATCCTGATGGGCGAGATCCGCGACCGCGAGACGATGGACTACGCGATCGCCTTCGCCGAAACCGGCCACCTGTGCCTGGCCACGCTGCACGCCAACAGCGCCAACCAGGCGATCGACCGCATCATCAACTTCTTCCCCGAAGACCGCCGCTCGCAGCTGCTGATGGACCTGTCGCTGAACCTGCGGGCGATGATCTCGCAGCGCCTGCTGCCGCTCAAGGACCGCAAGGGCCGGGTGCCGGCGGTGGAAGTGCTGCTCAATTCGCCGCTGGTCTCCGACCTGATCTTCAAGGGCGAGGTGCCGGGCATCAAGGAGATCATGAAGCGTTCGCGCGAACTGGGCATGCAGACCTTCGACCAGTCGCTGTTCGAGCTCTACGAGGCCGAGCACATCAGCTACGAGGACGCGCTGCGCAACGCCGACTCGGTGAACGACCTGCGCCTGCAGATCAAGCTCCACAGCAAGCACGGCGACCACGACCTCAACGCCGGCATCCAGAACCTCGGCATCGTCTAGACCCGGCGCAAGGGCGCCGCAGCGCCGTCAGCTCGCCGCCGCCTCATCCGCGCCCTTGCGCCGGTTGCTGCCGGCGACCATGCGGTACTCGTACAGCCGGCATTCGAGCGCGCCATTGAAGAGCGGCGTGCGCCGGCTCGCCTTCAGGCCGATCAGCTTCGGCAGCGCGGCGTCGGCGGTGAGGAAGTAGCAGCGCCAGCCGCCCCAGCGCTGCTTGAGCGCGTCGCCCAGCTTCGGGTAGAAGGCGGCCAGCTCCTCCGCTTCACCGATGCGCACGCCGTAGGGCGGGTTGCTCACCATCACGCCTTCGGCCGCCGGCGGCAGGCGCTCGAGCAGGTCGGCGCGCTCGAGCGTGACGCAGTCGGCGAGCCCGGCGGCCTCGAGGTTGACGCGGCTGCGCCGCACCCACTCGCCGACGATGTCCGAGCCGTAGATCGGCAGCGCGCGCGGCGCCTGGCGGCGCTGCTCGGCCGCGCGCCGGACCGCCGCCCAGGCCGCACGCTCCAGATGGCGGAAGCGCTCGAAGCCGAAGTGCCGGCCCAGGCCAGGCGCGATGTCGAGCGCGCGCTGCGCGGCCTCGATGAGGAAAGTGCCGCTGCCGCACATCGGGTCGAGCAGCGGCTCGCCCGGCTGCCAGCCGGTGAGCTGCAGGATGCCCGCGGCGAGGTTCTCCTTCAGCGGCGCCTCGACTGCGGCGGGCTTGAAGCCGCGCTTGTACAGCGCCTCGCCCGAGGTGTCGATGTAGAGCGTCGCCGTGTCGGCGGTGAGGAAGGCGTGAATGCGCACCGCCGGGTTCGCCGTGTCCACGCTCGGCCGCCGCCCGCTGACGGTACGGAAGTGGTCGCACACCGCGTCCTTGATGCGCAGCGTGATGAACTCCAGGCTCTTGAGCGGCGACTTCTGCGCGGTGACGAAGATGCGGATCGTGTCGTCGGGCGTGAACCATTTCGCCCAGGTCACGCTGTAGGCGAGCTTGTAGATGTCGACTTCGGCGCGGTAGCGCCCGCCCGCCACCCGCCACAGCACGCGCGTCGCGAGCCGGCTTTCGAGGTTGGCGCGGTAGCAGGCCGTCCAGTCGCCACGCCAGGCGACGCCGCCGTGCACGGCTTCGGCCGAGGCCGCGCCGAGCGCGCGCAGTTCGTCCGCCAGCAGGGCTTCGAGCCCGCGCGGGCAGGGGGAGAAGAAGGTTTCGGCCATCGGGGGCTCCATCGGGAAGGGCGGCGGCCGGCACGGCGCGCCGGTGCTCGCTGCGGCCGGCGGCCGCACGCAGGAAGGCGGGCATTGTAGCGCCCGCCTTCGCGCCAACAAAAACCCCGCCAGGCACGGCCGGGCGGGGTCAAACGGTCCGGGTCAGAGGGAGGGAGGAAACCCGGACCGGGGAAGCGCGGCGGCAGGCCGGCGCCGGCGTCACGACGCCGCCATCACGGACGGCCGGACTTGCCCGCCTTCACGTCTTCGTACCAGATCTGGTGGTGCTCGCGCGCCCAGGTCTCGTCCACGTAGCCGGTCTTCATCGACTGGTAGGCGCCCTCGACCCCGAGCGTGCCCATGTAGATGTGACCGAAGGACAGCGCCAGCAGCACGGTCGCCCCCACTGCATGGACGATGTTGGCGATCTGCAGCTCGGCGCGCGTCCAGCCGTAGTTGGGAAAGTCCATCACCAGCCCGGAGATGACGACCACCAGGCCGAGGACGGTGACGCCGAGCCAGAACCAGGTCTTCTCGCCGAAGTTGAAGCGGCTCGACGGCACGTGGTCGCCGCCCAGCAGGCCGCCGGCACGCCGGATCCAGATCGCGTCGCAGGCCTGCCAGACGTTGTCGCGCATGAAGACGAGGATCATCAGCACGACGAACACGCCGAACGCCGGCCCGACGTAGTTGTGCACCAGCTTGCCGGCGGTGAGCAGGGACGACAGCAGCTCGTGGCCGAACAGCGGGACCAGCAGATGCTTGCCGAACAGGATCGCCACGCCGGTCACCGCCAGCAGCAGGAAGGTGAGCGCCGTGCCCCAGTGCACGAAGCGCTCGAAGCCCGAAAAGCGCTTCAGCTGCCGCCCGCTGGGCGCAGCGTGCAGCTTCATCGTGCCCTTCACCAGCCAGAACAGCAGGATCGCCGACGGCACCAGGATCAGCAGCCAGCCCCCGTACTGCGTCACCGGGCCGTTGCGCAGCTGGCGCCAGGTGTTGCCTTCGCTCTGGATCAGCACACCGGCCTCGGGGCCACGCACGGTGGTGAAGTGGGCCTCGCCCGAGCGCACCGCCCGCCACACCGGCGCGTTGTTGAGCGGGCGCTCCTCCTGGCGCGCCGCCTGGTCGGCCGCGCTGCGGCCGCGCTGCAGCTCGTGCTCGGCCGCCTGCAGCGGCAGGGCCGCGGCGAACAGGGTCAGCACCGCCAGCAACAGGGCGACCAGCCCGCCGCCGGGCCGTTGCATGAAGAAGCTCTTCATGGTGCTCTCCTCATTGGGCGCGGTTGTACTCGTTCTGGCCGCGCGCCCGGTTCTTCAGCGCGGCCTCCCAGGCGAGCTTGTCGCCCTTGAAGGCGGGGCCGTCCCAGGGCTGGGTGTCGGCCTTGCCCTGGTAGCGGCCCTGCTCATAGACGGTGACCTGGGGCTGCTCGCTGCAGCCCGCCAGCCCGAGCGCGAGCAGCGCCGGCAGCGCGATGCCGCGCAAGATTCCCGGTTTCGGTGCGTTCATTTCTGCCCCTCCCGTTCGCGTTTCTGTTCGCGCTTCTGCTCGCCGCCGCCATAGGCCGTCTGCCAGCCCCAGGCCTCGGCGCCGCCGCCGCGGCGCAGCACGCGCTCGCGGAAGATGTCGGACACCACCGCGGCGTCGCCGGCGAGCAGCGCCTTGGTCGAGCACATCTCGGCGCACAGCGGCAGCTTGCCGTCGGCCAGGCGGTTGGAGCCGTACTTCTCGTACTCGGCCTGCGAGCCGGTCTCTTCCGGGCCGCCGGCGCAGAAGGTGCACTTGTCCATCTTGCCGCGCGCGCCGAAGGCCGCCGGGCCGTTGGGGAACTGCGGCGCACCGAACGGACAGGCGTAGAAGCAGTAGCCGCAGCCGATGCAGCCGTCCTTGTCGTGGAGCACCACGCCCTCCGCGGTGCGGTAGAAGACGTCGGTCGGGCACACCGCCATGCACGGCGCGTCCGAGCAGTGCATGCAGGCGACCGAGATCGAGCGCTCGCCGGGCACGCCGTCGTTCATCGTCACCACCCGGCGCCGGTTCACGCCCCAGGGCACCTCGTGCTCGTTCTTGCACGCGGTGACGCAGCCGTTGCATTCGATGCAGCGCTCGGCGTCACAGAGGAATTTCATGCGTCCCATCGTGTTCTCCTCTCCCTCACGCCTTGCTTACGCGGCACAGCGTGGTCTTGGTTTCCTGCATCATCGTCACCGCGTCGTAGCCGTAGGTCGTGGCGGTGTTGACCGCCTCACCGCGCACGATCGGCGCCGCGCCCTCGGGGTAGTGTTCGAGCATGTCCTTGCCCTGCCACCAGCCGGAGAAGTGGAAAGGCAGGAACACCGTGCCCGGCGCCACGCGCTGCGTGACCTGAGCGCGCACCTTCAGCTTCGCCTTGGTCGGCGACTCGACCCAGATGTAATCGCCGTTGCGGAAGCCGGCGTCGTTGGCGTCCTTCGGGTTCACCTCGGCGAACATCTCCTGCTGCAGTTCGGCGAGCCAGGGGTTGGAGCGCGTCTCCTCGCCGCCGCCTTCGTACTCCACCAGGCGACCCGAGGTCATCACCAGCGGGTAGTCCTTCGAGATCTCGCGCACCTTGTCCTGCATCGACTTGTACAGCGTCGGCAGGCGCCAGAACTTCAGCTTGTCGTCGTGGGTGGGGTACTTGGCGACCAGGTCCGGGCGCGGCGAGTAGATCGGCTCGCGGTGCTGCGGAATCGGATCGGGGAAGTTCCACACCACCGCGCGCGCGCGCGCGTTGCCGAACGGGTGCATGCCGTGGTTCTTCATCGCGACGCGCTGGATGCCGCCCGACAGGTCGGTCTTCCAGTTCTTGCCTTCGGCCGCGGCCTTTTCCGCCTCGGTCAGCTCGTCCCACCAGCCCAGCTTCTTCAGCAGGACGTGGTCGAACTCGGGGTAGCCCATCTGCAGGTCGGCGCCCTTCGAGGCCGAGCCGTCGCCAGCGAGCAGCGACACGCCGTCCTTCTCGACGCCGAAGTTGGCGCGGAAGTTGCCGCCGCCGTCCATGACGTGCTTGGAGGTGTCGTACAGGTTGGGCGTGCCGGGGTGCTTGAGTTCCGGCGTGCCATAGCACGGCCAGGGCAGGCCGAAGTATTCGCCGTCGCAGGGGCCGCCTTGCGCCTTCAGCGTCTTGACGTCGAAGGTGTGCATGTTCTTCATGTGCAGCTTGAGGCGCTCGGGCGACTGGCCGGTGTAGCCGATCGTCCACGTGCCGCGGTTGATCTCGCGCAGGATGTCCTCGATGCTGGGCTCGTCCCAGCCCTGGGCGTCCTTCTCGACCTTGACGTTCTTCACCAGCTGCTCGGCCCAGCCGAACTTCTTCGCGAAGGCGTACATGATGGTGTGGTCGGGCCTGGACTCGAACAGCGGCTCGATGACCTTCTCGCGCCACTGCAGCGAGCGGTTCGAGGCGGTGCACGAGCCGGTGGTCTCGAACTGGGTGCAGGCCGGCAGCAGGTAGACGCCGTCCTTCCTGACCATCGCCGCCATCGCCGCGCTGGCCGAGGGGTAGGGGTCGATGACCACCAGGGTGTCGAGCTTCTTCATCGCCTCGACCATCTCGGCACCGCGCGTCTGCGAGTTCGGTGCGTGGCCCCAGTACACCACCGCGCGCAGGTTGCCGGCGGGCTGGTCGATCAGGTCCTTGTTCTCGAGCACGCCGTCGATCCAGCGCGACACCGTGATGCCGGATTTCTCCATCAGCTCCTGCGAGACGTAGCGGCTCTTGACCCACTCGTAGTCCACGCCCCAGACGCTGCACCAGTGCTTCCACGAGCCGGCAGCCAGGCCGTAGTAGCCCGGCAGCGAGTCCGGATTGGGGCCGACGTCGGTCGCGCCCTGGACGTTGTCGTGGCCGCGGAAGATGTTCGCGCCGCCGCCCGACTTGCCGATGTTGCCCAGCGCCAGCTGCAGGATGCAGGAGGCGCGCACCATCGCGTTGCCGATCGTGTGCTGGGTCTGGCCCATGCACCAGACGATGGTCGATGGCCGGTTCTCCGCCATCGTGCGCGCGGCGAGCAGCATCTGCTCCTCGGGCACGCCGCAGGCCTCCTCGACCTTGTCCGGCGTCCACTTCGCCAGCACCTCCGCGCGCACCTTGTCCATGCCGAAGACGCGGTCCTCGATGTAGCGCTTGTCTTCCCAGCCGTTCTGGAAGATGTGGTACAGCAGGCCGAAGAGGAAGGGCACGTCGGTGCCGGAGCGGATGCGGATGTACTGGTGGGCCTTCGCCGCCGTGCGCGTGAAGCGCGGATCGACGACGATCATCTTCGCCCCGTTCTCCTTCGCGTGCAGGATATGCAGCAGCGACACCGGATGCGCCTCGGCCGCGTTGGAGCCGATGAACAGCATCGCCTTCGCGCTCTGCATGTCGTTGTAGGAGTTCGTCATCGCGCCGTAACCCCAGGTGTTCGCCACCCCCGCCACCGTGGTGGAGTGGCAGATGCGCGCCTGGTGGTCGCAGTTGTTGGTGCCCCAGAAGGAGACGAACTTGCGCAGCAGGTAGGCCTGCTCGTTGTTGTGCTTGGAGGAGCCGATCCAGTACACCGCATCCGGGCCGGATTCCTCGCGGATCTTCAGCAGGCGGTCGCCCACTTCGCTGATCGCCTGTTCCCAGGAGATGCGCTGGTACTTGCCGTCGACCAGCTTCATCGGGTACTTCAGGCGGTGCTCGCCGTGGCCGTGCTCGCGCAGCGAGGCGCCCTTGGCGCAGTGCGCGCCGAGGTTGATCGGCGAGTCGAACACCGGCTCCTGGTGCACCCAGACGCCGTTCCTGACCACCGCGTCGGTCGCACAGCCGACCGAACAGTGGGTGCATACGGTGCGCCGGATCTCGGCCTTGCCCTCCGCGCGCGAGGCGCCGGCGGCCTCGGCGGCGCCGATCAGGTTGTAGGGCAGCTGCGCGGCGAGCGCCCCGGCGCCCACGCCCAGGCCGGAGCGTTTCAGGAAGGCCCGCCGGTCCATCGTCTGGCCAAGCTGGCGGGCCGCCGCGCCGCGCAGGCGACGTGCGCCGGCCGCGCCGGCCGCATTCTTCTTCGTCAACATCGTGGCGTCCTCCTCAGACCCGCGCGCTGCGGTAGTAACGGCGCATGTGTTCGGTGGTGCCCTGCTCGACGGCCTCGCGCCGTGCGCCCTCCACCGCCTGCGCCGCGCCCGGCACCGTCCGGCCCGCGCTCGCCGCGAGCGCCGCTGCACCGGCAGCGCCACCGGCACCGATCGCCATCAGGAAACTCCGCCGCGACAGTTTCGTCTTGTCGTCTTTCATCCTCGCTCTCCCCCGCCACAAAGAAACGGTGCGCCGCTCACTGCGCGGCCACCTCAAGCATCTCGAACGCGTCGCGCTCGATGTCCAGGAAGGCCTGCAGCAGGCTGCCGACCTTCGCGTAAAAATCCGCCCCCGGCGCTTCGCCCAGGGCGGTGGCCAGTCGCGCGTACCAGGGCGCCAGGTGGCGGCCGAAGAAAGCCAGCTGGCGCGCCAGGCCGGCCGCGTCCGGGCCGGTGACGATGAGGTGGCGCATGACCTCGGCGAGCGCGGCGAAGTGGTCCTCGGTCTCGGTCACGCCCTGGCGGCGGCCGAGGCCGAGTTCGGCGAGGTCGGCGCGCAGCTCGGCGAGCGGCTCCTCCTGCAGGAAGCCGGTCAGATACCAGGACGCGTTGGCCATCACCACCGGCTTGCCGACGCTGACGAAGAGCAGGTCGAACTCGTCGCTCACCGCCTGCGCGGCGGTGGTCTGCGCGGCCGCGCCGAGCGCGGCCCAGGCCTGCGGCAGCGCGCCGTCGGCGCCGCCAAGCGCACGGCCGGTGGCGGCGAGCGCCGCGAGCAGCGCGGCGTCGGGCGCTGCATGGAGCAGGCGCGCGAGCAGCGCGTAGTGGTCGGCGCGGGCGCGGTCCTCCTCGGACCAGGCGGCTTCGGGCTGGAGCATGATCGCGGCGTTCATTCGGAGAGGTCCCAGGCCTGGGTGGCCGGCTCGGTCTTCATCAGGTCGATGACGCGGCAGTCGGCGCACATCGACAGGCGCGCGCGCTGCGCCTCGGTGGCGAACATCGCATGGCCGGCGAGGCGCGCAATCATCGACTGGATCACCGGCGCCGCCCCCATCGGCTTGCCACAGCACGTGCAGTGGAACATGTCGGCCGCGCGCCGGGTGCGCGCGCGGCGGGCCTCGTCGCCGAGCAGCAGGCGCGGTTCGAGCGCCAGCGCCGACTCGGGGCAGGAGGCCACGCACAGGCCGCACTGCAGGCAGTTCTTCTCGACGAACTCGAGCCGGTAGCCGTCGGTCGCGGCACGCAGCGCGCCGGCCGGACAGGCGCCGGTACAGGCCATGCACAGCGTACAGGCCTCGGACGCGATGACCTGGCCGAAGGGCGCGCCGGCCTGCAGCGCGATCGCCGTCGGCAGGCCGCCTGCCGTGCGCGCTGCCGGCGCCTGCGCCACCAGGTGACGCAGGGCAAAGTCGAGCGTCTCGCGCTTCTTCGGCAGCAGGCGGAAGCGCGCCGGCTCGGCAACGGCCGCCGCCGGCGCCCAGTCCCACAGCGCGGCCTCGAGCGTTCTCCAGTCGTCGGCGTCCATCGCCTCGACGATGCGCAGGTGTTCGCCCGCATAGCCGAGCGCGCTCAGGATGGCCTGGCCGTGGGCCGCCTGCGCCTGCAGCGGCGCGGCGTCGTGGCTGCCGGCGGCGAGCACCGCCACCTGACAGGCGCCGAGGGCGACGCTGCCGAGCATCAGGTCCAGCCCCACCGCGTCCGCGCTCCACACCTCGACCGGGATCACCCGCGCCGGCAGGCCGCGGCCGCGGCGCGCCAGGCGCGCGATCAGCGCCGCGCCGGCCTCGGCGGCATGGAAGAGCAGACAGGGCGCGGTGCCGCCAGCCGCCGCGTACTCGGCGAGCAGGGTCTTCACCCGCAGCCCGAGTTCGGGCACGCGCGGGTACTGGAAGGCGAGCGCGCCCGACGGGCACACCGTGCTGCAGGTGCCGCAGCCCTTGCACAAGTAGGGATCGACCTCGATGACCTCACCCTTGGCGCGGATGGCCGCGGTGGCACAGGCCTCGATGCAGTTGCTGCAGCCCGCCTTGCGCGCGCGACTGTGCGCGCACAAGCCGGCGTCGAAGGCGACATAGCGCGGCTTCTCAAACTCGCCGACGAGTTCGCCCAAGGCCTGCGCCGCCAGCGCCTGCTCGAAGGGGTCGCGCCCCGGCGCGGCATAGCCGTCGGGCAATTCGACGCGCCGGAGCAGCGGCTCGGCGGCGAGGTCGAGCACGAGGTCGAAGCGCTCGCGGCGGACGAGGTCGCGGCGGGCGAAATCGATTGCGCCGGTCTCGCCGCAGGCGGCGACACAGGCGCGATGGCCGCTGCATTTATCGGGCGCGACCTGCAGGTCGAAGCCGATCGCGCCCTCCGGACAGGCTTTCACACAGGCGTGACAGCGCACGCACAGTTCGAGGTCGATCGGATTTTCCTGCTCCCAGGTGAGCTCGAAGGCGCCGAGATGGCCACTCAGCGACAGCGGGCGACCGGACCACACCGGCCAGGCGTGCTCGGCCGGCAACTCGACGTCGCCGACGCGCGCGGTGATCAGCACCGCCGGCTCGAAGCTCGACGCCAGCCGCGCCGCCCAGCCCAGCGCCGCGCCGGCCTCGCCGACGATCAGCAGACTGCGCCCGGCGCGAAGCTGCACCCCGGGCACCGGCTCCGCCTCGGGCAGCGTCGCCGCCGCCGCGATCAGCGCCGCCAGCTTCGGCGTCGCCGCAGCCGCCTGCGCCGACCAGCCGGCGCTCTCGCGGATGTTGAAGAAGCGCACGCGCGCGCCGCCACCGGCGGCCTCGGCGAGCTCGCCGAAGAGCGCGGTTTCCTGCGTACAGGACAGCACGAGCTCCCGACCGGCGGCGAGATCCGCCTCGATCACCGGCAGTTCGCGGCCACACAGGGCGTGGTGAACGCCGACGGCCTCCCCCGCGGCGGCGAACGTCTCCGCATCGAGGGGGAAGCTCCGGTTGCAATCGCACAGACGGATCTGCTTGGTGGTGTTTGGCATTGGGCGTTCCAGGAACCGTTACCCTGGAACTAGCACCCATCGGGCCAGCCGACCACGCCTGATTTCCCGCCGAACGAACCACGATGCCGAGAAAAAACGCCGGCAAAAGGCGCCGCGGGACATTCTGTCCGCCGGCGCGCACTTTGTCTCAGCCGGCGGGCGTTTCCGCCTTCGTTTCCGCCTTCGTTTGCGGCGGCGGCAAGCCGTGCGCGGGCGCTTCGTCGCCATCGTGATCACGGCCCGACGCGCCGGCAGCGGCGGCACCCACCCTGGCGCCGTCCTCTGCTCCGCTGCGCGCCCGGTCGTCGGCGCCGCCGTCGGTGGCGGGCCGTTCCGCGCCCGCGGCAGGCTCGCCGCACGCGACGCCAGCGTCGTGCTCGCCCGCAGCCGCTTCCGGCGCGGGCGCGGCGGCCTCGCGCCCGGCCAGCCACTCGGCCGCATGCTGGAGCTTCTCCATCACTTCGGGCGGGATCGGGTCGGGCACGGAGTAGTCATCGATGTAGATGTCGAGCCCGTCCATGCGGTTGAAGTGGGGGTCGGCGAACAGCTTCTTCAGCGCCTGGCGGCGCAGCGCCTCGCCGACCTCCTCCTGCAGGAAGGCGCTGAAGTCCGACGCGAGGGAGAGGTCCTCGACCGCCGGCAGCGCCAGCACCGCGTCGTCGGGCCGCGGCGCGCGCGGTCGTCGGCGCCGCCGTCGGTGGGGGGCCTGTCCGCGCCCGCGGCAGGCTCGCCAAACGCAACGCCAGCGTCGTGCTCGCCCGCAGCCGCTCCCGGCGCGGGCGCGGCGGCCTCGCGCCCGGCCAGCCACTCGGCCGCATGCTGGAGCTTCTCCATCACTTCGGGCGGGATCGGGTCGGGCACGGAGTAGTCATCGATGTAGATGTCGAGC
>JANJTU010000321.1 GCA_024710965.1 Thauera sp. | reverse complement strand
ACCGTCGGCCTGCGTGTGCGTGCCTGGGCCACGCCGGACGCGTTTCTCGCCGGCTTCGAGCCCGACAGCGTCGGCGCCGTCGTGCTCGACGTGCGCATGCCCGGCACGAGCGGCCTCGCCGTGCTCGAGGCCCTGGTCGCGCGCGGCGTCGATCAGCCGGTGATCATGCTCACCGGCCACGGCACGGTGGACCTGTGCCGACGCGCGTTCAAGGCCGGCGCGGCCGAGTTCCTCGAGAAGCCGGTGGATGACGAACTGCTGCTCGACACGCTGCAGAAGGCGGTGCGCCAGCACGTGCGCTCGCGCCAGCGCCAGCGTGCCGACCGCCGCGCGCGCGAGCGCTACGCCCAGCTCTCCGGGCGCGAGCGCGAGGTCCTGGGCCTGATCGTCGAAGGCCTCACCAACAAGGAGATCGCGCGCGCGCTGGGCCTGTCGCCGCGCACGGTGGAGAGCCACCGCGCCAGCCTGTTCGCGAAGCTCGAGGCTGCCTCGCTCGCGCAGCTGATCCGCGGCTATGCCGAGCTGGTGGAGGAGGGCGATGCGCCGGACGCGTGAACCGCGTCCTCCGTAGTTTTACGGAGTGCGTGGCGTAGGCACCCGGATGGGCCCGGCCGCAGCGCCTGCCTAGACTGTTCCCATCGATCGGACGCACCGATCCCAACCTGGAGAACGTCATGCACAAGCTGTCCATCCTCGCCGCCACCCTCATCCTGTCCGCCACCGCCGGCGCTGCCCAGGCGCAGGTGCTGGCCCAGCGCACGATCGGCCTCGAACTCGCCAACCGCCTCGCCGCCGGCGCGGTGCAGGCCTGCGCCGACAAGGGCTACGCGGTGAGCGCCACCGTGGTCGATCGCGCCGGCCTCGTGCGCGCCGTGCAGCGCGCCGACAACGCCGGGCCGCACACGCTCGCGGCCAGCGAGCAGAAGGCCTTCACCTCGGCCTCGGCGCGCAACGCCACGCAGGCGATGATGGAGGCGGCGCAGAAGAATGCCGGCGCCGCCAACCTGACCGACATCCCCGGCTTCCTGCTGCTCGGCGGCGGGGTGCCGGTGAAGGCGGGCGAGGAGGTGATCGGCGCGGTCGGCGTGGGTGGCGCGCCGGGCGGCCACCTGGACGAGCAGTGCGCGGTCGCCGCGATCGATGCCGTCGCCGCGCTGCTGAAGTAGGCGGCACGGCGGCCTTGCCGACGTGCCGGTGCGGTGCACCCGGGCCGGGGGCTGCAGCTGGCCGCGGTCGCGGCAAGGTGCTAAACATCAAGCATGAGCGGCGCCGCGTCGGGCGCCGCGAACGAAGGGAAGACCGCCATGCCCGTCTGGCGTCCGGTGATGCACGTGGGGAAGGTGGCGCTGGTGGTGCTGTTGGCGACCGCTTCGATGCCCCGGTTCGTGCACGCCAGGTTCGACCCGCTCGATCCGCTCGGTCAGGTGCGGAAGAAGCAGATCGAACTCTCGATCGAGGTCGCGCCGGGTGACTGGGGCGGCGCCGACGTGGGCGAGATCGAGCTGGTGCTCGGTTCGGTGGCGGCGGTGTTTCTCGAGCACGTCAGGCTCGCCCGCGACGATCTGAAGTTGCGCGTAGTTCCGCGCAGCGGCTCGCCCAGGGTGCTCTACGAGCGTGGACACGACGGCCAGTACGTGATCCAGCTCACCGCCCGCGATCAGCGCTGGTTCCAGTACGCCTACCAGTTCGCCCATGAGCTGTGCCACATCGCGTCGAACTTCGAGCGCAGGGTGGTGGGCGAGCGGGCGGTGGAGGACAACCAGTGGTTCGAGGAGGCGCTGTGCGAGACCGCGGCCCTGTTTACGCTGAAACGCCTCGGCGTGGCGTGGGCGAGCAATCCGCCGACGCGCAACTGGATGGGGTACGGCGAATCGTTTGCCGCCTACGCCGCCTACCTGTTGAACGAGCCACACCGCCAGCTGGCCGCCGATCAGTCGCTGCGCGACTGGTACGCCGAACACGGCGCCTCGCTCAAGGACAATCCCTACCAGCGGCGCAAGAACGAGGTTGTCGCCAGTAGCTTGCTGCCGCTGTTCGAGCAGGATCCGCACGCCTGGCGCGCCCTCGCCTACCTCAACCCGGATGCCGCGAGCGCCGCCAAGCCGTTCGCCGAATATCTGTCCGACTGGTACCGCGCCTGTCCGGACAAGACCTTGCCTCGACGGGTCATGCGGCACTTCGGCTTCGACCCGGACACGCGCGAAGCAGCACCTGCCGCCGCGCCGGCGGCTGCGCTCCAATCCACCCGGCTCGGGCCTTGATCATGCCGCGCCGCCCCGGCGGTGCCGGGCCACGCAGGTTCACTCGTAGAGCTGCTTTTCCCGGATCAGGCGATTGAGGGCATCGACGTACATGTTGAACCACTGCGAGCCGGTGTCTGGGGCGCGGAAGCCGGCGACATAGCCGTTGAAACCGTCGAATGGTCCGTTCGGGCCGGCGGCGCCAAAGGCGTCCGAGCCGGCCTTGAAGGCCAGTTCCTGATTCAGGTACTCGACGTAATAGTCGAACCAGCCCGAGCCGGTGTCGCGCCCCACCATGGTGCCCAGCATCTGGTTGAAGGCATGGTCGTCGGCGGCCCGGGTGGCGGCCGGCATCGCCAGCACGGCGCAACAGGCCGCCGCTGCCGCGAGCTTGAGTTTGCGCGTTCTCATCGTCTTCTCCTTCGTCTTTCTCTGCATGAAGGCGATCGGCGCCTGCGCTGCGCGCCAATACCGCCACGCGCCCGGCCGGTCCCGGCGGGCGGTAGAGGGGATGTTTCCGGTATAGCCCTGATCGGCGCGAATGCGGACTATTTTTCTTTCGCTTTCCTTGCGCGATCCTGCCCGGCGTGCCGAGGCAAGGTCACGGTCGCGCCCTGCGCCTCGCCGCTTGGCTGCGATGGCCGCCCCCGGGACGCAGGCTGGTCGGCCAGTTGGGGCGCCGGGGCCGTGCGGCGGCTGCACGGCTCACCATGCGCGGCTTGTTCTTTCTATAGGAAGAACAGCTTTATATAATTGCAGCAGAAATCGAGTGGGAATGTGCCATGACCGCCATCGCCAACCCTGGCGCGGCCCCCGTCGACGCCGCGTCCGTGCTGTCCAAGGCGGTCGCGCGTGCCGCCGAGCGGCTGGGCGTCTCGCGTGCGCTGCTGGCCGGCGTGCTGGGGCTCAGCCCCGCCACCGTCACCCGCCTCTACGCCGGCAGCTACCGGCTCGAACAGCACCGCAAGGAGTGGGAGTTCGCGCTGCTGTTCGTGCGCCTGTTCCGCTCGCTCGACTCCATCGTCGGTGACGAGCGCACCGCGCGCCAGTGGCTGAAGAGCGACAACCGTGGCCTCAACGGCCGTCCGCTCGAACTCATCCGCAGCACCGAGGGCCTGGTCCGTGTCGTCCATTACCTGGACGCCTGCCGCGGTCTCGTCTGAGACCCGTCCGTGGGCGGCCGCGGCCTGGCGCGTGGTCGAGGCGCAGCATGTGGCGTCGACGATGAAGATCGTCGACGACGTCGCCGAGCAGGACGTGCTCGAAGCCCTGCTCGAAGCCGGCAAACCGCCCCGGCCCGCGGCGGCGGAGAACCTCCACTACCTGCTCGCCGCGCCCTTTCGCTACCCCCCGCGGCACGGCGGCTCGCGCTTTCGCGGCCCGACCGACGCCGGCGTCTTCTACGGCGCGCAGCAGCTGCGCACCGCCTGCGCCGAGCTCGGCTACTGGCGCTGGCGCTTCCTCAGGGACGCGGTCGAGCTCGAGCGGCTGGAACCGGTCGCCCACACCGCCTTCCGCGCGGAGCTCGCCACCGCGGCGGTGGATCTGCGCACGCCGCCCTTCGCTGCGGACGCCGCGCTGTGGACCGATCCCGCGGACTACCGCGCTACCCAGGCCTTCGCTCGCGTGGCGCGCGACGCGCAACTGGGCGCCGTCGTCTACCGCTCGGTGCGCGACCCCGAGCCGGCCTGGTGCGTGGCGGTGCTGACACCACACGCCTTCGCCACCCCCAACCCCGAGTCCGCGACGCGGACCTGGTGGCTTGCGGTACAGCAGGACGCGGTCGTGTGGCGGCGCGCGAGCGAGGCCTTCATCTTTGCGGCGGCGGGTTGGTGAAGCGGCGCCGGTTGTTGCGCCTCAATGCGCGTGCGCGGCAGCGCCCTCCAGCGCCGATCCGTCCTCGGCGCCGCGCCGGCGGCCGGTGCCGTTGAGGAACAGGTTGAGCCCGACGGCGGCGATCGCGGCGAGCAGGATGCCGCTGTGCAGCAGCGGTTCGAAGGCCGCCGGCATGGCATGGAAGAAGGTCGGCGCGACCATCGGGATCATGCCGAAGCCGAGGCTGACGGCGACGATGTAGAGGTTGTAGCGGTTGCCGCGCAGGTCGGCGCCGAGCAGGATCTTGATGCCGGTCGCCGCGACCATGCCGAACATCACCAGGCCGGCGCCGCCGAGCACGTATTGCGGCACCGAGGCGATGAGCAGCGCCATCTTCGGGAACAGGCCGAAGGCGATCAGGATGGCGCCGCCGACGACGCAGACCCAGCGGCTCTTGACCCCGGTGACGCCGACCAGGCCGACGTTCTGTGAGAACGAGGTGTGCGGGAAGGTGTTGAGGAAGCCGCCGAGCAGGGTGCCGAGGCCGTCGGTGCGCAAGCCGCGGGTGAGGTCGTCGCGCGACAGCCGGCGCCCGGTCAGCTCGCCGAGCGCGAGGAACATGCCCAGCGACTCGACCATGACGACGACCATCACCAGGCACATGGTGGCAATCGAGACGAAGTCGAACACCGGCATGCCGAAGTGCAGCGGCGTGACGAAGGCCATCCACGGCGCCTCGTCGATGCCGGCGAAGCTGACCTTGCCCAGCGCCACCGAGATCGCGAAGCCGACCGCCATGCCGAACAGCACCGCGACGTTGGAGACGAAGCCGCGCCCGTAGCGGGTGATCAGCAGCACGACGAGGAGCACGATGGCGGCGATCGCCAGGTGCTCGGGGGCGCCGTAGGCGGGGTTGTCGATGAGCTGGCCGCTGGCGGCGTCGCGGAGCTTCGGCTGGCCGCCGGCGGCCCAGTTCACCGCCACCGGCATCAGCGAGATGCCGATCACCGAGATGATCGAGCCGGTGACGACGGGCGGAAACAGCGGCAGGCTGCGCGACACCAGCGGTGCGAAGAAGATGCCGAACAGGCCGGCGGCGATGCCCGAGCCGAGGATGGCGTTGATGCCCAGCGCCGGGTTGGCCGCCATCGCCAGCATCGGCCCGACCGCGGCGAAGGTGACGCCCATCATCACCGGCAGGCGGATGCCGAAGCGGCCCACGCCGAGGGCCTGGATGATGGTGACGATGCCGCAGCACATCAGGTCGGCGTTGATCAGCAGCGCGATCTGGTCCTTCGGCAGCTTCAGCGCGCCGCCCACGATCAGCGGCACCGCGATCGCGCCCGCGTACATGACGAGGACATGCTGCAGGGCGAGCGTGAACAGGCGGCCTGCGGGCGGGCGTTCATCGACCGGGTCGAACTGCCGGGGAGCGGCGTGGGCATGCGCGGACATCGTTTATCTCCTCTTTCTGGGTGTCGCTTCGTGCGTGTCGGCTGCGCCGTGGGTGGCGCAATCTGCGGGTTGCGACAGTTTAGTGAGGAGGTCTGATATCGAAACCGTGATGCCCTTATAGCTTGAATAAGAAAATTGATATGGTGCGGCACTGCCGGCGCTGCGCCGTGCGACGCAGCGCGGTGGGGCTCAGCTACGCTCGGACCACATCACGCCGCCGGTGGCCCAGTTCTCGCGCTTGACGTCGATCAGGATGATGTCGACCGCGCCCGGGTCGCATTCGAGCACGCGGCAGGTCTCCTTCGTCAGCGCTTCGACCAGTTCGCGCTTCTGCTCGGCGCTGCGGCCTTCGAAGAGTTCGATGTGCATGGTGGGCATCCTGGGCTCCTTGTCTTCTGGTTGGGGAAAGTTGGTGCAGCGGCGGCCTCCGGGGCCGCGCGCGGCCCCGAGTCAGGTGGCGAAGCCGGGGTCGTCGCGCATCAGTCCGCGCAGCAGCGCCGGCCATTCGAGCGCGCCTTCGGGCGCCGGGTCGGCGGTGAGCTGGGCGTGGCTGCGGGCGAGGACGTCGTCGGGCGGCAGCGTCAGGGCGTCGGCGGCGGCCATCGCCAGCAGCTGCGTGCGGCAGGCCTTCTCCAGCGTATCCATCAGCACATAGGCCTCGGCCACCGTGCGGCCGCAGGTCAGCGTGCCGTGGTTGCGCAGCAGCATGGCGCGGTGGGTGCCGAGTTCGGCGACGAAGCGGGCCTGTTCGTCGGCGCCGAAGGCGAGGCCTTCATAGTCGTGGCAGGCGATGTCGCGCCAGAAGCGCATCGCGTGCTGCGACAGCGGCAGCAGGCCGCAGCGCAGCGCCGACACCGCGATGCCGGCGTCGGTGTGGAGGTGGATCACGCAGTGGGCGTCGGCGCGGGCACGGTGCACCGCGCCGTGGATGGCGAAGCCGCTCGGGTTGGCGCGCCGGCCGCTGCCGTCGATGACCTGGCCGTCGAAGTCGATCAGCAGCAGGTTGGAGGCGGTGATCTCGTCGAAGCTGAGGCCGAAGGGGTTGATCAGGAAGGCGCCGTTGCCGGTTTCGCGGCCGGGCAGGCGCAGCGAGATGTGGGTGTAGATCAGGTCGCCCCAGCCGTTGCGCGCGGCGAGGCGGTAGCAGGCGGCGAGATCGACGCGGGCGCGCCATTCGGCTTCGCCGATGGCGGCGGGGCGGGCGGCGTAGGGGTCGGGCGTGGGCATGGCGGTGATGCGCGCGCGGCGCGGGGTGTCGGTTCGGACAATCGATGATAGCAGCGCTGCGGCACTTCCTCGGCACAGCGGCGGGGGGCGACGGCGCTTGCGCGCGCGCTGCGCCGCCAGGCGCGTGCCTATCCCGGTCGACGGATTGCGCCCCGGCGCGTGAGGCGTGACCCCACCCGCGGCCGGGGCGTGGCTCGCGGCTGCATTGCGATCGCATGCGGATAGCGCTAACCTGTGGCCGGAATTCCGACAGGCAGGTCAGCATGAGTTCGAACGACAGGGCCGGTCGCGCCGGCGGCGGCCGCCACACGCTGCAGGACGTGGCGGCCATGGCAGGCGTCAGCCCGATGACGGCGTCGCGCGCGCTGCGCGGGGTGGGGCGGGTGGACCCGGCGCTCGTCGAGCGTGTGCGCGCGGCGGCGGCGGCGCTGCACTACGTGCCGGACCCGGCCGCCCGCGCGCTCGCCTCGGCGCGCAGCGCCTCGGTCGCCGTGCTCGTGCCGTCGCTCGCCAACACCGTGTTCGTCGATCTGCTCGAGGCGGTGCACGAGGTGCTGGCACCCGAGGGCTACCAGGTGCTGATCGGCAATACGCACTACTCGCGCGACGAGGAAGAGCAGCTGCTGCGCAACTACCTCGCGCACCGCCCGAGCGGCATGCTGGTCACCGGCTTCGAGCGCAACGAGGCCGCACGCCGCCTGATCGAGGCGAGCGGGGTGCCCTGCGTATACCTGATGGAACTGACCAGTGCGCCGGGCGTGCACTGTGTCGGCCTGTCGCAGCTCGCGGCCGGTCAGGCGGTGACCGAGCATCTGCTCGCGCGCGGGCGGCGGCGGATCGGCTTCGTCGCCGCCCAGCTCGACGCACGCACGATGCAGCGTGCCGAGGGCTACCGGCGCACGCTGCAGGGGGCGGGCCGCTACGATCCGGCACTGGAACTGCTGAGTCCGGCGCGCTCCTCGATCCGGCTTGGGGCGACGCTGCTCAAGGACTTCCTTGCCCGCCACCCGGACGCCGATGCGATCTTCTTCTGCAACGACGACCTCGCCCAGGGCGCGCTGCTCGAGGCGCTGCGCCTCGGGATCCGCATCCCGGAGCAGCTCATGGTCGCCGGCTTCAACGACCTCGAAGGCAGTGACTGCTTCGTGCCGCGGCTGACCACGGTGCGCACGCCGCGCGCCGAGATCGGCCGGTGCGCGGCGACGATGCTGTTGCAGCTGATGCGCGGCGGCCGGGTCGCGCAGTCGGCGGTCGACGTCGGCTTCGAGCTGGTGGTGCGCGAGAGCGCCTGAGCGCGACTGTCGCGGCGCTGCAGGCTGGTGCGTTTATGTGCTGAAAAAATTTGCTGATCGTCTTGCCAAGGATCGGAACCGAGTCTAGGATAGCGCTACCTCAACGCTATGCCCTGTGTCCCAGCAGGGCTGCGGCGGGAAGGGATGCTGCGATCCCGTGGTTGCTTCAGGATCGCAAGGCACAACAACGATATTTCCCCTTGGAGTCGAGGAGACCGAGATGACTGAAGTTCTCGTCCGCCGCAGCAAGATAGCGGTATCTCAAGCCGGATGGCTGCGGTGACCGCCGCCGCTCCGGCCCTGGTCGTGATGGGCGTGTCGGGCTGCGGCAAGAGCGAGCTCGGCCGCAGCGTCGCCGCGCATCTCGGCCTGCGCTTCATCGAGGCCGATGCCTTCCATCCGGCCGCCAACGTCGACAAGATGCGCCGCGGCATTCCGCTCGGCGACGAGGATCGCGCCGGCTGGCTGGCGACCCTCGCCGGCGAACTCGAGGCGGTGCGCGGGCGTGGCGACAGCGCGGTGCTGGCCTGTTCCGCGCTGAAGGCGAAGTATCGCGCGCAGCTGCGCGCCGCCGCGCCCGGGCTGCGCTTTGCCTTCCTCGGCCTGTCGCGCGAGGCCGCCGTGCAGCGCGTCGCCAACCGCCCCGGCCACTACATGCCGGCGAGCCTGGTGGACAGCCAGTTCGCCGACCTCGAGCCGCCGACCGGCGAGCGCGGCGTGCTGACGCTCGACGCCGTGCAGCCGCTCGACATCCTGTTGCGGCAGACCCTCGACTGGCTCGCCCGCCCCCTGCCGGAGGAAGCCTGAATGCGCACCCTCGGAACCTGGCTGCAGCGCCTGATCGAGCTGCTGATGGCCATCATGCTCGCGGTGATGGTCGTCGCCGTGTTCATCAACGTCGGCCTGCGCTACCTCGCCGGCACCGGCTTCGCCGGCTCGGAAGAGCTGTCGCGCCTGCTCTTCGTCTGGCTCGTGTGCCTCGGTGCGATCCTCGCCACCGCCGAAAACCGCCACCTCGGCTTCGACCTCGTGCAGAGCCGGCTGTCGGCGCGCGGCCGCCAGATCTGCGCCTGGATCACGCGCGTGCTCACGCTGTATCCGCTGTGGCTGCTGATCCAGGGCGCGTTCGAGCAGGTCAAGGTCGGCATCGGCATCTTCAGTCCGGTGATGGGCTACCCGCTCGCGCTCGCCGCGGCCGCCGTGCTGGTGATGGCGGTCGCGATGCTGGTGCTGCTGGCGGTGGACTCCGCACGCGCCCTCGGCGGGCGCGAAACGGGCGCGGGAGGTGAGCAGTCATGAGCATCCTCATCTTCCTCGCGGTGCTGTTCGCCGCCATGATCTTCGGCGCGCCGATCGCCGTCGCGCTGATGCTGACCGTGATCGCGCTGATGTGGCAGCTGGACTTCTTCGACGCCCAGCTGCTGGCGCAGAACGTGCTGGCGGGTATCGACAGCTTTCCGCTGCTGGCCGTGCCCTTCTTCATCCTCGCCGGCGAGCTGATGAACGCCGGCGGCCTGTCGCGGCGCATCATCGACCTCGCCCAGGCCTTCGTCGGCCACGTGCGCGGCGGCCTCGGCCTGGTCGCGATCGGCGCGGCGGTGATGCTGGCGAGCATGTCCGGGTCGGCGATCGCCGACACCGCGGCGCTGGCGACGCTGCTGCTGCCGATGATGCGCCGCCAGAGTTATCCGGAGGGCCCCTCGGCCGGCCTCATCGCCGCGGGCGGCATCATCGCCCCGATCATCCCGCCGTCGATGCCGATGGTGATCTATGGTGTCACCACCGGCACCTCGATCACGAAGCTGTTCCTCGGCGGCATCGTCCCCGGCGTGCTGATGGGGCTGGCGCTGATCCTCGCCTGGCGCTGGGTGCAGCGCGGCCACGAGCTGCCGGTGGCGCCGCGCCAGTCGTGGAGCGAACGCCTGAAGGTGCTCGGCTCTTGCGTGTGGGCGCTGATGCTGCCGGTGATCATCATCGGCGGCCTGCGCGGCGGCATCTTCACGCCGACCGAGGCGGCGGTGGTGGCGGTGGCCTACGCCCTGGTGGTGGCCATGTTCATCTACCGCGAGCTGAACCTGCGCCGCCTGTACGCGGTGCTGGTGGCCTCGGCGCGCACCACCGCGGTGGTGATGTTCCTGTGCGGCGCGGCCACCGCCTCGGCCTACATGATCACCCTCGCCGACCTGCCGGCCGACCTCGCGCAGTCGCTCGGGCCGGTGATGGCCGACCCGCGCCTGTTCATGCTCGCGGTGGTGGTGTTCCTGCTGCTGTTCGGCATGGTGATGGACCTCACCCCGGCGATCCTGATCCTCGGCCCGGTGCTGGCGCCGCTGGCGATCAAGGCGGGCGTCGATCCGGTGTATTTCGGCGTGATGTTCATCCTCGTCGGCTCGATCGGCCTCATCACGCCGCCGGTGGGCACGGTGCTGAACGTCGTCTCCGGCGTCGGCCGGCTGCGGATGGAGACCGCGGTGCGCGGCGTGATGCCCTTCCTGACCGTCTATCTGGTGCTGCTGGCGGTGCTGGTGCTGTTCCCCGCCATCGTCACGGCGCCACTCGCCTGGCTTTCCTAGACTTGAAGACCCCCTCGCCGGGCGCCCGTGTCGTGGCCGCGCCCGGCGGCAAACCCCACCCCCACACCACGATGACTGGAGACAACTGATGAACATCCTGCGCCGTACCGTCCTCGCCCTCGCCGGCGCCGCCCTGCTCGGCGGCCTCGCCACCCCTGCCGCGCTGGCCGCGGACATCAAGCCGCGCCTGATCCGCTTCGGCTACGGCCTCGCGGAGGACACCAACCAGGGCCGCGCCGCCAAGGCCTTCGCCGAGGAGGCGGCGAAGCTCTCCGGCGGCAAGCTCAAGGTCAAGGCCTTCGGCAGCGCCGGCCTCGGTTCCGACATCCAGATGCAGAACGCGCTGATGGGCGGCGCGCAGGAGCTGATGGTGGGCTCGACCGCGACCCTGGTCGG
>JANJTU010000316.1 GCA_024710965.1 Thauera sp. | reverse complement strand
GAGTAGTTGCCCTTCCACGGGATGCCGTGGCCGCGGTCCAGTTCGAGGATCCATTCGGCGGCGTTGTCGAGGAAGTAGCGGTCGTGGGTGACGGCGACCACGGTGCCGGGGAAGCGGGTCAGGAACTGCTCGAGCCACTCGACCGATTCGGCGTCGAGGTGGTTGGTCGGTTCGTCGAGCAGCAGCATGTCGGGCTTGGACAGCAGCAGCTTGCACAGCGCGACGCGGCGCTTCTCGCCGCCGGAGAGCTTGCCGATGACGGCGTCCCAGGGCGGCAGGCGCAGCGCGTCGGCGGCGATCTCCATCTGGTTCTCGATGTCGGAGCCGGCCGTGGCCAGGATGTTCTCGTACTTCGCCTGTTCCTCGGCGAGCTTGTCGAAGTCGGCGTCGGGTTCGGCGTAGGCGGCGTACACCGCTTCCAGCTTCTGGCGCGCCTCGAGGATCTCGCCGAGGCCGGATTCGACTTCCTCCTTGACCGTCCTGGCCGGGTCGAGCTCGGGTTCCTGCGGCAGGTAGCCGATGCGCTGGCCGGCGAGCCACTGCACCTCGCCGTCGTACTCCTTGTCCACGCCGGCCATGATGCGCAGCACGGTGGACTTGCCCGAGCCATTGAGGCCGAGCAGGCCGATCTTGGCGCCGGGGAAGAAGGAGAGGGAGATGTCCTTGATGATTTGGCGCTTGGGCGGGACGATCTTGCTCACCCTGAGCATCGACATTACGTATTGGGCCATGGCTTGCGGTCTTGGGCGTGGGGACAAAAGAAGGCGGAGTCTACCCGAGCGGACAGGGAAGGGCACCCATTGCCGGGCTGCCTCGCCTGCGGGCAGGGTCGTCAGGCGTGGTCGCAGGCGCGCTGGGTGCGGCGTCGCCGTTCAGAGCAGGGCTTCGATGTGGGTGGCGAGCTCTTGCGGAGAGGTCGTCGGCGCGAAGCGTTCGATGCGCTCGCCGCTGCGGTCGACGAGGAACTTGGTGAAGTTCCACTTGATCGCCTCGGTGCCGAGCAGGCCGCGGGCGTGCTGCTTCAGGTGACGGTAGAGCGGGTGGGTGGCGTCGCCATTGACCTCGATCTTGGCGAAGAGGGGGAAGCTGACGCCGTAGTTCTTGCTGCAGAAGGCGGCGATCTGGGCGGCGCTGCCCGGCTCCTGGGCGCCGAACTGGTTGCATGGGAAGCCGAGCACGACGAGGCCGCGCGGGCCATAGCTGCGATAGAGCTGTTCGAGGCCGGCGTACTGCGGCGTGAAACCGCATTCGCTCGCGGTATTGACGATCAGCAAGACCTTGTGCGCGTACTCGCCGAGCGTTGTCGTGCCCCCCTCGAGGCGCTCGAGGGTGATCTCGTACAGGCTAGAGGCCATGGCCCGGTCTCCGTAGGGGTTGGGGGAGAACGTCGTTGCACTGCTGATTGTAGACTCAGCTCGCGGGCCATGGCCGGCCGGTTGCCGGGGGGCGCGGCGCCCCCGGCGTGTCACTTGTCGACGAACGCGCGTTCGATCACGTAGTCGCCCGGCTCGCCAATCCGCTTCGACATGCGGAAGCCGCGACGGTCGAGCAGGTCGCAGCAGTCCTTGTTCATCGCCTGGCTGCCGCAGATCATGACGCGGTCCTGGGCCGGATCGAGGTCCGGCAGGCCGATGTCGGCGGCGAGCTTGCCGGATTCGATGACGTGGGTGACGCGGCCGGTATTGCGGAAGGGCTCGCGCGTGACCGTGGGGTAGTAGATCAGCTGCTCGCGCACCTGTTCGCCGAAGAACTCGTTGTCGGGCAGGATGCGGGTGATGAAGTCGGAGTAGGCCAGTTCGGAGACGAAGCGCACGCCATGGACCAGCACCACCTTGTCGAAGCGCTCGTAGGTTTCCGGATCCTGGATCACGCTCAGGAAGGGGGCGAGGCCGGTGCCGGTGGCGAGCAGGTAGAGATTCTTGCCCGGGTTGAGATCGTGCAGCACGAGGGTGCCGGTGGGCTTCTTGCTGACGACGATCGGGTCGCCCTCGCGCAGGTGCTGCAGGCGCGAGGTCAGCGGGCCGTCAGGCACCTTGATGCTGAAGAACTCGAGGTGCTCCTCGTAGTTCGGGCTGGCGATGCTGTAGGCGCGGGTCAGCGGCCGGCCTTCGACATCGAGCCCGATCATGACGAACTGGCCGTTCTCGAAGCGCAGGCCGGGGTCACGGGTGGTACGGAAGCTGAACAGCGAATCGTTCCAGTGGTGGACGCTGAGGACACGTTCGGTAAGCAGGTTGCTCATGGGGGCAGGACTCGCAAGAAGCCGGATTGGGATGGAGCGGATTCTAAGCGCGTCCAATTATCTGTAAATCGGGTAATATAGATATCGCTTACCTGTAGAGTAGATATGCGATACAGCTTGCGTCAGATCGAGGTCTTCGTCGCCATCGCTCGCAGCGAGAATGTGTCGCGCGCGGCGGAAGCGCTCAGCCTGTCGCAGTCGGCCACCAGCGCCGCGCTGGCCGAGCTCGAGAGCCAGTTTGACCAGCAGTTGTTCGACCGCCACGGCAAGCGTCTGCGCCTGAACGAACAGGGGCGGCTGTTGCTGCCGAAGGCGGTGGAGCTGCTCGACCGGGCGCAGGAGATCGACGCCCTGTTGCGCGGCGAGCGCGGCCTGGGCAGCCTGCGTGTGGGTGCAACGCTGACCATCGGCAACTACCTGCTGCCGCTGATCGTGTCCGGTTTCCTGCAGCGCCACCCGGAAAGCCGGGTGAAGCTGCAGGTGCACAACACGACCACGATCGCCGGCATGCTGCAGCGCTACGAGATCGACCTCGGCCTGGTCGAGGGGCAGGTGCACGATGCCGAGCTCGAGGCGCAGGCCTGGGTGGAGGACGAGCTGGTCGTATTCTGCGCGCCCTCGCATGCGCTCGCCGGGCGCGGCAGCGTGAGCTTCGCCGAGATCGTGCATCAACCCTGGATCCTGCGCGAGCGCGGCTCCGGCACGCGCGACACCTTCGACCAGGCGCTGCGCCACTGGCCGGGCGGCGTGCTGCCGCGGCTGGAGCTGGAGCACACCGAGGCGGTCAAGCGTGCGGTGGAAAGCGGCCTCGGGCTGGGCTGCCTGTCGCGCCTGGCGCTGCGCGATGCCTTCCGCCGCGGCAGCCTGGTGGCGCTGGAGACGCCGGAGCTTGACCTGCGCCGCAGCTTCAACTTCGTCTGGCATCGCGGCAAGTACCACAGCGCCGCGATCCGGCGCTTCCTCGAGGATTGTCGTGCCTTCACCGCCGGCGCGCGGCGCAGCGACGAGATTCCACTGCCGCCGGTGGCGTAGCGTCGGCGCGGCTTGGCGGCAGGCTGGACGACGAACGGGCGCCCTGGGTTCCCTGCCGCGGCCCGAGACTCGTCCCCGCGGGTCGGCGCGCGCCCCGACGCCGGGAGGGGTGTTCAGCCAGCGCCGCGGCGGCGGAAGTCGCGCGGGCGAAAGCCGAGCGCGAACAGGGTGGCGAAGTAGGCGAGCGCGCCGGCGGCCACGACCACGGCCAACCGCAGCCCGCGCGTTAGTCCGCCGGTCTCGACCCACTGCGTTTCCGGGCCGGAGGCGAACCACAGCACGGCGCCCATGACGACGAGCGCGGCGAGCAGCTTGAGCGCGAAAACGGCCCAGCCCGGCTGCGGCAGATAGATCGCGCGCTTGCGCAGGCCGTGGAACAGCAGCCCCGCGTTGAGGCAGGAGGCGAGCCCGATTGCCAGCGCCAGCCCGGCATGGCGCAGGGGCACGATGAAGGCGAGGTTCATCAGCTGCGTGGCGGCGAGCGTGATCAGCGCGATCTTCACCGGCGTGCGGATGTCCTGACGGGCATAGAAGCCGGGTGCCAGCACCTTCACCAGGATCAGCCCGGTCAGGCCGACGCTGTAGGCGATCAGCGCGCTGCGCGTCTGCAGCACGTCGTCGGCACCGAAGGCGCCGTAGTTGAACAGCGTCGCCACCAGCGGCACCGCCAGTAGCGCCAGGGCCAGTGCCGCCGGCAGCGTCAGCAGCAGGGTCAGGCGCAGACCCCAGTCGAGCAGCGAGGAAAACGCCGCCGGCTTCTCATCGGCGTGCAGCTTCGACAGGCTGGGCAGCAGGATCGTGCCGAGCGCGACGCCGAGCAGGCCGGCGGGGAACTCCATCAGGCGGTCGGCGTAGTACAGCCAGGACACGCTGCCGCTTTCCAGGAAGGAGGCGAAGACGGTGTTGATCAAGAGCGAGATCTGGCTCACCGACACGCCCAGCAGGGCCGGTGCCATCAGTTTCATGATGCGGCGC
>JANJTU010000261.1 GCA_024710965.1 Thauera sp. | reverse complement strand
CTTGTCGGCGGTGCCGTACATGGCGAAGTTCCAGTCGCGGTCGATGAAGTCCCAGGAGCTCACGCCCTTGCTCGCGGCGTAGGCCTTGGTCACGGCGTAGGCTTCGAGGGTGATGTTGTCGCTGCCGTCCTTCATCACCACGCCGGCCCAGTGGTAGTTCCAGGTCTTCTCCCCCGGATGCGACTTGAAGCCGGGCATGTCGCCCTCGGTCGCCATCGAGTAGGACTCGCCGATCTCGGGGTTGGCGTAGAAGTTGATGCCCGCCTCCTGGTCGAACTTGTCCATGCCGGCGTTGCCGAGCGCGAGGTACATCGCCTTCGCCTCGGCGATCGTCGCCGGCTTGCGGAAGACCTTGCGCTGCGTCTTCGCGCCGGCGATGCCGCCGGCAATGCCGCCGACGACGGCGCCGATCACCGCGCCCGGCAGCGCGCCGACGCCGCCGACGAAGCTGCCCACCAGCGCGCCGAGGCCGGCGCCGACGGCGGCCCCGCCCAGGGCGCCGGCGACGGTGTTGCTCTGCATGTCGTAATGCACGCCCTCGACCACGTGCGGCGCGTTGTCGGCGCGGGCGATGAAGTCGGGCAGCAGCTCCATGTAGACCTGGTTCGCGAGCCGGTTCGGCTCGCCCTTCAGCCACTTCGACACCGTGGGGTCGTCCACGCCCTTGCCGAGCTTGGCGACGCCGTTCTCGCGATAGACCACGCTGCGGTCACCGCCGCCGGAGGAGCCGGTCACCGCGGCCGAGGAGCGGCCGCAGTCGGTCCACAGCGCCATCGGGCCGTTGGCCGTGCCTTCGGTGTCGAGGCCGCCGGGCGCATTCGCCTTCTCGGCGCCGGCGTGCGCGCCGCCGGGCTTGGCGAGGAACTTCGGCTGCACCTCGGTGAGCGTGTTGCCGTCGACTTCGACCGCGCCGCCGCCGGCGCCGAGCTCGATGTGCGAGCCCTGCTTGCCCGCCTTCTGCAGCTTGGCGTTGGCGCCGCCGATCAGGCCGGAGGCGGCATACAGGCTCTGTGCGCCAAAGAGCGCGGTCTGCCGCCCCTGGCCGACCTGGGCGCGGCCGGCCGCCAGCGTCTCCACCGTGTAGCGCTGCAGCGCGGCCGCCGGCGTGTGCGCTTCGCTGCGCGGCAGCAGATCCTTCGCCGGGCGGCCGGCGACGACACGGTCGGCGACGGCGTCGGCCTGGCGTTCGAGTGCGCTGTCGGGGGCATCGAGCGCTGCGCCCGGCGCCTGGCCGTGGCGCTGCTGGACGACGTGCGCGGCCTCGTGCGCGGCGAGCCACAGCCCCGGCGCGGAGCGAAAGGCGACCGCGTCGCCCGCCGCATAGGCTTCGGCGCCGAGCGTGTCGCAGGCGGCGGCCGAGTCGGCGCCGACGTGCGCACGCACTGCGGACAGGTCGTGGCGCGCGCCGAAGGCGGCCTCCAGGCGCTCGAGGTGGGGCAGCCGCCCGCCGCCGGTGCACGTGCCGGCGAAGGCGACGTCATTGACCGCGTCGCGGCGCGCCGTCGCGCTGAGGAAGCGCGGCACGCCGGCGCGCGGCGGCGCGGGGGCTGGGGCGGTGCCGGGCGCGGCGCCCGCTCGCGCCTGCCGTCGCTGCACGAGCATCGCTGCACTGGCCATGGCGCCTCCCCGAGAACGTGGCTGCGGCTGAGGCTTTCAATATAGTTGGCCGGGCGCGCCGGCGCCGGGTGCATGGGCCGCGGGCCGCGCTGCCGCCCTCACCGCGAACGGCCGTCGAAGTGCTGCACCGGGATCGACTCGAGGTCGATGCCTTCGAGGCAGCGGATGTTGATCGCGGCGGTGGCATTGCCTTGCGGATCGGCGCCTTCGCCGTAGGGGTGGATGCCGCAGGTCGGGCAGAAGCGGTGCTTGATGACGTGCTTGTTGAACATATAGGTGCTGGCGGCGTCCTCGGGCGTCAGCAGGCGCAGCCTGGCGCGCGGCACGAACCACAGCAGCGAGCCCTTGCGCGAGCAGATCGAGCAGTTGCAGGCGACGGCGCCCTTGAGCTCGCCCTCGACTTCGAAAGCGATGCGGCCACAGTGACAGCTGCCCTTGTAGATCATCTGCCATTTCTCCTGTTGCGCAGTGCAGGTGCAAGGAGCGGCGCCGACTGCCGCTCCTTCGCGAGCGCCGTTCTCCGCGCCCGCCGCGCCGCAGCGGACGTCGGGATCGCCCGCTGCGGCGTGTTGCACCTGCGTAAGCCCAGTGTAGGCCACGCCGGCCGCAAGGGCCGGGTTCGCGTGCCCTGGATGGGCCGCGCCGGCTTCGCGCTCGCCGCCGAGGGGGCGGCGCAAGCGTCGTGGGACGGCCCGGCGACGCTCAGGCGGACAGCTGGCGCAGCAGGGCGAAGGCGTTCTGCAGCCGGCCCTCGCTGACGACGAAACCGCGCAGCCGGCCCTCGGCGTCGAAGGCCTGCGCCTGCATGCCCTGCGCGTCGCTGCCGATCTGCCAGGCGAGCTCGGCGCCGCTGGTGTCGCCCGCGAGCTGCATCGGCAGGCGCGGCGTCTTCACCCGCGTCAGCATCGGCGGCAGGGTCAGCGCCTGTGGCTGGCCGAGCAGGGTGCGGGCGAGCGCGCCGGCGGCGAGCAGGGTCGGCTGCAGGAAGGGCAGCACGCGGCCGTCGAGCTCGGCGCAGTCGCCCAGCGCGAAGATCTGCGCGGCGCTGGTCTGCAGATGGCGGTCGACCCGGATGCCGCGGCCGACGGCGAGCCCGGCCTGGTGCGCGAGCGCGGTGTTGGGGCGCAGGCCGATGGCCGCGATCGCGGCGTCGCAGTCGAGCTGGCGACCGCCGCCGAGGGTGGCGCGCAGGCCGCCGGTAACGCGCTCCAGGCGCTCGACGCTGGTGCCGAGGCAGAGCTCGGCGCCGTCGGCGACCAGCCGCGCCTGCAGGCGGGCGCTGAGCGCGGCCGGCATGAGCGCGGCGAGCACGCTCGCAGCCTGATCGACCAGCACCACCTCGCGCCCGCTGGCGAGCAGGTCCATCGCCAGCTCGGTCCCGATCAGGCCCGCGCCCAGCACCAGCACGCGGCGCGCGTCGCGCAGCTGCGGCTCGGCGGCGGCGTACTCGCGCTGGCTGTTGAGCGTCAGCAGCAGCTCGCGGCCGGGGATGGGCGGCACGATCGCGCTCGCGCCGGTGGCGAGCACGAGCTGGGCGTAGTCGTGGCTGCCGCTGGCGGTGTGGATGCGGCGCGCCTGCGGCTCGATCGCCTCGACCTGCGTCGCAGGCTGCAGCGCGACGTGATGCTGCTCGGCGAACTGCGCGGCGCTCAGCCGCGTCAGCGCCGCGGCGCTGCGGCCCTGGCTGAAGACGTGGCTGAGCTCGGGCTTGTTGTACTCGTCGCCGCTGTCGCGGGTGACCAGGCGGATCGGCTGCTCCGCGTCGAGCTTGCGCAGGCTCCGGACCAGCTGGTAGGCGGCGAAGCCGGCGCCGATGATGAGGATCTCGCCCTTCATGCGAACGCCTCCTGGGCGAGGACGAAGACTTCCTTGCCGAGGCTGCACTCGGGGCAGAGGAAGCCGTCGGGCACCTCGGCCCACGGCGTGCCGGGCGCCACGCCCTGCATCGGCTCGCCGCGGGCGGGGTCGTACACCCACTGGCACACGCCGCACTGCATCGCCGGGCCGCAGTCGCCGGAGGCAGCCGCCTTCGGGGCGGGCGGCGGCGCGGCGAGCGGGCGGGGAGGGGGCGGCAGATCGGGCCGGACCACGGCCGCGGCCGCCTTGCCCCCCCACTCGCGCGCGAGCGCGCGGCCGTGGGCGCGGCAGGCTTCGAGGCCGTCGCCGTCCGGGCGCCACTTGAGCTTCAGCGCCAGCGACGTGGCGAAGCCGGCATCGATCAGGCGGCTCTGGATGCGGTCGACCGCGCCGCCGTTCCAGCCGTAGCTGCCGAAGGCGGCCGCCCGCTTGTTGCGGAAGCGCAGCCCGGCGATCTCCTCGAGCATGCCGGCGATCTTGGGCATCATGACGTTGTTCATGGTCGAGGAGCCGACCAGGATCGCCTTCGAGCGGAACACGTGGGTCAGGATCTCGTTCTTGTCGTGGCGGGCGATGTTGAACACCTTCACCGCGACCTCGGGGTCGGCCTCGCGGATGCCCTGCGCGAGCGCGTCGGCCATCATGCGCGTGTTGTTCGACATGCTGTCGTAGAACAGCGTGACGCGGTTCTCCTGGTAGTCGGCGGCCCATTCGAGGTACTTGGCGACGATCTGCGCGGGGTCGTCGCGCCACACCACGCCGTGCGCGGTGGCGATCATCGTCAGCGGCAGGTTGAAGCCGAGCACTTCCTTGATCTTGGCCGTCACCAGCGCGCCGAACGGCGTGAGGATGTTGGCGAAGTAGCGCAGGCACTGCTCCATCAGCTCCTGCTGGTCGACCTCGTCGTTGAACAGGTGCTCGTCGCAGTAGTGCTGGCCGAAGGCATCGTTGCTGAACAGCACGGCGTCGCCGCTGAGGTAGGTCATCATGCTGTCGGGCCAGTGCAGCATCGGCGTCTCGATGAACACGAGCTGCTTGCCGTTGCCGAGGTCCAGGCTGTCGCCGGTCTTCACCGGGACGAAGTTCCAGTGCGGCTGGTGATGGTGGCCGGTGATCGAGTCGATGGCGTTGGCGGTGCAGTAGATCGGCGTGCCGGGGATGTGCGCCATCAGCTCGGAGAGCGCGCCGGCGTGGTCCTCTTCCGCATGGTTGATGACGATGTAGTCGATGTCGGCGAGCGCGACCTCGTTCGCCAGGTTGCGGATGAAGTCGCGGCTGAAGCGGTGATCGACGGTGTCGATCAGCACGGTCTTCTCTTCGCGGATCAGGTAGCTGTTGTAGCTCGTGCCCTTCAGCGTCTTGTACTCGGTGCCGTGGAAGTCGCGGACTTCCCAGTCACGCTGGCCGACCCAGTGGATGTTTTCCTTCAGCAGAATGGTCATGCGCTTGCCTTGCCTTACAGAGGGGTTGTGGAGAGGAGCCAGCCTCTATAGCAGGACGCGTGCCATGCGCTAAGTCAAGGAATCCAAAGAAGATTACGTCAGAATAGAGTCAATGTGACAAATGCCAGCCATTGTCATGATGACGACGCCGACTCAAAAAGACACGCCATGGCCCTCTCGCTCGACAGCCTCGCCCGCATTGCGCTCGACCTGCAATGGGGCATCTCCACCCAGGACCGCTTCCAGCAGCTGGTCAACAGCCTGCGCCAGCTGCTGCTGAGCGACGCGCTCGCGCTGCTGCGCTACGAGGGCCAGCAGTTCCGCCCGCTTGCCACCGACGGCCTCGCCCCCGACGTGCTCGGCCGGCGCTTCCGCCTCGCCGAGCATCCGCGCCTCGAGGCGATCGCGCGCGCCGGCGACGTGGTGCGCTTTCCCGCCGACAGCCAGCTCCCCGACCCCTACGACAACCTGATCCTGCCCAGCCGCGAGCAGCTCAAGGTGCATGCCTGCATCGGCCTGCCGCTGTTCGCCGATCAGAGCCTGATCGGCGCGCTCACCATCGACGGCTACGACCCGGCGCAGTTCGACCGCTTCGACGACGAGGCGCTGCGCCTGATCGGCGCCCTGGCCGCGGCGGCGCTGAGCAACGCGCTGCTGGTCGAGCGCCTCGAGCGCCAGACCGTGGCGCCGATCGCCGCCTCGGCGCCGAGCCGCGCCGGCGCCGACGAGATCATCGGCCTGTCGCCCGGCATGCTGCAGCTGAAGAAGGAGATCGCGGTGGTCGCCGGCTCCGAGCTCAACGTGCTGATCATGGGCGAGACCGGCGTCGGCAAGGAGCTGGTGGCGAAGGCCATCCACCAGGCCTCGCCGCGCGCTGCGCACGCGCTGGTGTACCTGAACTGCGCCGCGCTGCCCGAGTCGGTGGCCGAGAGCGAGCTGTTCGGCCACGTCAAGGGCGCCTTCACCGGCGCCACCCACCATCGCGCCGGCAAGTTCGAGATGGCCGACCACGGCACGCTCTTCCTCGACGAGATCGGCGAGCTGTCGCTGACGCTGCAGGCCAAGCTGCTGCGCGTGCTGCAGTACGGCGACCTGCAGCGCATCGGTGACGACCGCAGCCTCAAGGTCGATGTGCGCATCCTCGCCGCCACCAACCGCGACCTCAAGGCCGCGGTGCTCGCGGGCGCGTTCCGCGCCGACCTCTACCACCGCCTGAGCGTGTTCCCGCTCACCGTGCCCGCGTTGCGCGAGCGCGCCGAGGACATCGCGCTGCTCAGCGGCCTGTTCTGCGAACGCTGCCGCAGCCAGCTCGGCCTCGCCAGCCTGGCGCTGAGCCGGCCCGCGCTCGCCACGCTGCAGCGCTACCCCTGGCCCGGCAACGTGCGCGAGCTCGAGCACGCGATCCACCGCGCCGCGGTGCTGGCGCGCGCGGAGCAGGGCGGTGGCGGCGTGTTGCTCGCGCCCGCCCACTTCAACCTCGACCTGCCCGCCACCGCCACCACTGGCGACGCCGCTGCCGCGGCCCCGAGCCCGCCGCCGGCCGACGCCGCCCTGAGCGCAGGCGGGCTGCGCGAGGCGGTGGACGTCTTCCAGGCCGGGCTGATCCGCCACACCGTGGCGGTGTGCGACGGCAACTGGTCGGCCGCCGCGCGCCGACTCGGGCTCAACAGCGCCAACCTGCACCGCCTCGCCCGCCGCCTGATGCTGAAGTGACGGCGGCCGCGGCCGCACGCCGGGCCCCACGCCGGGCGGCCGCGGCCAGCGGCTCGATCGGTGTGCGAAGCAATTCATGTGCCGTGGATGTCAGGTCGGGAAGAATTCCCGGCTCGTGACGGCGGGCGTCCCGGGTGCGGCGAGGACGATCTCCCTAGAATCGGCCGACCGCGCCGCCTCCGCCGACCCGGCAGGGGCGAGGCGCGCGACGCCCAAACCAGAATCAGGGAGACAAGCCGCCATGAGCCGTTCACCGAATTCACCCGACGCCCGGCGCCGGGCCGCCGCCGATCGCCGCGCCGGCCCGTGTCGGGCGCAGCCGTGCCGCCCCTTCGGCCGCCTCTCGCTCCTCGCCCTCGCGGTGGCGGCCGCGGCGGGCGGCAGCGCCCATGCGCAGCAGCGCGCCGGCGAACAGCTCGCGCCTGCGCTCACGGTCATCGGCACCACGCTGCTGCCCGGCCTCGAACTGCCGCGCGACCAGATTCCGGCCAACGTCCAGACCCTGGACGCGGCGGCGGTGCGCGAAGCCGGCGGCGTCTCGCTCGCCGAGGCGATGCAGCGCCGGCTGGCGGGCGTCAACGTGAACGAGACCCAGGGCAACCCCTACCAGGCCGATCTCAACTACCGCGGCTTCACCGCGTCGCCGCTGTTGGGCACGCCGCAGGGCCTGTCGGTGTTCCTCGACGGCGTGCGCGTGAACGAGGGCTTCGGCGACGTCGTGCACTGGGACCTGATCCCGCGCGCGGCGATCGCCTCGATGACCCTGGTCCCGGGCTCGAACCCGCTCTACGGCCTCAACACCCTGGGCGGCGCGCTGGCGATCCAGACCAAGCGCGGCGACAGCCATCCGGGCACCGCGATCGAGGCCGAGGCGGGTTCGTTCGCGCGCCGCAGCCTGGCGCTGGAGCACGGCGGGAAGCAGGACGAGCTCGACTGGTTCCTCGCCGCCGAGGGCATGAAGGAGGACGGCTGGCGCGACCATTCGCCGTCCGACGTGGCGCAGCTGTTCGGCAAGCTGGGCTGGAAGCGCGGCGGCACCGACCTCGCCCTCAGCTTCGCCCGCGCCAGCACCGACCTCATCGGCAACGGCCTGGTGCCCGAGAGCATGCTGAGCGCGCGCCGCCGCGCGATCTTCACCCACCCCGACCAGACCCGTAACCACATGAGCCTGCTGGCGCTCTCGGCCAGCCACTGGCTCAGCGAGCGCGATCAGCTCGCCGCCACCGTCTATCTGCGCCGCACCCGCACCCGCACGCTCAACGGCGACGGCAACGACGACTACGAGGACGCGTTCGAGGCCGACCCCGGCTTCGACGACAACGGCGTGCTCACCCGCACGGCCACCACCCCGCGCGGCGCCGGCGCCGCGCTGCAATGGAGCCGCATCGTCGGCGCCCACCAGCTCGCGCTGGGCGTCGCGCACGACCGCAGCACGGCGGGCTTCCGCCAGACCGCGCAGGAAGGCGAGCTCACCGCCGACCGCGGCGTGGACGTGGACGAGGACGCCGAGCTCGAGAACAGCCTCGCCGGCCGCACCCGCACCTCGAGCATCTACCTCACCGACAGCATCGCGCTGTCGCCGGGCGTGCAGCTCACCGGCGCGCTGCGCTACAACCGCAGCCGCGTGGTCAATGTCGATCGCCTGAACCCCGGCGTGCCGGACAACCTCGACGGCGACTACACCTACCGCAAGCTCAACCCTGCGCTCGGCCTCACCTGGCAGACCACGCCGGCGCTGACGGTGTACGGCGGCTTCAGCCAGGGCAACCGCGCGCCGACGCCGATCGAGCTCGGCTGCGCCAATCCGGACAAGCCCTGCACGCTGCCCAACGCGCTCGCCTCCGACCCCTTCCTCGAGCAGGTCGTGGCGCGCACCTTCGAGCTCGGTGTGCGCGGCCGGCTCGACGGCGGCCTGCAGTGGAATGCCGGCGCCTTCCGCACCACCAACCGTGACGACATCCTGTTCGTCGGCACCTCCACCAGCGCGGGCTACTTCACCAACTTCGGCAAGACCCGCCGCGAGGGGCTCGAGTTCGGCCTCGCCGGTGCCGCCGGCGCCCTCGACTGGCAGCTGAACTACCACTGGCTGCGCGCGACCTTCGAGTCATCGGCCTGCGTCGTCGCCGAGAACAACAGCAGCGCCGAAGCGGACCCGTCCTGCGGCGACGACCAGATCCGCGTCGAGCCTGGCGACCGCATCCCCGGCTTGCCCCAGCACGCGCTGAAGCTGGCGTTGAGCTGGCGCGCGAGCGACGCCTTGCGCGTCGGCGCCGACCTGCTCGCCTACTCCGACCAGTACGTGCGCGGCAACGAGAACAACGAACACCGCGCCGACGACGAGTTCGAGGGCCGCGGCAAGCTGCCGGGTTACGCCGTGCTGAACCTGAATGCGGACTATCGCCTCGGCGGGGGCTGGACGCTGTTCGGCCGCATCGACAACGTCTTCGACAAGCGCTACGCGACTTCCGGCGCGCTCGCCGAGAACCCCTTCACCGCCGCCGGCAACGCCTTCGAGGACGACCCCGAAGAATGGCGCAGCGAGCAGTTCGTCGCCCCCGGCGCGCCGCGCGCCGGCTGGATCGGGGTGCGCTACCGCTGGGGGAGCTGACGGCGGCGCGGCGCGGAACTCCCGCCCGTCTGGCGCGATCCTCTGCCTGCAGGGGACGCGCGGCCCGCGCGCCCGCACGATCGGACGGAGCCCGCCATGGCGAACGAAGCGATCCACCTGGTGCTCGGCGACGTCGCCGCCGGGGTGCTGGGCGAGGCGATGGCGGGTGGGGCGGTGCCGGCAGCGCCGGTGCTGCGCTTTCGTGACATCTACTGCGTCGGCGCGCTCGGCGCCCTCGGCAGCGCCGACGGGGCGGCGAGCCGTGCGCGCTACTGGGCGCAGCTGCTGCCCGAGGCGCCGCCGGCGGTGGCCGAGTTCGACGCGGAGGAGGCGCGCTACGGCCAGGTGAGCGAGGCGGCGGAGGCCGGCGTGCCGCTCCTGCTGTGGCTCGGCGCGCACAGCTCGGCGCAGCTGTGGTGGCGGCGGCTGGCGTCGGTGCTGCCGGCGGCGGCCGTGGATGTGCGCGTGGTCGAGGTCGCCGAGCCCGGCACGGACCCGCGCCGGCGGCGCACGCCGAGCCAGTTTGCACCGCGCGCGTTCGGTCGCCTGCTCGCCCGCGCGCGCCGCGTCGAGGCGGCCGAGCTGGCGCAGCTGGCCGCGGCGTGGCGGGGCGACGCCGCGGTGGAGTCGGGCGTGCGGCGCTGGGTCGACGGGCGCATCAGCCACCACGGCGACGACTTCTACGACGGCCTGCTGCTCGCGCAGTGTGACGGCGACTGGCAGCCCGCCGAACAGGCGATCGGTTCGGCGCAGTGGGAGTGCGACGAGTTCATCGGCGACGTCTTCTTCAGCTGGCGGCTGCGCTGCCTGGCGCAGGCGGGGCGGGTGCTGTGGCGCGGTCCGCTCGGGAAGCCGGCGCAGGCCGAAGTCCGGCTCCCCGCGCTGGCCGAGTCCGGCGTGCATTGAGGCCGCTGCTGGGGCCGGGCGTCCGCCGACCTACGAGAGCGCGTCAATTGAGCCAGCCGAATCGTTCGATTCGATCAAGAAAGTCCCGGCAATGGCGCTGCGTCGATGGCGCACGCCGAGCCAGTTCGCTCCGCGCATGCGTCAGGGGCAGTCGTCCGGCTCGCATGCCGCGAGCAGCGCTCGCACCCGTTGCCCGAGGGCCGGCACGTCATGCCGGACGGTCCGCCAGACGGCGTCGAGGTCGACCTTGAAGTAGCCGTGGGAGAGGACGTTGCGCATGCCGACCGCGTGCCCCCAGGGGATGTCGGCATGCTGCTGGGCGAAGGCCGGGGCGCGCTTGCGGATGTTGTTGCACGCCTCGCCGATGATCTCCATGTTGCGGATCACAGCATCCTGGATCAGCGTGTTCCGCCGGAAGCCGACGTCATCGAGGCCGGCGGTGTACTCGGCGATGCGTTGCGTGGCTTCGAGGACGTGCTGCAGGAAGTCACGGATGCGCATGTCCTCGCTCATAGCGGGCGAGCTTGCTGCAGGACCTGCTGCCTGAAGCTCTCGGGCAAGGCGGCGGGCGTCACGACGTCCACGTCAATGCCGAGAAGTTCGGAAACCTCGAACTGGACCGCGCCAATGTCCATCATCGAGGTCTCGGCGGTCGGCTGCACGAGCAGGTCGAGGTCGCTCGCCTCGGTGTCGCGCCCGGTCAGCACCGAACCGAATACGAGCACGTCGGCCATGCGATGCCGTCGCGCGATGGCGCGCACGGCTTCGCGATTCTGGTTCAGCAGTTCCGAGGGCTTCATGGTCCGGCTTCCTGTCGGATGCGGTGCAGTGCTGTCTGGCCCAAGTCTAGCAAAGCGCCGCCTGCCGCGCCGGTCGGAGCGTTGGCGACCAGCCGGTGGACACCATTGCCGGTGCAGGCTGCGTGCGGCTGCTCCCATCGTCGCGCACAAAGCAGTGCGCGCAGCGGTGCTTTGTGCACTGCAATAGTGCGGCTTCGTGCTTTCCGCTGCGACGCCCCCGTATCGCCTCCGCTCTCCATCCGCACCCGGAAAACCCGCTGTTTGCACAGGATTTGCCGCTGTCGCCGCGGCTTTTGGCAAGCCTGGCACGCCTGATGCTTTATCCCTCCTGAAGTCGAATCAACGGCGGTTCGACAGTCGGCCGCACCGAGGACGGTGCGGCTCAAGACATGGACAACGGCGTCCATCTCCCGGGTTGCGGCGACGCCGCTCGGGCGGTGCGGCGCTGTTCTTTTTTGCAGGTTTTACAACTTGTCTTGGGAGTGCAGGCCATGAGCGAAGGGAACGGTGTCAACGGTGGGACCACGGTGTCGCGGCGCGATTTCCTGCGGCGGTCGATGATGTTGTCGGGAGCGGCGATGATGGGCGCGAGCGGGCTGGGGGCGAGCGGCGGGGTGTGGGCGGCGGGCTCGGACGCGCCGGAGAAGAAGGAGATCCGCGTCGGCTTCATCCCGCTCACCGACTGCGCCTCGGTGGTGATGGCGGCGGTGCAGAAGTTCGACGAGAAGTACGGCATCAAGATCATCCCGAGCAAGGAAGCGAGCTGGGCGGCGGTGCGCGACAAGCTGGTGTCGGGCGAACTGGACGCCGCGCACGTGCTCTACGGCCTCGTCTATGGCGTGCACCTGGGCATCGGCGGGCCGAAGAAGGACATGGCCGTGCTGATGACGCTCAACAACAACGGCCAGGCGATCACGCTCGCCTCGCAGCTGAAGGACAAGGGCGCGATCGATGGCCCCGCGCTGAAGAAGCTCGTCGCGGCGAGCGCGCCCGGCACCTACACCTTCGCCCAGACCTTCCCCACCGGCACCCACGCGATGTGGCTGTACTACTGGCTGGCGGCCAACGACATCCATCCCTTCCAGGACGTCAAGTCGATCGTCGTGCCGCCGCCGCAGATGGTGGCCAACGCGCGCGTCGGCAACATGCACGGCTTCTGCGTCGGCGAGCCGTGGAACCAGCGCGCGATCATCGACGGCGTCGGCTTCACCGCGGTGACGAGCCAGGAGATCTGGACCGACCACCCGGAAAAGGTGCTCGGCACCAGCGCCGACTGGGTGGCCAGGCACCCCAACGCCGCGCGTGCGCTGACCGCCGCGGTGCTCGAGGCCTCGCGCTGGATCGACGCCTCGGCGGCCAACCGCCAGCTCACCGCGGAGACGATCGCGGCGCGCTCCTATGTCAACACCGACGTCGATGTCATCGTCGGCCGCATGCAGGGCCAGTACCAGAACGGGCTGGGCAAGCGCTGGGACGATGCGCACGCGATGAAATTCTTCCGCGACGGCGAGGTGAACTTCCCCTGGCTGTCGGACGGCATGTGGTTCCTGACCCAGCACCGGCGCTGGGGCCTGCTCGAGGCCGAGCCCGACTACCTGGCGGTGGCGAAGGCGATCAACCGCGTCGACATCTACCGCCAGGCCGCGAGCGCGGCCGGGGTGGCGGTGCCGGCGGGCGACCTGCGCAGCGCCCGGCTGATCGACGGCGTGGTGTGGGACGGCAAGGCGCCGGCGCAGTACGCCGGCAGCTTCAAGCTCAAGGCCTGACGGGGAGGATGCCGAGATGACGGTGATGGCGATGGCGGACCGTGCGGCGGGCCTGGCGCCTGCGGCCGGGACCGCGAACGAGAGCGAGGCGGCGCGTGGCGCCGCCGTGGTGAAGACGAACGCCGGCGCGACGAGCGCTGCCGCCAGGGGGACGGGCAGCGGCGCGGCCGCGTGCGGGCCGGGCCCGGGCCAGCGGCTGGGCGCGCGCCTGCGCGATGGCCGGCGGGCGCTCGCCGG
>JANJTU010000163.1 GCA_024710965.1 Thauera sp. | reverse complement strand
GCTCGACGGCAAGCGCATCGACCTGCTGCCGATGGGCTCGGAGGAGGTGACGCGCTGCGAGCCGATCTACGAGACGATGGCGGGCTGGAGCGGCACCACCTTCGGTGCGCAGAGCTGGGACGCGCTGCCGCAGGAGGCGCGCGCCTACCTGCACCGGATCGAGGAGATCTGCGAGATCCCGATCGACGTGATCTCGACCGGCCCCGAGCGCGACGAGACCATCCTGCGCCGCCATCCTTTCGGTGCCTGAGCGTTCATCCCCAGCCGAGGCCGGTTCGCGAACCGGCCTCGGTTTTTACGCCGGGCGCCAGGGGGCGGTCGAGATCGTCCGCGCAGTCCGACTGGCCACGAATGGGAATCCGCTGCCGGTGGCGGTCAACAAAAAAGCCGCTCCGAAGAGCGGCTTTCCCGTGAAACTGGTGCCCAGAAGAGGACTCGAACCTCCACGCCTCGCGGCGCTAGTACCTGAAACTAGTGCGTCTACCAATTCCGCCATCTGGGCAGGGACGCGCATAATAGCAAACGCATTCCGGAGTGCAAAGCCCTTTTTAGGCCTGGCTTTGTCCGGGGCGAGCGGAATTCACCCCGGCGCGTCGCGCGCGGGCAACAAAAAAGCCGCTCCGAAGAGCGGCTTTTCCGTGAAACTGGTGCCCAGAAGAGGACTCGAACCTCCACGCCTCGCGGCGCTAGTACCTGAAACTAGTGCGTCTACCAATTCCGCCATCTGGGCAAGAAGACGCGCATTATAAGCACACAAAGAAGAATGTCAATGACTCGCAAAACGAAAAATACTGAAAAGCACAAAGGCGCAGAAACCGCCAATCGATCCGCAAGCCGCAGCCGTGCGGCACGCAAGACCGCAGCCGCGCAGGGCAGTGCGGTGCCGGTGCAGGCGAGCGCAATCCGCCGCGCCGACCCCTTCCACGCGCGCGAGGCCCAGCAGTATGAGCATCCGCTGCCGAGCCGTGAATACGTGCTGCAGGTGCTCGCCGAGCGCGGCGTGCCGATGCCATTCTCGGCGCTGGTCGAAGCGCTCGACATCCAGCCGCACGAGCTCGAACACTTCGACCGGCGGCTGCGCGCGATGGAGCGCGATGGCCAGCTCGTGCGCAACCGGCGCGATGCCTACCTGCTACCGGCCAAGGCCGACCTCATCAAGGGCCGCGTCGAGGGCCATCCGGACGGCTTCGGCTTCCTGCGCCGCGACGACGGCCAGCCCGACATCTTCCTCGGCCCGAAGGAGATGCGCGAGGTGCTGCACGGTGACCGCGTCATCGTCCGCATCTCGGGCACCGATCGCCGCGGCCGCCCCGAAGGCAAGCTCGTCGAGGTGCTCGAGCGCGCCAACAGCCGCGTCGTCGGCCGTGTCATCAACGAGCACGGGGTCATGATCGTGGTGCCCGAGAACCGCCGCCTGGCGCAGGACATCCTGGTGGCGCCGGGCGGACGCAAGAAGCCGCAGCCGGGCCAGATCGTCACCGTCGAGCTGGTCGAGCAGCCGACCAAGTTCGCCCAGCCGATCGGGCGCATCGTCGAGGTGCTGGGCAACTACGCCGATCCCGGCATGGAGATCGAGATCGCGCTGCGCAAGCACGACCTGCCCTTCGAGTTCTCCTCCGAGGCCAAGGTCGAGACGCGCAAGCTGCCGCTCAAGGTGCGCAAGAAGGACTGGGCCGGGCGCGAGGACCTCACCGCGCTGCCGCTGGTGACGATCGACGGCGAGACGGCGAAGGACTTCGACGACGCGGTGTATTGCGAGCGCCAGGGCCGGGGCTTCCGCCTCATCGTCGCCATCGCCGACGTGTCGCACTACGTCGAGGCGGCGGGCGGTCTGGACAAGGACGCCTTCGACCGTGGCAACTCGGTGTACTTCCCCCGCCGCGTGATCCCGATGCTGCCCGAGAAGCTCTCGAACGGCCTGTGTTCGCTCAACCCGCAGGTCGAGCGCCTGGCGATGGTGGCCGACATGAGCATCTCGCTGACCGGCGCGATCAAGGCCTACCGCTTCTACCCGGCGGTGATCTGGTCGCACGCGCGCCTGACCTACACCCAGGTCGCCGCGGCCCTGTACGACAAGGATCCGGCCGCGCGCAACGAACTCGCGGAGCTGATTCCCCACCTCGAGAACCTCGACAAGCTCTTCCGCGTGCTGCTGAAGGCACGCGCCAAGCGCGGCGCGATCGACTTCGAGACCACCGAGACGCGCATGATCTTCGACGACAACGGCAAGATCGCGCAGATCGTGGCCGAGACGCGCAACGATGCCCACCGCCTGATCGAGGAGTGCATGCTCGCCGCCAACGTGTGCGCGTCCGACTTCCTCGCCACGCGCGAGCACCCGGCGCTGTACCGCATCCACGAGTCGCCCGCCGAGGACAAGCTCGCCAAGCTGCGCGAGTTCCTGAAGGAATTCGGCCTCGGCCTCACCGGCGGCGACGAGCCGCGCGCCGCCGACTATGCGAAGCTGCTCGAGCAGGTCAAGGATCGCCCCGACGCCCAGTTGCTGCAGACCGTGATGCTGCGCTCGCTCAAGCAGGCGATGTACAGCCCGGACAACGTCGGCCACTTCGGCCTCGCCTACGAGGCCTACACCCACTTCACCTCGCCGATCCGGCGCTATCCCGACCTGCTGGTGCATCGCGGCATCAAGGCTGCGCTCGCGGGCGAGGAATACCGCCCGGGCAACTGGGAGGACATCGGCCTGCACTGCTCGATGACCGAACGCCGCGCCGACGAGGCCACGCGCGATGTCGTCGCCTTCCTGAAGTGCTACTTCATGCAGGACCGCGTCGGCGAGGAATTCACCGGCAGCGTGTCGGCGGTCGTGCCCTTCGGCCTCTTCGTCGCCCTCGACGACATCTTCATCGAAGGCCTGCTGCACATCTCCGACCTCGGCAGCGACTACTTCCACTTCGACGAGACCCGCCACGCGCTGCTGGGCGAGCGCACCGGCAAGCAGTTCCGCCTCTCCGACCGGGTCAGGGTGCAACTGGTGCGGGTGGACATGGAGACGAACAAGATCGATTTCCGCCTGATCGAGGGGCCGCTGCCGCCGGCGGGCACGGAACTGGCCGGGGCGACCGAAGCGGCGCCTGCCGCCGGGGCGTCGTCGCGGCGCCGGAAGACTGCCGCAGCGGCCGTGGCAGCGGCGCCGGAATCGAGCCCGGCGGCCCAGCGCAAGACGCGTTCGCGCAGCGCGAAGGCCGCGGCGCGCTTCGAGTCGCCATTCGAGGAGGCCGGGCTGCCGCCGGAAACGCCGCCGGTCGAGGAGCCGATACCCGCGGCGCGACCGAAGAAGCGGGCGGCGGCAGGCGAAGCCCAGCCGCAGGGGCTGAAGTCCCGATCCGCGGCGAAGGCGGCGAAACCGGCCGCTGAGACGAAGAAGGCGAAGAAGGTCGCCGCCGGCGCAGGCAAGACCGCGGGCAAGGCGAAGGCCGCCTCCTCCCGCAGCGGAAAATCCGCGGCCGGCAAGGCCGCCACCGCGGCGAAGCCGGTAGAATCGCGCGCCTCCAAGCCGGCCGCGCGTTCCGCCGGCAAATCTTCCGCAAAGGGCTCACGCCGTGGCTAAAGCACCCGAAACCGCCTCGTCCCGTCTCATCTACGGCTTTCATGCCGTGTCCGCCAAGCTGCGCCAGTCGCCCGATTCGGTGCTCGAAGTCTACCTGTCGGGCGATCGCAAGGACGCCCGGGTGAAGAAGTTCGTCGCCCTCGCCGAGGCTGCCGGCAAGCGCCTGATTCCGAGCGAGGGCGAACGCCTCGACGCCATGGTCGGCACCCGCCGCCACCAGGGCGTGGTCGCGCGCGTCGATGCGACGCGGCGCGAACTCAAGCTCGCCGACGTGCTCGACAGCCTCGACGAGAACGCGCTGATCCTGGTGCTCGACGGCGTGCAGGACCCGCACAACCTCGGCGCCTGCCTGCGCGTGGCCGACGCCGCCGGCGCGCACGCGGTGGTGGCGCCGAAGGACCGCGCGGTGGGGCTCAACGCCACCGCAGTGAAGGTCGCCAGCGGCGCCGCCGACACCGTGCCCTACATCACGGTCACGAACCTGGCGCGCGCGCTGCGCGAGATGCAGGAAGCGGGCATCTGGGTCGTCGGCGCCGCCGGCGAGGCGGAGAAGTCCGTTTACGCCGTCGACCAGAAGGGGCCGCTCGCCTGGGTGCTTGGCGCCGAGGGCGACGGCCTGCGCCGCCTGACGCGCGACACCTGCGACGAACTGGCGCAGATCCCGATGCACGGCAGCGTCGAGAGCCTGAACGTGTCGGTGGCGAGCGGCATCTGCCTGTTCGAGGCGCGGCGCCAGCGCGGCTGAGCAAGGCGTCGCCTTGCCGCGCCCGGGGGCTCGCGATGCCCCGCGCGGCCGGCGGAGGCTCGCACCGGCGGGCCCTCTGCTAGACTTTCAGGGCCGACAAATCGGCATCAATTGCTTCGAGGTGCCCGCGCGCTCGCGCGGGAGAATCGGGAAGGCGGTGCGAATCCGCCGCGCGCCCAGCGCCGTAACGGGGATTGTCCGGGCAAGCTTGTAGCCAGCCACTGGTCCGCAGGACCGGGAAGGCGCCCGGACGAGACGAACCCAAGCCGGAAGACCGGCCTCGAAGCGTGTCCGCAGCCGTCTGGTCCGGCGGCTGCCCACTGCTCCACGACAAGGGGAATACCATGAGCAGTCCGATGCAGTACATCCAGTCCGACCCGTCCTTCAGCGCCGACGAGCGCGCCGCGGTCTATCGCGCCATCCACACCCGCCGCGACGTGCGCGGCCAGTTCCTGCCCGACCCGGTGCCCGACGACGTCCTCGCCCGGGTGCTGACTGCCGCCCACCACGCGCCCTCGGTCGGCTTCATGCAGCCGTGGGACTTCATCGTCGTGCGCTCGCCCGAGGTCAAGCAGCAGGTCAACGCCGCCTTCCGCGTCGCCCACGCCGAGGCCGAGCTGATGTTCGAAGAGGGCAAGCGCACCACCTACCGCAACCTGAAGCTCGAAGGCATCCTCGAGGCGCCGATCAACCTGTGCATCACCTGCGACCGCAGCCGCAACGGCCCGGTCGTCGTCGGCCGCACCCACATCGCGGCGATGGACCTCTACAGCTCGGTGTGCGCGGTGCAGAACCTGTGGCTTGCCGCGCGCGCCGAAGGCCTGGGCGTGGGCTGGGTCAGCATCTTCCACCAGCAGGCGCTGCGCGAGGCGCTCGGCATCCCGCGCGAGATCATCCCGGTCGCCTACCTGTGCGTCGGCTACGTCAGCCACTTCTACAGCAAGCCCGAGCTCGAGAGCGCCGGCTGGCTGCCGCGCAGCCCGCTCGAAAGCCTGCTCCACTTCGATCGCTGGCAGGGCGGCGCCGACGGTGCCGCGGAAGGGCTGCTGGAACAGGTGCGCGCGGGCCGATCGCCACTGGAGCGCGGCGAGATCCCGCGCTGACGACGCCCATGGGCGCCACGCCGGCGACACTCGCTGGCGTGGCGCAAATCTTGCGTGAAACCGACCATGCTCCGCGTCCTCGTCATCGATGAATCCCGATCCCGTGCGGCCGAACTCTGTGCCGGGCTCGCGCTCGCCGGCCACCAGGTGGCGGCGGTGCTCGGCTCGGCCGCCGACCTGACGGCCGAGATCGAGGCCCTGCGTCCCGACATCATCCTGATCGAGACCGACTCGCCCTCGCGCGACACGCTCGAGAACCTCGCCGTGATGAACGCCGCGATGCCGCGCCCGGTGATCATCTTCGCGCGCGAGGGCGAGCCCGACACGATCCGCGCCGCGGTCAAGGCCGGCGTCGCCGCCTATGTCGTCGACGGCCTCGATCCCGCGCGCCTGAAGCCGGTGATCGACGTCGCCGTGGCGCACTTCGAGGAGCATCAGGCGACGAAGGCCGAGCTCGCGGCGGCGACGAAGAAGCTGTCCGAGCGCAAGCTGATCGAGCGCGCCAAGGGCATCCTGATGAAGAGCCGCCAGCTCGACGAGGAAGCCGCCTACGCGGCGCTGCGCAAGCTCGCGATGGAGCGCTCGAAGCCGCTCGCCCAGGTTGCGCAGGACCTCATCGACATGGCGAAGTACCTGCTCTGATCCGGCTCGCCGCGCCCCGCTGGTGCGCGCCGGTGGCGATTGTGCACCGCAATGGTGCGGGCGCCTGCGCGCGCGCCGCGCCGTCGGCTTTGATGTGCATCAAAAGCCCGTCGACGCGCCGAAGAATCATGTTTTTCATGAGCCCTGCTTCCCGTTTCCGTTGATGCCGCAACCGTGATTCCGCGGTTCTGCCGGCAGCGTGCCGGCGCGCATGATGGCTCTGCGGGTCGGTCGTCCGGCCGGCCCGCCAACATCATCGAGGAGACTAGCCATGCAGTGGATCGACCCCGCCTATTGCGACATCCGTCTGGGCTTTGAAGTGACCGCCTACGTCTACGTGCGTTGAGCTGCGGGGGCGGCAGCGGTCGCCCCCGTTTCGCGCCCAGGAGCCTGCCGCATGAACGCGCCCGCTGTGCCCCCCGCTGCTTCCCCCGCCACGCCTCCCACCACTCCCCCCGCCGCGGACGAGCGCTATGCGCTCAACCCGATGTACCTGTTCCGCTGGGAGCCGACGCAGGACGCGCACGTCCTGCTCTACCCGGAAGGCATCGTCAAGCTGAACCAGACCGCCGGCGACATCATCGCGCGCTGCGATGGCACGCGCACCGTGGCCGAGCTGGTGGCCGAACTGCAGCAGCACTATCCCGGCGACGAGGCCCGCGTGGCCGAGGGCGTCTACAAGTTTCTGGAGGTGTTCCGTGCCAAAGGATGGATCCGTCGTCAGGCTTGACGGGCAGGGCAAGCCGCTGTGGCTGGTGCTCGAGCTCACCTACCGTTGCCCGCTGAAATGCCCGTGGTGCAGCAATCCGCTCGATTTCGCGCGCCGTGAGGACGCCGAGCTCACCACCGAGGAGTGGAAGCGGGTGCTGCGCGAGGGCCGCGAACTGGGCGCGCTGCAACTGGGCTTCACCGGCGGCGAGCCGCTGCTGCGCGACGACCTCGAGGAACTGGTCGCCGCGGCGAGCGCGCTCGGCTACTACACCAACCTGATCACCTCCGGCGTCGGCCTGAGCGAGGAGCGCCTGCTCGCGCTGAAGCAGGCGGGCCTGAACCAGATCCAGCTCTCGCTGCAGTCGAGCGAGCGCGAACTCACCGACCGCCTCGTCGGCGCGCGTGCCCACGACCTGAAAGTGAAGGTGGCGCACCAGATCAAGGCCCACGGCTTCCCGATGGTGCTCAACGTGCCGGTGTTCCGCCACAACGTCGATCAGGTCGCCGACATCCTCGCGCTCGCCGAGGACATCGGCGTCGATTACCTCGAGTTCGCCAACATCCAGTACTACAACTGGGCGCTGCTCAACCGCGACGAGCTGCTGCCGACGCGCGCCCAGCTCGAGGCCGCCGAACTCGCGGTGCAGGCGGCGCGCGCACGGCTCGGCGAGCGCATGACGATCTACTTCGTCATCCCCGACTACTACGAGGGCCGGCCCAAGGCGTGCATGAACGGCTGGGGCTCGATCCACCTCACGATCGCGCCCGACGGCGCCGCGATGCCCTGCCAGGAGGCGCGCGTGATCGAGGGCCTGAGCTTTCCCACCGTGCGCGAGCACAGCCTCGCCTGGCTGTGGAACGAATCGCCCACCTTCCGCAAGTTCCGCGGCGAGGAATGGATGCGCGAGCCCTGCCGCTCGTGCAGCGAACGCGAACAGGACTTCGGCGGCTGCCGCTGCCAGGCCTTCCTCCTCACCGGCGACGCCTGCAACACCGACCCGGCCTGTTCGCGCTCGCCCGCCCACCACCTGATCGGCGAGGCGATCGCGCAGGCGCATGCGCCGGGGCGCACGCTCAAGCCGCTGGTGATGCGCAGCGAGCCCCGCAGTGAGCCCCGCTCGCGCGCCCGCATCGGAGCCGATCATGCTGCTTAAGCTGCTCGACTCGTCGCTGGTGACGGTGCTGCTCGGCGTCGTGCTCACCGTCGTGCTCGCGCTGCTGCTGCGCGCGGCGGCCTGAGCGCGAAGGAGGGGGGCATGGAGACCCTGATCGAAGTCCTCGCCCGCTGGCTGCATTTCGGCGGTGCGCTGGTGTGGATCGGCCACAACTACGCCACTGCGGTGACGCGTTCGCGCTACGTGCCGCTCACCGCGGCGGACCTGAGCGATCCCGACAGCCCGCGCCAGCGCGCGCTGATGCAGCGCGAGCACGGCACCTTCCGCTACGCCTCGCTGGTGACGCTCGCCAGCGGCCTGTTGATCCTGTGGCAGCGCGGCTGGCTGGAGCCGGCGCTGAGCCTGCAGGGCACGCTCGCGCCGCTCGGGCTGGGCATCTGGATCGCGGCGCTGATGGTGTGCAACCTGTGGTTCGTGCTGTGGCCGCACCAGAAGCGCGTGCTCGGCTTCGTGCCGGCGCCGCTCGAGGTCCGGCTGCAGGCCTCGCGCGTGACCTTCCTGTCGGCGCGGGTCAACACCCTGCTGTCGATCCCGGTGCTGTTCCTGATGGGGGCCGGCGCGCATGGGCTCGCCCTGTTCGGCTGAAGTGGCGGCCCTGCGGCGCGGTGAGCGCTTCAGCTTCTCCGCGGCCGCCGGCCCGCTGCCGGCGGAGGTCGCCGACGCCGTGGCCGAGGCCTGCCGGCCGCGGCCGGCCTCGATCCTGAGCCTGCCCTTCACCTCGCCCGCCTTCCACCGCATCCAGGCCGAGACCGAGGCCTGCCTGCGCCGCCTGCTCGCGATCCCGGACACGTTCCGCGTGCTCTTCCTCGCCGGCGGCGCAAGCGCCCAGTTCGCCGCGCTGCCGCTGAACCTGCTCGGCGAAGGCGGCCGCGCGCTCTATGTCGACACCGGCCACTGGTCGCTGCGTGCGCTCGCCGAGGCCGCACGTTATGGCGAGGCCGGCGTCGCCGCGCGCGGGGCGGGGGCGATCCCGCCGCTCGCCGACTGGGCGGTGGACGCGTCGGCCGCCTACTGCCACCTCACCAGCAACGAGACTGCCGACGGCCTGCAGTACGACGAACTCCCCGCCTTGCCGCTACCGCTGGTGGCGGACATGAGCTCGGACTTCCTCACCCGCGCGCTCGACTTCTCCCGCCTGGCGCTGGTCTATGCCGGCACGCAGAAGACGATCGGCATCCCGGGCCTGACCGTCGTGATCGTGCACGAGCGCCTGCTCGGCCGCGCCGCGCCGGCGACGCCGCGGGTCATGAACTACGCCGCGCAGGCCGAGGCGCAGTCGCGCCTGTGCACGCCGCCGGTGTTCCCGATCTTCGTCGCCCACCTGATGCTGCACTGGATCGAGGCGCAGGGCGGCGTCACCGCCATGGCCACGGCGCTGGCGCGGCGCAGCGCGGCGGTGTATGCCGCGTTCGACGGCAGCGGCGGCGTCTACCGGCCCGTGGTCGAGGCGCCGTTCCGCTCCCGCGTCAATCCCTGTTTCCGCCTCGCCGATGACGAGACGACCGAGCACTTCCTGCGTGCGGCGGAGGCGGCCGGGCTGCGCGACCTGCGCGGCCATCCGGCCGTGGGCGGCGTGCGCATCAGCCTCTACAACGGCATTGGCGACGGCGCGGTCGAGGCCCTGCTGGGCTTCCTCGATGCGTTCGCGCGGGGGCGCGCGCAGGCATGATCGCGCCGCTCAGCGCGCGCGCGCTGCGCACCCGCTGGGCGGTGGCGCGGCTGCAGCGGCGTGTGGCTGAGGGTGCGGACGAGGCCGGGCAGGGCGCCGCCGCGGTGCGCGCGATGGGGCTCGAGTTCCCCGGCCCCCTCGGGCTCGCCGCCGGCTTCGACCGCCACGGTCGGCTACTCGCCGGCGCGCACCGCCTCGGCCTCGGCGCGGTCGAGATCGGCACGCTGACGGCCGCCACCGGCCTCGGCACGCCGCCGCGGTGGCGGCCGCCCGAGCGGTGGGTGCGCTGCGGCATCAGCATCGGCAAGCCCGCCCAGATCGGCTGGGCGCAGGCGGAAGAAGCCTTCCTCGCTGCCTTTCGCCTTTTCCACCCGGGCGCCGACTACCTCACCCTGAATCCCGGCCGCGGCTGCCCCTCGCCGGCGCACTTCGCCGCCGTCGTCGCCGCCCTGGCGCGGGCGCGCGACCGCCTTGGGCAGCGGCCGGCGCTGCCGCTGGTCGCGAAGCTGCCCGCCGCCTGGCTCGCCGCCGCTCCGGTCGCGGTCGCCGCCGCCTTCGTCGCCAACGGTGCCGACGGCCTGCTGCTCTCGGCCGAAGGCGTGGGCGCGCGCCCGCGCGTGCATGCCTGCCTCGCCGAGCTGGCGGCGGCGATCGGGTCGCGCGTCTGCCTGATCAGCGTCGGCGGCGTCGATTCCGCCGCCGAAGTGGCGGCCCGCCTGCAGGCCGGCGCGCAGCTGGTCCAGCTCCATCGCGCGCTCCTCACCCATGCGCCGCAAGGCCTGGCCGCATTGCACGGTGGCGCCGGCCCCTGCCCCCGGCGCGCGCGGCTGAGGCGCGAGTGGTCGGGCGGTTCGCACGGCCTGAGCACTGCCCCCGGCGCGCGCGGCTGAGGCCGCGGCCAAGCCTCCCTTCCTGCCCCAGGCACCTTCCCTTGCCGGCTTCCGCCTGGCCGGTGCGCGCTATGTTGTGGTGCAGCATCACAGCCGATGCACCTCAATGGTGCCTCCAGGGCGCCGTGCGAGTTTTTCGCGTGAACCGGGCTTTGTGCAAAAAATATATAAAAAACAATGGCTTGTAAAATAATGCACGGGCTGGCATCCATCTTGCGATAAGGAGTCCATCTGCCAGGGCAACGAGGCTCCGGCGCAGTGCTTGAAGTAGAGCATGCGGACAACGGCGTCCGCCGTTCCACCGGACTCCCCTGTCCGGCGGAACGGCGCGACGCCGTCTTTTTTGCGTTTCCAGTGGAGAGTTCGATCATGGCCAAGGTGTTGCTCGTTGGAGCCGGTCCCGGTGCCGCAGACCTGCTGACAGTCCGTGCCGCCCGTGCCATCGGCGAGGCCGACGTGCTGCTCGTCGATGCGCTCGTCAGCGACGAGGTGCTGGCGCTGGCGAAGCCGGCGGCGCGCGTGCTGCGGGTCGGCAAGCGCGGCGGCATGAAGTCGGTGGCGCAGGATTTCATCCACCGCGCCATGGCGCGCTTCGCCCGCCTCGGCCTGACCGTGGCGCGCGTGAAGGGCGGCGACCCCTTCGTCTTCGGCCGTGGCGGCGAGGAGGTGGACTACCTGCGCGCGCTCGGCATCGAGGTGGAGGTGGTGCCCGGCCTCACCGCCGGCATCGCGGTGCCGGCCGCGATCGGCATCCCGGTGACGCACCGCGCCCACACCCACGGCGTCACCCTGGTCCCCGGCACGGCCGGTGACGGCTGTGACGAACCGGACTGGAACGCGCTGGCCCGGTGCGGCACGACGCTGGTGATCTACATGGGCCTGGGCCGCCTGCTCAACATCGCCGCCCGCCTGATCGCCGCCGGCATGGCGCCGCACACGCCGGCGGCCGCGATCGCCGCCGGCACCACCGCGGCGCAGCGCCACGTCGTCACCACCCTCGCCGAGCTGCCCGCGCGCGTCGCCGCGGAAGGCCTCGCGGCGCCGGTGCTGATCGTCGTCGGCGAGGTCGCCGCGCTGGCGCACTGCGCCGCGCTCGCTCCCGCGCTTCCCGACCCCGTTGCCGACTCCGTCGTGCGGGTCGCCGCCTGAATTCCCCTTCTGCTGGAGAAACACCATGAAAAAAATGAAGCTCGTACTCGTCGGCAACGGCATGGCCGGTGTGCGCACCGTCGAGGAACTGCTCAAGCTCGCCCCCGACATGTATGACATCACCGTGTTCGGCGCCGAGCCCCACGGCAACTACAACCGCATCCTGCTGTCGCCGGTGCTGGCCGGCGAGATGACGCTGCCCGAGATCATGCTCAACGATCTCGACTGGTACCGCGACAACGGCATCACCCTGCACGCCGGCTGCGAGGTCAAGAAGATCGACCGCGTGCGCCGCCGCGTCGTTGCCGAGGGCAAGGACGGCAGCGTCGTCGAGGCCGAGTACGACCGCCTGCTGCTCGCCACCGGCTCGACCCCCTTCACCCCGCCGATCCCGGGAATGCACCTGCCGGGCGTGCTGGGCTACCGCGACATCGCCGACACCGAGGCGATGATCGCGGCCGCCGGCCAGTACCAGCACGCGGTGGTGATCGGCGCCGGCCTGCTCGGCCTGGAGGCCGCCAATGGCCTGATGCTGCGCGGCATGGACGTCACCGTCGTGCATCTGGCCGAGTGGATCATGGAGCGCCAGCTCGACAAGGCCGCGGCCGACATGCTGCAGGCCTCGCTCGAGGCGAAGGGCATGAAGTTCATGCTGGCGCGCAACACCGAGGCGCTGCTCGCCGGCGAGTCGGGCCGGGTCGGCGCGGTACGCTTCAAGGATGGCAGCGAGATTCCGGCCGACCTCGTCGTCGTCGCCGCCGGCATCCGTCCCAACTACGCCCTCGCTGAATCGGCCGGCATCTACTGTGGCAGCGGCCGGGTGCGCGGCATCCACGTCTCGGACACGCTGCAGACCGTCACCGACCCGCGCATCTATGCCGTCGGCGAATGCGTCGCCCACCGCGGCGTGGCCTACGGCCTGGTGGCGCCGCTGTTCGAGCAGGGCAAGGTGTGCGCCAACCACCTCGCCAACTTCGGCATCGGCCGCTACGAGGGCTCGGTGACCTCGACCAAGCTCAAGGTCACCGGCATCGACGTGTTCTCGGCGGGCAACTTCGCCGGCGGCCCCGACACCGAGGAGATCGTGCTGCACGACAAGCAGGGCGGGGTCTACAAGCGCGTCGTCATCAGGGACAACCGCATCGTCGGCTCGGTGCTGTACGGCGACACCGCGGATGGCGCGTGGTACTTCCAACTGATGAAGGACCAGCAGGACATCCACGAGATCCGCGACCACCTGATGTTCGGCCAGAACCACCTCGGCGATGCCGGCCACAAGGGCGAGAACCGCGCCGCGAGCATGCCCGACACCGCCGAGGTGTGCGGCTGCAACGGCGTGTGCAAGGGCACGATCGTCAAGGCGATCAAGGAGAAGGGGCTGTTCACCCTCGACGACGTCAAGAAGCACACCAAGGCGGCGTCCTCCTGCGGCTCCTGCACCGGCCTGGTCGAGCAGATCCTCGCCTCCACCGTCGGTGGCGCCTACCAGGCGGTCAGCGCGCACGACAAGGCGGTGTGCGGTTGCACCGAGCTGTCGCACGGCGACGTGCGCAAGGCGATCCGCCAGCACAAGCTGCTGACGATCCCGCAGGCGATGGAGATGATGGCGTGGAAGACGCCCAACGGCTGCGCGACCTGCCGCCCGGCGCTGAACTACTACCTGATTTCGACCTGGCCGCACGAGGCGCAGGACGATCCGCAGAGCCGCTTCATCAACGAGCGCGCCCACGCCAACATCCAGAAGGACGGCACCTACTCGGTGGTGCCGCGCATGCTCGGCGGGCTGACCACGCCGGACGAGCTGCGCCGCATCGCCGACGTCGCCGACAAGTACCAGATCCCCACGGTGAAGGTCACCGGCGGCCAGCGCATCGATCTCCTCGGCGTCAAGCGCGAGGACCTGCCGCTGGTGTGGAAGGACCTCGGCATGGCCTCCGGCCACGCCTACGGCAAGAGCATCCGCACGGTGAAGACCTGCGTCGGTGCCGAGCACTGCCGCTTCGGCACGCAGCGCTCGATGGCGATGGGGGTCGATCTCGAGCGCATGCTGTTCGGCATGTGGAGCCCGCACAAGGTCAAGCTCGCGGTGTCCGGCTGCCCGCGCAACTGCGCCGAATCCGGCATCAAGGACGTCGGCGTGATCGGCGTCGATTCCGGCTGGGAGCTCTACGTCGCCGGCAACGGCGGGATCAAGACCGAGGTCGCGCAGTTCCTGTGCAAGGTCGCCAGCCGAGAGGAGGTGATGGAGTATTCCGCCGCCTTCCTCCAGCTCTACCGCGAGGAGGGCTACTACCTCGAGCGCACCGTGCATTACGTGCAGCGCGTCGGCCTCGAGCACGTCAAGAAGCTGGTGGTCGAGGACGCGGCGAACCGCAAGGCGCTGTACGAGCGCCTGCTGTTCGCGGTGCAGGACTACAAGGATCCCTGGGCCCAGCGTGCCGGCGACGACGCCGAAGCCGCGCTGCGCCGTCAGTTTGAAACCCTGGAAGCTTGAGGACGACCATGACCCTGACCACCAATCCGGCGGCCACGCCCGCCACCGAGACCGCGGACGCCGGCTGGAAGACGATCTGCGCGCTGACCGACATCCCGGTGCTCGGCGCGCGCGTGGTGGCCTCGCGCCACGGCGACATCGCCATCTTCCGCAACGCCGAGGACGAGGTGTTCGCGATGCACGACAAGTGTCCGCACAAGGGCGGGCCGCTGTCGCAGGGCATCGTCCATGGGCGCCAGGTCACCTGCCCGCTGCACGGCTGGAAGCTGCAGCTCGAGACCGGCGAGGCGGTGGCGCCCGACGTCGGCTGCAGCAAGCCCTTCGCGGTGAAGCTGGTCGACGGCCAGGTCCTGCTGAAGGTCTGACCCGCCCCGGCTGCCCTTTCACCTTCGCCCCCCGTTCGACGGACCACGCTGCGCCGGCTGCCGGCGCGGCGGGGCGGCCTGCTGCCCCGATAACGACTACCCAGGAGTCCTGCCATGGACAAGAAAGCCTTCCTCAAGGCCGGTCATACGCCTACGCTGCTGGCCGCCTTCCTCTACTTCGATCTGGCCTTCATGGTGTGGGTGCTGCTCGGCCCGCTCGGCGTGCAGATCGCCGCCGACCTCGGCCTCGACCACGCGCAGAAGGGCTTCATGGTGGCGCTGCCGGTGCTTGCCGGCGCGGTGCTGCGCATCGTCATGGGCGTGCTCGTCGATCACCTGAAGCCGAAGCTGGCGGGCGCCATCGGCCAGCTCATCGTCATCGGCGCGCTGTTCGTGGCGTGGCAGTTCGGCATCCACAGCTACGAGCAGACCCTGCTGCTGGGCGTGTTCCTCGGCTTTGCCGGGGCGGCCTTCGCGGTCGCGCTGCCGCTCGCCTCGCGCTGGTATCCGCCCGAGCACCAGGGCACCGCGCTCGGCATCGCCGGGGCCGGCAACTCGGGCACCGCGCTCGCCGCGCTGTTCGCCCCGGGACTGGCGGCGGCCTTCGGCTGGACCAACGTCTTCGGCCTGGCGCTGATCCCGCTCGTGCTCGTGCTCGTGTTCTACCTCGTGGTGGCGAAGGATGCGCCCGAGTGCCCGCCGGCGAAGCCGCTCGCCGACTACTTCAAGGTCCTGAAGGACAAGGACGCGTGGTGGTTCATGTTCTTCTACTCGGTCACCTTCGGCGGCTTCGTCGGCCTGGCGTCCTCGCTGACGATCTACTTCAACACCCAGTACGGGCTGGACGCCAAGATGGCCGGTTACTTCACCGCGGCCTGCGTCTTCGCCGGCTCGCTGGTGCGCCCGATCGGCGGCGCGGTGGCCGACCGCATCGGCGGCATCCGCAGCCTGACCGTGATGTACCTGCTCGCCGCCGTGTTCCTCGCCATCGTCAGCTTCGACCTGCCGGCGGCATGGGTCGCGCTGATCGTGTTCATGCTCGCCATGCTCGCGCTCGGCATGGGCAACGGCGCGGTGTTCCAGCTCGTGCCGCAGCGCTTCCGGCGCGAGATCGGCGTCATGACCGGCCTCGTGGGCATGGCGGGCGGCGTCGGCGGCTTCTACCTGGCGTCCTCGCTCGGCTTCGCGCGCCAGGCGACCGGCAGCTACCAGCTCGGCTTCCTGATCTTCGCCGGCCTGGCGGTGGTGGCGCTGCTCGGCCTCACCGTGGTCAAGACGCGCTGGCGCACCACCTGGGGCGCGCCGCACCTGACCTCGGCGAAGATCTGAGTGGCGCGGGCCGGCGGCGATGGGCGCTATCATGAACATCCCAGTGAATGAGCCGGCGGCCGGCGACGCCGCGCTCCGGCCCGCCGCCATGCCGCTCGCAGTCAGCATCGGTCATGCCACCCAGCCGGGGCCGCGGCCGCGCAACGAGGATTTCGTCGGCGCGGCCACGCCCGAAGGCGCCGAGCTCGCCGCCAAGGGCATGCTGCTGGCGGTGGCCGATGGCGTAGGCGGCCACGCCCACGGCCGCGAGGCCGCCGAATACTCGGTGCGCAGCCTGCTCGCCGACTACTTCTCGACGCCGGAAACCTGGAGCGTGGAGAAGTCGCTCGACACCGTGCTCGGCGCGGTCAACCGCTGGCTGCTGGCGCAGTCGGCGAAGTCGCGCGACTACGCCGGCATGGCGACGACGCTGTCCGCGGTGGTGCTGCGCGGGCGGCGCTTCCATGTCGCCCACGTCGGCGATTCGCGCGCCTACCGCTGGCACGACGGACGGCTGCTGCGCCTGACCGAAGACCACACCTGGGAGCACCCGGAACTCGACAACGTGCTGCGCCGCGCGATCGGCCTCGAGGCCCGGCTGCTGGTCGATTACGACGACGGCGAACTGGCCGCCGGCGACCGCTTCGTGCTCGTCACCGACGGCGTGTGGAACGCGCTCGGTGACGCCGGCATCGCCGACACCCTGCACGCGCATGCCGACGCCCAGGCCGCGGCCGAGGCGCTGGTGCGCGACGCGCTGCGCTGCGGCACCAGCGACAACAGCACCGCGCTGGTGGCCAACGTGGACGCGCTGCCGCCCGACAACCTGCGCGACCGCCTCGCCGGCGGCCGCCGCCTGCCGCTGCCGCCGCGGCTGAAGGCGGGCGAGACGCTCGACGGCCTGCGCGTCGACGAGCTGCTCCACGCCTCGCGCCTCACGCTGCTGTACCGCGTCACCCGGCTCGCCGGCGGCGAGGCGCTGGTGCTGAAGACGCTGCGCCCCGAGGCCGGCGACGACGAGGAGGCGATGCGTGCCCTGGTGCGCGAGGAGTGGCTCGCGCGGCGCGTGCCCGGCCAGGGCTTCCCGCGCGTCTTCGACCATCCGCAGCGTGCGCACCTGTACTACCTGATGAGCTGGCACGAGGGCGAGACGCTGCGCGCCGGCCTTGCCCGCGGCCACCGCTACCTGCCGCACGAGCTGGTCGACATCGGCCGCGCGCTGCTGAAGAACCTGGCGGCGCTGCACCGGCTCGGCATCGTCCACCGCGACGTCAAGCCCGACAACGTCCACCTCGACCGCAACGGCCAGCTGCGCCTGCTCGATCTGGGCGTCGCGGCGTCGGACGCGGAGGACCTGCGCGAGATCAACAACCCCGGCACGCCGTCCTACATGGCGCCCGAGCTCTTCGCCGGCGGCGCGGCGAACGAGGCTTCCGACCTCTACGCCTGCGGCGTCACGCTGTACGAACTGCTGACGCGCAAGTACCCCTACGGCGAGGTCGAGCCCTTCCAGCACCCGCGCTTCGGCGCGCCGGTGCCGCCGACGCGCTACCGCCCCGACACGCCCGCCTGGCTCGAGGACGTGCTGCTGAAGGCCTGCGCGCGCGAGGCGAAGGAGCGCTTCGAGACCGCCGAGGAGTTCCTGCTCGCGCTCGAGCGCGGCGCCCACCGCCCGCTCGCCTCGCGCCGGCGCATGCCGCTCATCGAGCGCAACCCGCGGCTGGCGCTGAAGCTGGTCGCCGGCGCCTCGCTGCTGCTGAACCTGATCCTGCTGTTCCTGCTCAGCCGGAACTAAAACAGAAACGAGATCCCGACCTCGACCCCCCGACCTCGACCCCTATGACCCCGATCGCGGAGATCAAGATGGAAACGAAAGCCACCTGCCCGTACTGCGGCGTCGGCTGCGGCGTCCTCATCGAGCACGACGGCGCCCGCATCAGCGGCGTGCGCGGCGATCCGGAACACCCGGCCAACTTCGGCCGCCTGTGCACCAAGGGCGCGACGCTGCACTTCAGCGCTCAGCCCGAGACGCGGCTGCTCCACCCCGAGCTGCGCGACGCCCGCGGCGAGCCGCGCCGGCGCGTGGGCTGGGACGAGGCGATCGACACCGCCGCCCGCCGCTTCGCCGACGTCATCAACGCCCACGGCCCGGACGCGGTCGCCTTCTACATCTCGGGCCAGCTGCTGACCGAGGACTACTACGTCTTCAACAAGGCGATGAAGGGCCTGATCGGCAGCAACAACGTCGACACCAACTCCCGCCTGTGCATGTCGAGCGCGGTCGCCGCCTACAAGCAGACCCTTGGCGCCGACGCGCCGCCCTGCGCCTACGAGGACTTCGCCCACGCCGAGTGCATCCTGATCGCCGGCGCCAACCCGGCCTACGCCCACCCGATCGCCTTCCGCCGCATCGAGGACGCGAAGAAGGCGCGCCCCGAGCTGAAGCTGATCGTCGTCGATCCGCGCCGCACCGACACCGCCGCCGGCGCCGACCTGCACCTGGCGGTGCTGCCCGGCACCGACATCTGGCTCTACAACGCGATGCTGCACGTGCTGCTGTGGGAAGGCTTCGTCGATCAGGCCTGGGTCGCCGCCCACACCGAGGGCTTCGAGGCGCTGCGCGACCACGTGCGCGACGTCACCCCGGCGATCGCCGCGCAGGTGTGCGGCATCAAGGCCGAGGACATCGTCACCGCCGCGCGCTGGTGGGGGCAGTCGCCGGCGGCGCTGTCGCTCTGGTGCCAGGGCCTGAACCAGTCGGCGCACGGCACCCACAGCGGCGCGGCGCTGATCGCGCTGTCACTCGCGACGGGCAAGATCGGCCGCCCCGGCTGCGGCCCGTTCTCGCTCACCGGCCAGCCCAACGCGATGGGCGGGCGCGAGGTCGGCGGCCTCGCGAACCTGCTCTCGGCGCACCGCGAGCTCGCCAACCCGGCGCATCGGGAGGAGGTGGCGCGGCTGTGGGGCGTGCCCAGCGTGCCCGAGAAGCCCGGCCTGACCGCGGTGGAGCTGTTCGAGGCGGCGCGCGCGGGCAAGGTGAAGGCGGTGTGGATCGCCTGTACCAACCCCGCGCAGTCGCTGCCCGAGCAGGAGCTGGTGCGCGAGGCGCTCGCGCGCTGCGACTTCGTCGTCCTGCAGGAGGCCTTCCGCAGCACCGAGACCGCGCCCTTCGCCGACCTGATGCTGCCGGCGGCGACCTGGGGCGAGAAGGAAGGCACGGTGACCAACTCCGAGCGCCGCATCAGCCATGTGCGCCGCGCCCTGCCGCCGCCGGCCGAGGCACGCCCGGACTGGCGCATCGTCTGCGACTTCGCGCGTGCGCTGGGCCCGCGCATCGGCAAGCCGCAGGCCGAGGCCATGTTCGGCTACGCGGACGTGGAGGCGATCTTTGCCGAGCACGCGGCGAGCACCGCCGGGCGCGACCTCGACATCACCGGCCTGAGCTATGCGGTGCTCGACGCCGCCGGCCCGCAGCAGTGGCCCTTCCCGGCCGGCGCCGCGGTCGAAGATGCGGCGGCGCGCACGCGCCTGTACGCCGACGGCCGCTTCCCGACCCCCAGCGGCCGCGCCCGCTTCGTCGTGCCCACCCAGGCGCTGACGGTGGAGAAGGTCGATGCGCGCTATCCGCTGCACCTGAACACCGGCCGCCTGCGCGACCAGTGGCACGGCATGAGCCGCACCGGCAAGGTGGCGCGCCTGTACAGCCATGTGGACGAGGCGCGCATCGAGCTCCACGCTGACGATCTCGCCCTGCGCGGCCTGCGCGACGGCGAACTGGCGACGGTCAGGAGCCGGCGCGGCGAGATCGTGCTGCGCGCCTTCGCCTCCGAGGACATCCGCAAGGGCCAGGCCTTCGTCGCCATGCACTGGGGGCGCAACGTGCTCAATACGGCCGGGGTGAACGTGCTCATGGCGGGCGACTTCGATCCGTTCTCGAAGCAGCCCGAGCTCAAGCACGCCGCGATCCAGGTCGAGAAGGCGGCGCTGCCCTACCAGATGCTGCTGATGCGCGCCGAGCGCCCGGGCCGCGCCGTGACCGAGGACGCCGAGGCGCTGGTGCCGTGGCTGGAGCGCTTCGCCTACGCCTCGCTGGCGCTGGCCGGGCGCGACGATCCGGCGGTGGTGATGCGCATCGCCCACGACCGGCCGATCCCGGTGGCCTGGCTGGACGAGCTCGACGCCCTCGTCGGCCTCGACGGCGACGACTGCCTGTCCTATGCCGATGTGCGGCGCGGCATCAGCAAGCGCGCGCTGATCGAGGACGATCGCCTCGTCGGCCTGCGCCTCGCCGGCGAAACGGTGGCCGGCGCCTGGCTGCGCGACGTCATCGTCGAGCGCCAGTCCACCGCCGAGCTGCGGCGCTGGCTGCTGGCGCCGCTCGCCGCACCGCCGGCCGCCGCGAAGGGGCGCGGGCGCATCGTCTGCAACTGCCTGAACGTGGCCGAGTCCGACATCACCGCCGCGATCGCCGGCGGCGACGGATTCGAGGCGCTGCAGGACAAGCTCAAGTGCGGCACCTCCTGCGGCTCCTGCGTGCCGGAGATTCGCCGCTTGGTCGCCGCCGGGCGCAGCGCGGCCTGAACCGTGGCGCCGCGTGGCGGCGCCGGATGAGCGAACCCCGGAAGAGGGTGGGGGAGACCGGCCCGGGCGCAAGAACCCGGGCCGCCCGACAAGGGAGAAGGAAAGTGAGCGCGGTGGCGGCGTCGGCCCTACCGCGGCCTCACTCACTGTCGTAGCCGAGCAGGCGGTGCTCGATGATGCGCTGCGCCACCGCCGCGGGCACGTCGGCTTCCCACTCGCCGCGGCCGCGGCGCAGGCCGGCGAGGACGTCGGTGCCGTCGATGTGCAGATGGCTGTCGTCGTCCGGCTGCACGGCGACGAGCTTGTGGTTGTCCACCAGGTGGGCGAGCAGGTGGCGCAGGTTGGCCGGCACCGCGACGTTGTCGAGCGTGATCAGCGCGGTCTCGTCGCCGGCGCGCGGGCGCGACGGATAGACATAGACGTGGGTGTTGTCCGGGAACAGCTTGCCGAAGGCTTCCAGGATGCCGCCCTCCAGCCCCTCGTAATACTTCTCGTCGAACAGCGCACCGAAGTCGCGCACCGACAGCACGATGCCGATCGGCTTCTGCGTGTAGCGGCGCAGGTAGGCGCGCAGGCGGAAGAAGCGGACGTAGTCCGAGATCATCACCGTGTAGCCCTGCGAGGCGAGGAGGTCGATGCGGGCGAGGAAGTCGGCGCCATCCACGTTGTCGCCGCTGACCAGCGAGTTCATCGTCACCTCGGCGAGGGGCAGCACCTCGCCTTCGGCTACCGCGGCGATCTGGCTGAACTGGCGCTGGCCGGCGCGCATCATGTCGACGTTGACGCAGGTCACCGGCTTGAAGCTGCCGCGCATCACCAGCACCGGCTTGCGGTAGAGCAGCTCGCCCGGCACCACGACCTCGCCCGCCGGGTTGAACACCACCGCGCGCGTGAGCCAGCTGCGGATCAGGTGCAGGTTCATCAGGCGGTTTTCCACTTCCTCGAAATAGGGGCCGCAGAAGTGGATCAGGTCGACCTCGATGCGCTCCGAGCCGAGGCCGTCGGCGAGGCCCTCGACCACCCATTCGGGCTGGTCGTGGTGGAAGAAGGCGCCGTAGATCAGGTTCACGCCGAGGATGCCGAGCGCCTCGGACTGCTGCGCGTTGTCGTTGTCGAGCATGCGCACGTGCATGACCACGTCGCTCGGCGCGGCGCCCGGGTGCAGCTGCAGGCGGATGCCGATCCAGCCGTGGCATTCGTTCTTCTGCTTGAAGCTGCGCGCGGTGACGGTGGCGGCGTAGGCGAAGAAGGTGGTGTTCTTCGGCCGCACGTGGGCGAGGCGCTCGACGACCTGGGTGAATTCCTTGTCCAGCATCTGCATCAGGCGGGCGCGGCTGACGTAGCGGTCGACGTGGCCGTAGATGTCGTCGCTGACCGCCATGTCGTAGGCGGACATGGTCTTCGCGACCGTGCCGGCAGCGGCGCCGACCTGGAAGAAGCGGCGCGCCACTTCCTGGCCGGCGCCGATCTCGACGATCGAGCCGTACTTGAACTTGTCGAGGTTGAGCGCGAGCGCCTTCTGGTCGGTGCTGAGGGTGGTGTCGCGTTTGCGCATGGGCGGCGTCCTTGTGCGGGGGCGGGGGACTACTTGAGCTTGAAGCCGCGGGCGTGCAGGGCCTCGACCAGGCGGTCGCGGCCGGACAGCGTCTGCGGCCCGGCGATGCGCTTGGCCGAATGCACCGCCCAGCTGCCGTGCACGTTCATCTGCTGCTCGGCGTAGAAACGCGCCATCGCGGCGTTGTAGGCGGCGATGCCCTCGTCCTGGGGCTCGAGGGCGTAGGTCTCGTGGTGCAGCACCACCGCCTGCGGCGGGCGCGGCTTCACCGCCGCCGGCTGCGCCGGGTCGGGCGTGCCCACGCACAGGCCGAACACCGCCACCACGCCGGCGGGCAGGCGGAGCAGCTCGGCCACTTGTTCGGGCTGGTTGCGCATGCCGCCGATATAGACGGTGCCGAGGCCGAGCGACTCCGCCGCGGCGACTGCGTTCTGCGCCGCGAGCGCGGCGTCGATGACGCCGACGAGGAACATCTCCAAGTAGTCGAGCGCCTCGGCCGGCCGCCCGGCCTGCTCGGCGAGCCGGCGCAGGCGGGCGAGGTCGGCGAGCCACACCAGCTGCAGCGGCGCCTCGCGCACATGGGCCTGGCCGCCGGCGCACTCGGCGAGCGCCGCGCGGCGGGCCGGGTCGCGCACCGCGACCACGCTCCAGGCCTGCAGGTTGGACGAGCTCGAGGCCGACTGCGCGGCCGCGATGATGGCGGCGAGCGCGTCGTCGCCGACCGGGTCGGGCAGGTAGGCGCGCACCGAGCGGTGGGCGAGCAGTTGCTCGATCAGCGGCGACCAGGCGGCCGGGGCGGGGACATCGTCGCTGCCGTAGCGGGCGCGCATCAGTTGCTGGGCGTGGGACATGGGCACTCCGTCTTCTGCGATTGCGGAAACACCGGAGTATACGGCGGCTGACGGTGCCGGCGGACGGGCCGGCGCACGCGGGCAGCGCCAGCGCATGAACGGCGGCAGGCGCATTTCTGTCGCGCGGGTATTTCCTGCAATGCCTTGCGCACACGGGCGAGCACGCAGCGACGAACGCGCGGTCGACCCGCGGCGAATTTGATCCATGCAGTTGTATAACGTTTACGTAAACGTAAAATACCGCCCACCTTTGCCCGCACCGGGCCGGGACCGCATGACCAACGACGAAGACAGGAGAGCGCCATGACCGCCGTCGCCGAATTCCTCGCCGCGCGCGATTTTCTGCAGGCCCACCGCAGCGACTACCAGACCGCCTATGCCGGGTTCAAGTGGCCGCGGCTGAAGGAGTTCAACTGGGCGCTGGACTATTTCGACGCCATGGCCAGGGACAACGACATGCCCGCGCTGTGGATCGTCGAGGAGGACGGCAGCGAGTCGAAGCTCTCCTTCGCCGAGCTGTCGGCGCGCTCGAACCGCGTCGCCAATTGGCTGCGCGCGCAGGGCGTGCGTCGCGGCGAGCGCATCCTGATCATGCTCGGCAACGAGGTGGCGCTGTGGGAGACCATGCTCGCCGCGATCAAGCTCGGTGCCGTGGTGATTCCGGCGACCACGCTGCTGACACCGGAAGACCTGGTCGACCGCGTCGAGCGCGGCCAGGTCAGGCACGTCGTCATCGGCCAGGCCCACACGGACAAGTTTGCCGCCTTGCCCGGCAGCTTCACCCGCATCTGCGTCGGCGGCGCGCCCGACGGCTGGAAGCGCTTCGAGGACGCGCGCGCCGCGTCCGCCGAGTTCACCCCCGACGGCCCCACCCGCGCCGATGATCCGCTGCTGCTGTACTTCACCTCGGGCACGACCTCGAAGCCCAAGCTCGTGCTGCACACCCACCAGTCCTACCCGGTCGGCCACCTGTCGACGATGTACTGGATCGGCCTGAAGCCCAACGACCGCCACCTGAACATCAGCTCGCCGGGCTGGGCCAAGCACGCCTGGAGCTGCTTCTTCGCGCCGTGGAACGCGGGTGCCTGCGTGTTCCTGTACAACTACGGCCGCTTCAACGCCAGGGCGCTGCTCGACGTGCTGGTGAAGTACGAGATCACGACCATGTGCGCGCCCCCGACCGTGTGGCGCATGCTGATCCAGCAGGATCTGGGCGCGGTGAAGACCCGCCTGCGCGAACTGATCGGCGCCGGCGAGCCGCTCAACCCGGAAGTGATCGAGCAGGTCAGGAAGGCCTGGGGCATCACCATCCGCGACGGCTTCGGCCAGACCGAGACCACTGCGCAGATCGGCAACACCCCCGGCCAGGCGCTCAAGCCCGGTTCGATGGGGCGTCCGTTGCCCGGCTACCGCATCGCCCTCCTCGACGCCGACAGCAAGCCGGCGCAGGAAGGCGAAGTGGCGCTGGTGCTGGGCGAGCAGCGCCCGGTCGGACTGATGGTCGGCTATGCCGGCGACCCGGCGAAGACCGCCGAGGTCATGCGCGACGGCCACTACCGCACCGGCGACGTCGCCTGCATCGACGAGGAGGGCTACATCACCTACGTCGGCCGCGCCGATGACGTGTTCAAGGCCTCCGACTACCGCATCAGCCCCTTCGAGCTCGAGAGCGTGCTGATCGAGCACCCGGCGGTGGCGGAAGCCGCGGTGGTGCCGAGCCCGGACCCGTTGCGCCTGGCCGTGCCCAAGGCCTACGTCATCCTCGCCGCCGGTTTCGAGCCGTCGGCGGAACTGGCGAAGGACATCTTCGCCTTCACCCGCGAGCGCCTCGCGCCGTACAAGCGCATCCGCCGCCTGTCCTTCGCCGACCTGCCGAAGACGATCTCGGGCAAGATCCGCCGCGTCGAGCTGCGCAAGGCGGAAGAGGCGAAGGCGGCCGGCGAGCGCGGCGCGCTCGAGTTCTTCGAGGAGGACTTCCCCGAACTGAAGGGTTGATCGGCCGCCGCGCGCGGTGCCCGGGCGGCTGCGCCGAGCCTGTCGCCGGGGCGGGCGGCGAGGCGGGCCGGCGCGCAAACCCGATCGCCTGCGGGCGGCCCGAACTGCCCGCCCACGGCGGGCCGGGTGCTGCTACAATGCCGGCCGTGGCGGGTCTCCCCGCATTGCAGCGCGGTGAACCTGGTCAGGGCCGGAAGGCAGCAGCCACAGCCGTTTCCTGCAAGTGCCGGGGGTCAGGCTCGCCACCCCGAACAGATCGAGCCGAAGGGCGCTCCAGCGTGGGCGCCCTTCGGCTTTTTTGCGCTGCGGCCCGCGCTCAGGCGAGCAGGGTGTCCATCAGCATCATCGCCACGAAGCCCGCGATCAGTCCGCCGGTGGCGAGCGTCTCGTGGCCGCGGCGGTGCGACTCGGGGATGATCTCGTGGCTGACGACGAAGAGCATCGCCCCGGCCGCGCCGGCGAGCCCCCAGGGCAGGATCGCGGCCGAGGCCGACACCAGCATCGAGCCGGCGACTGCGGCGACCGGCTCGATCAGCCCGGACACGGCGGCGACGCCGAAGGCGAACAGGCGGCCGTAGCCGGCGGCGACCAGCGCGATGGCGACGATCAGGCCTTCGGGCACGTTTTGCAGCGAGATCCCGGTGGCGACCGCATCGCCGCTGCCCGCGTTGCTGCCGTTGAGACCGGCGGCAACGCCGATGGCGAGCCCTTCCGGGATGTTGTGCACTGCGATCGCGAACACGAACAGCCACACTGCGGTGCCGCTGCGCGAACCGTCGGGCGCGTGGGTGTGGGGCAGGGCACGGTCCATCGCCAGCAGGGCGGCGGCGCCGATCGCGACGCCGGTCGCCACCAGCAGCGCGGCACCGGTGTCGGTGCCGCCTTGCGCCTGCGCCGCGGCAAAGGCCGGCAGCAGCAGCGAAAACACGCTGGCGGCGAGCATCACGCCAGCGCCGAAGCCGAGCAGCAGGCCCTGCGCGCCGGCACCGATGCGGCGCGTGACCAGCAGCGGCACGGCGCCGAGCGCGGTCGCCGCGGCGGCCATCGCGCCACCTGCGAGCGCGCCCGAGAGCGGCAGATCGAAGCCGTCGAAGTCGCGCACGGCCTGCGCGAGCAGCACGGCGAAGCCGGTCAGCGCGATCAGCCAGCCGGTGAGCGCGCGTAGGGCGCCGGCCGGGCCGGCGGGCTGAAAATGCAGGCGGGCGACTCTGGCGACCATGATCGGGCTCCTTCCTTGGGCGCTGCGCCGGGCAGGATCCGGCTGCACCCTCAGTATGGGAGTCGCGTCTCGATAGTGCCAATTGACTGGAAAGATCTATTCGATAGCCGTCAAATATCAAGCCGACGGCCGGCGATAGCCCCCCGGCACGCCGCGCGGCGACAGCACAATCTGCCACAGCTGGTTGGTGCGGGCGCGGAAGGTGCCGGCGCAGGCGAGCAGGTAGTAGCGCCACATGCGGTGGAAGCGCTCGCCGTAGTGCGCGGCGAAGCGCGGCCAGGCGGCTTCGAAGCGGGCATGCCAGGCCATGAGGGTGCGGTCGTAGTCGGCACCGAAGTTGTGCACGTCCTCGATGATGAAGTGGTCTTCGGACGCGTCGGCGATCTGGCCGAGCGAGGGCAGGTCGCCGTTGGGGAAGATGTAGCGGTCGATCCACGGATCGGTCGGCGTGCGGCGCAGGTTCTTGCCGATCGTGTGCAGCAGGAAGAGACCGTCCTCCTTCAGGCTGCGGCGGGCGAGGGCGAAGAAGGCCTCGTGGTTCTTGTGGCCGACGTGCTCGAACATGCCGATCGAGGCGATGCGGTCGAAGCGCTCGCGGCCGCCGCGGTTGAACTGGCGGTAGTCCTGCAGGCGGAAGGCGACCGGCAGGCCGGCGCAGCGCGCCTGGCCGTGCTCGGCCTGTTCGCGCGAGATCGTGAGGCCGACGCATTCGACGCCGTAGTGCGCGGCGGCGAACTTCATCAGGCTGCCCCAGCCGCAGCCGATGTCGAGCAGGCGCATGCCGGGCGCGAGGCCGAGCTTGCGGCAGATCAGATCGAGCTTGGCGCTCTGCGCTTCCTCCAGCGTGTCGGCCTGTGCCCAGTAGCCGCAGGTGTACGCAAGGTGGCCGTCGAGCATGGCCTCGAAGAAGTCGTTGCCGAGGTCGTAATGCACCTCGCCGACCTGCCAGGTGCGGCGCAGGTTCTGCAGGTTGAACAGGCGCGCGCGCAGGCCCTGCACCATCAGCGCGGTGGTGCCGACCTTCTCGTCGAGGCGGGCGATCAGCACGCGCGCCATGAATTCGTCCAGCTGCGCGCAGTCCCACCAGCCCTCCATGTAGCTCTCGCCGAGGCCGAGGCTGCCGCGGGCGAGGATGCGGTCGGCGGTCTGCGGATGGTGGATGATCATGTCCCAGGGGCGGTCGCCGCCGACTTCGATGTCGGCTTCGGCCAGCAACTCCACGATCGCGCGCTGCGCGGCGTCGTCCGCCGTCAGGCGTTGCTTGGCGGGGGCGTGGCGGCGCCCGGAAGAGGGCATATCGTCGCGGATCTGTTCCATCCTGGCCTCCCTACCTGGTTATTGTCTTGGCCTGCGCGGCGCGCCGGAAGTTCCCTGCCGACGAGTCAACAATAGATATTGCGCTGTTATATAGCCATTGGATTGCCGGCATGGCTTTGATTGCGAAGGGCTATTGGCCGTTGGCGAGGTGATTGCCCGCGGCCGACGCCCGGCGCTCTGCTAGAATCGCGCGCCATGAGCTATCAGGTCCTTGCACGCAAATGGCGGCCGAAGTCCTTCGGCACGCTGGTCGGTCAGGAGCACGTCGTGCGCGCGCTGACGCACGCGCTGGCGACGGGCAGGCTGCATCACGCCTGGCTGTTCACCGGCACGCGCGGCGTGGGCAAGACCACGATCAGCCGCATCCTCGCCAAGGCGCTCAACTGCGAGACGGGCGTCACCGCCGAGCCTTGCGGCGTGTGCGAGGCCTGTCGCGCGATCGACGCCGACCGCTTCCCCGATTACGTCGAGATGGACGCCGCCTCCAACCGCGGCGTCGACGACATGGCGGCGCTGCTCGACAAGGCGGTGTATGCGCCGGTGCAGGGGCGCTACAAGGTCTACATGATCGACGAAGTGCACATGCTCACCGGTCATGCCTTCAACGCCATGCTGAAGACGCTGGAAGAGCCGCCCGAGCACGTCAAGTTCATCCTCGCCACCACCGACCCGCAGAAGATCCCGGTGACGGTGCTGTCGCGCTGCCTGCAGTTCAACCTCAAGCAGATGCCGCCGGGCCACATCGTCGACCACCTGAGCCGCATCCTCGAGGCCGAGGCGGTGCCGTTCGAGGCGGGCGCGCTGCGCCATCTGGCGAAGGCGGCGGCGGGCTCGATGCGCGATGCGCTGTCGCTGCTCGACCAGGCGATCGCGCACGGTGCTGGCAAGGTCGAGGAGGAGCAGGTCACCCACATGCTCGGCACGGTGGGCGACGACCACCTGTATGCGGTGCTCGATGCGCTCGCCGCCGGCGACGTGGCGGCGTTGCTGGCGGTGGCCGATGGCATGGAGGCGCGCAGCCTGTCCTTCGACGCCGCGCTGCAGGCGCTGGCGAACCTGGTGCATCGCATCGCGCTCGCGCAGTTTGCGCCGACGGCCATTGCCGACGAGGGCGAGCGCGGGCGCGTCCTCGCCTATGTCGATCGCTTCGATGTCGAATACCTGCAACTCGCCTACCAGATCGCCATCCACGGCCGTGACGAACTGGCGCTGGCGCCGGATGAATACACCGGCTTCACGATGACGCTGCTGCGTCTGCACGCCTTCCGCCCCGAGCAGCCCGCGGCGCTCGGTGCGCAAGGGGCGGGCGAGGGCGGCGGCGGGCGGGCGCGGCCGGTGCCGGCCGGCGGGGCCGTGTCGGCAGGCGTTGCGACGACCGCGCCGGCCGGGGGCGCGCCGGCTGCACCCGCGCGCCCGGATGCCGTCAGCCGGCCCGCGGTCGTGGCAATGCGTGCCATGGCGCCGGGCGTGGCCCCGTCGCACGCGGCCGCGGCGACGGTCGCCGTCGCCGCGTCGGCGTCGCCTGCGACGAACCCGGCGCCGCCTGCGGCGAGTCCAGTGCCGAAGCGGCCTGCAATGAGCGCGGCGCCGAGTCCGCCCGCGGCGAGTCCGGGGGGCGCAGTGGCGCGGCCCGCACCCGCGGCCGCGCCGGAGAGCGACATTCCACCCTGGGAGGACCTGCCTCCCGAGGCGTATGCCGACGAGGACGAACGCGACGTGAGCACTGGCCACGAGGCGCCCTTCCCGATGGCGGCGGAAGCGGTGGTGCCAGTGCAGGCCGCACCGCGCCCGTCTGCCCGCCCGGTGACCGCGGCGCAGCCGGCTGCCGTGCCTGCCCCGGCAGCCGACGCCGGGCAGGCGACGGGGAGCGACGCTGCCGCACTGCTGGCGCTGGGCGACTGGCGCGGCCTGATCCGGATGCTCGAGCTCGGCGGCCTGGTGCGCGAGCTCGCACAGCATTGCGAGTGGGTCGATTGCAGCGACGGTCAGCTCGTGCTGCGTCTGTCGACCGCGCATCGCCACCTGCTCGACATGAACCGCAACGCCGTCGATCGCCTGCAGGACCTGCTCGGCGCCGCGCTCGGCCGCACGCTGCGGCTGCGCATCGACATCGGCGACATCGCCGGCGAGACGCCGGCGCAGCGCGACGAGATCGAGCGCCGCGCGCGCCACGCCGAGGCCGTGGCGGCGCTCGAGGCGGACCCTTTCGTGCGCGAACTGATCGAACGCTTCGACGCCACACTCATCGAGAGTACGGTGAAGCCGGTTTGAGCCCGCTTCGCCGGCTTGCCGGTTTTTCCATTCCAACCCCCTCAGCGGAGAGTCCATCATGATGAAAGGCGGTATCGCCGGCCTGATGAAGCAGGCCCAGCAGATGCAGGAAAACATGAAGAAGATGCAGGACCAGCTCGCCTCGGTCGAGGTCGAAGGCCAGTCCGGCGCCGGCATGGTCAAGGTGCTGATGACCTGCAAGCACGACGTGCGTCGCGTCACGATCGACGACTCGGTGATGGACGACAAGGAGATGCTCGAGGATCTGGTCGCGGCCGCGCTCAACGACGCGGTACGCAAGGTCGAGGTGACGACGCAGGAGAAAATGGCGGGCTTCACCGCCGGCCTCAACCTGCCGCCCGGCATGAAGCTGCCGTTCTGAGGACGTACGCCGCATGTCGCCCTCCAGCCTCGACGAGCTGATCGAGGCGCTGCGCTGCCTGCCGGGCGTGGGGCCGAAGTCGGCCCAGCGCATGGCCTACCATCTGCTGCAGCGCGACCAGCGCGGCGCGGCGCGGCTCGCGCACGCGCTCTCGCATGCGCTCGAGGTGTTGCGCCACTGCGAGCGCTGCAACACCTTCACCGAGTCGGCGGTGTGCCAGCGCTGCGCCAATCCGCGCCGCGACGCCGCCCTGCTGTGCGTGGTCGAGATGCCGGCCGACCTCGCCATGATCGAGCAGACGCAGTCCTACAACGGCCTCTACTACGTGCTGATGGGGCGGCTGTCGCCGCTCGACGGCATCGGTCCGCGCGAACTGCGGCTCGACAAGCTGATCGCGCGCGCCACCGACGGTACGGTGCAGGAAGTGATCCTCGCCACCAACTTCACCAATGAGGGCGAGGCCACCGCGCACACCGTCGCCACCTTGCTCGCGGCGCGCGGGCTCAAGGTCAGCCGCCTGTCGCGCGGGGTGCCCGTCGGCGGCGAGCTCGAGCACACCGACACGGGCACGATCGCACAGGCGCTGGTCGAGCGACGCAGCGTCTGAAGCAGTCTGCTGCAACGCATCAAATTACCCGCTCTGCGGACCTTCGGCAGGGTCAAAATAATCCCGGAAAGCCTTGTTCCGTCTGGCAATCAGCGCTTTGCGCTTTCTCTGCTGCAGTGACTTCGCTATAATCCGCCGGTTATTTGTATCGAGTCTTTCGTTTTCCTTTCTGGGATGAGGTCATGAGCGTTGATCAAAAGATGGACAGCGGCCGCCGCACCCTGCTGCTGGCGACGTCCGCCGCGGGCGGGGTTGCCGCCGTGGCGACGGCCGTGCCGTTTGTTGCCAGCCTGACGCCGTCCGAGCGCGCCAAGGCAGCCGGTGCGCCGGTCGAGGTCGATGTGGGCAAGCTCGCACCGGGCGAGATGATGACGGTGGAGTGGCGCGGCAAGCCGGTGTGGATCCTGCGCCGCACGCCCGAGATGCTGGCGTCGCTCGACAAGACCGAAGAGAAGGTCAGCGATCCGGCGTCCGAGAAGCCGATGCAGCCCGACTACGCCAGGAACAAGCACCGCTCGATCAAGCCCGAATACCTGGTCGCGGTGGGGATCTGCACCCATCTCGGCTGCTCGCCGTCGGAGAAGTTCAAGATGGGCGCCGACAGCGGCATGGGCGCCGACTGGCCGGGCGGTTTCCTCTGCCCCTGTCATGGCTCGATCTTCGATCTGGCCGGCCGCGTCTACAGCAGCATGCCCGCGCCGGACAACCTCGAAATTCCGCCGCACCAGTACCTCGCGGATACCACCATTCTTGTTGGCGAAGACGGGAAGGCATAAGCGATGACGACCAAATCTCAGGCCGTGCTGAACTGGATCGACGAGCGCTTCCCGCTGACGTCGTCCATCAAGGGGCACCTCACCGAGTACTACGCCCCCAAGAACTTCAACTTCTGGTACTTCTTCGGCTCGTTGGCGCTGATGGTGCTGGTGATCCAGATCGTCACCCGCATCTTCCAGGTCATGCACTACAAGCCGGATGCGTCGCTCAACGCCACGGGCGTACCGGTCGCGATCGCCAGCGTCGAGTACATCATGCGCGAGGTGCCGGGCGGCTGGCTGATCCGCTACCTGCACTCGACCGGTGCGTCGGCGTTCTTCATCGTCGTGTACCTGCACATGTTCCGTGGCCTGATCTACGGCTCCTACCGCAAGCCGCGCGAGCTGATCTGGATCTTCGGCACGCTGATCTTCCTGGCGCTGATGGCCGAGGCCTTCATGGGTTATCTGTTGCCATGGGGTCAGATGTCCTACTGGGGCGCCCAGGTGATCGTGAACCTGTTCTCCGCGATCCCGATCATCGGACCGGACCTCTCCCTGGTGATTCGCGGCGACTTCGTCATCGGCGATGCCACGCTGAACCGCTTCTTCTCCTTCCACGTCATCGCCGTGCCGCTGGTGCTGATCGGCCTCGTCGTCGCGCACATCGTCGCGCTGCACGAAGTCGGCTCGAACAACCCCGACGGTGTCGAGATCAAGAAGAAGAAGGAC
>JANJTU010000156.1 GCA_024710965.1 Thauera sp. | reverse complement strand
GGACCTGCGCAAGAAGCAGCCCTACGAGGTCTACGACCGGAGGGACTTCGACATCCCGGTGGGAGTCAACGGCGACTGCTACGACCGCTACCTGGTCCGCGTCGAGGAGATGCGCCAGTCGAACCGGATCATCCGCCAGTGCGTGGACTGGTTGCGCGCCAATCCCGGGCCGGTGATCGTCGACAACCACAAGGTCGCACCGCCGCCTCGCGAGCGGATGAAGGCCAGCATGGAAGAGCTGATCCATCACTTCAAGCTCTTCACCGAGGGGATGCACGTCCCCGAGGGCGAGGTGTATGCCGCGATTGAGCATCCGAAGGGCGAGTTTGGCGTGTATGCGGTGTCGGACGGTGCGAACAAGCCCTACCGCCTCAAGCTGCGTTCGCCGGGGCTTGCGCACCTGGCGGCGATGGACGCAATGGCGCGCGGACACATGATCGCCGACGTCGTCGCGATCATCGGCACGATGGACATCGTGTTTGGCGACATCGACCGCTGACGGGGCGAATGCCGCCAGGCAAACAGGTAGTTAACCGGGAAGACGGGCACGAAATGCTGAGCCAGGAATCGTTGCAACAGATCGATCGGGAGATCGCGAAGTATCCGCCGGACCAGAAACAGTCGGCCGTGATGGCGGCGCTGCGCATTGCGCAGGTCGAGAAGGGCTGGTTGTCGCGCGAGACGATCGGGTTCGTCGCCGAGTACCTCGGGATGCCGGCCATCGCTGCCTACGAGGTCGCGAGTTTCTACAACATGTACGACCTGGAGCCGGTCGGGCGGCACAAGATCACCGTGTGCACCAATCTGCCCTGTGCGCTGTCGGGCGGCGTGCATGCCGCCGACTACGTCCGCCAGAAACTCGGCATCGACTTCAACGAGACCACCGCCGACGGCAAGTTCACGCTGAAGGAAGGCGAGTGCATGGGCGCCTGTGGCGACGCTCCGGTGCTGCTGGTGAACAATCACCAGATGTGCAGCTGGATGACCACCGACAAGATCGACCAACTGCTCGCCGAGCTGGACAAGAAATGAGCGCGCAAGGACTGATCCTCGCCGGTACCGACGGCGACCGCACCTGGCGGCTCCAGGACTACCTCGCCCGCGGCGGCTATTCGGCGCTGAAGAAGATCATCGCCGAGAAGACCCCGCAGGACGCGATCATCGCCGAACTGAAGACCTCGGTGCTGCGCGGCCGCGGCGGCGCGGGCTTTCCGACCGGCCTCAAGTGGAGCTTCATGCCGCGCTCCTTCCCCGGTGACAAGTACCTCGCGTGCAACTCCGACGAGGGCGAGCCGGGCACCTTCAAGGACCGCGACATCCTGCGCTACAACCCGCACAGCGTCATCGAGGGCATGGCCATCGCCGCCTACGCGATGGGCGCCGCGCGCGGCTACAACTACATCCACGGCGAGATCTTCGACGTCTACCAGCGCTTCGAGGATGCCCTTGACGAGGCGCGTGCCGCCGGCTTCATCGGCCAGAACATCCTCGGTTCCGACTTCTCCTTCGAGCTCTTCGCCCACCACGGCTACGGCGCCTACATCTGCGGCGAAGAAACCGCGCTGCTCGAATCGATCGAGGGCAAGAAGGGCCAGCCGCGCTTCAAGCCGCCGTTCCCGGCGAGCTACGGCCTCTACGGCAAGCCGACCACGATCAACAACACCGAGACCTTCGCCTCCGTCCCCTTCATCATGAACATGGGCGGCGAGGCCTTCCTGAACCTCGGCAAGCCCAACAACGGCGGCATGAAGCTGTTCTCGATCTCGGGCCACGTCAATCGCCCGGGCAACTACGAGATCCCGCTCGGCACGCCCTTCGCCGAACTGCTCGAAATGGCCGGCGGCATGCGCGGCGGGCGCAAGCTGAAGGGCGTCATTCCGGGCGGCTCGTCGGCGCCGGTGGTGCCGGGCGCGGTGATGATGGACTGCACGATGGACTACGACTCCATCTCCAAGGCGGGCTCGATGCTCGGCTCGGGGGCGGTCATCGTCATGGACGAGACGACCTGCATGGTCAAGGCGCTGGAGCGTCTGTCCTACTTCTACTTCGAGGAGTCCTGCGGTCAATGCACGCCGTGCCGCGAAGGCACGGGCTGGCTGTACCGCGTGGTGCACCGGATCGAGAACGGCCTCGGTCGCCCGGACGACCTCGACCTGCTCAATTCGGTCACCGCCAACATCATGGGTCGCACCATCTGCGCCCTCGGTGACGCTGCCTCGATGCCGGTGCAGAGTTTCGTCAAGCACTTCGGCGCCGAGTTCGAATACCACATCGAAAACAAGAAGTGCCTCGTGCCGCCGGACGTGCAGCGCGCTGGCAGTCAAATCTACGTGAGCCCGTCATGCTAGAGATCGAAATCGACGGCAAGCAGGTCCAGGTCAACGACGGCAGCACCGTGATGGATGCGGCCGCGGCGGCCGGCTCCTACATTCCGCACTTCTGCTACCACAAGAAACTCTCCATCGCGGCCAACTGCCGGATGTGCCTCGTGCAGGTGGAGAAGGCACCCAAGCCGCTGCCGGCCTGTGCCACGCCGGTCACCAACGGCATGAAGGTGTGGACGCACTCCGAGCAGGCGGTGAAGGCGCAGAAGGGGGTGATGGAGTTCCTCCTCATCAACCACCCGCTCGACTGCCCGATCTGCGACCAGGGCGGCGAATGCCAGCTGCAGGATCTCGCCGTCGGCTACGGCGCGAGCTCGTCGCGCTACCAGGAAGAAAAGCGCGTCGTGTTCAACAAGAACCTCGGCCCGCTCGTCTCCACCGACATGACGCGCTGCATCAACTGCACGCGCTGCGTCCGCTTCACCGCCGAGATCGCCGGCGAGATGGAACTCGGCCAGGCCTTCCGCGGCGAGCACGCGGAGATCATGCCCTTCATCGAGAAGACGATCGACTCCGAGCTCTCCGGCAACATCATCGACCTGTGCCCGGTCGGCGCGCTGACCTCGAAGCCCTTCCGCTTCGCCGCGCGCACCTGGGAGCTGTCGCGGCGCAAGTCGGTGAGCCCGCACGATTCGCTCGGCTCGAACCTGATCGTCCAGACCAAGCACGACGTCGTCAAGCGCGTGCTGCCGCTCGAGAACGAAGACGTCAACGAGTGCTGGCTGTCGGACAAGGACCGCTTCTCCTACGAGGCGCTCAACGGCGACGAGCGCCTGACCGCGCCGATGATCCGCCAGGGCGGCGAGTGGAAGAAGGTCGATTGGCAGGCGGCGCTCGAATTCGTCGCCACCGGTCTGCGCGGCATCGCCAAGGACCACGGCGCGAGCTCGATCGGCGCGCTGGCCTCGCCGCACGCGACCGTCGAGGAGCTCTACCTGCTGCAGAAGCTGGTGCGCGGCCTCGGCTCGAACAACATCGATTTCCGCCTCCGCCAGGCCGATTTCCGTGCCGACGGCAAGCAGGCCGGCGCGGCGTGGCTCGGCATGCCGGTCGCGGGGGTGAAGGACCTCAACCGCCTCCTCGTGGTCGGCAGCTTCCTGCGCAAGGACGCGCCGCTGCTCGCGCAGCGCGTGCGCCAGGCGGCGAAGAAGGGGCTGCACGTCAGCGCCGTCGGCCCGAACGCCGAAGAGTGGCTGATTCCGGTGAAGAACCGCGCCCTGGTCGCGCCGTCGGCGATGGTGTCGACGCTCGCCCAGGTCGTCGCCGCGCTCGCTGCCGAGACCGGCGGCCAGGTCAGCGTGGCGCTGCACGGCAAGCTGCCCGAGGCCATTTCCGACGAAGCCCGCGCGATCGCGCAGAGCCTCGCCTCCGGGCGCAAGGTCGCGGTGTGGCTGGGCAGTCTCGCCGCCCAGCATGCGCGCGCCTCCGAGCTGCAGGTACTGGCGCAGGAAATCGCCCGCCTCACCGGCGGCAGCTTCGGCTTCATCGGCGAAGCCGCGAACAGCGTCGGCGGCTACCTGGCGAGGGCGATCCCGAACGGCGACGGCCTCCACGCCGCGGCCATGGTCGCGCAACCGCGCCAGGCCTACGTCCTGATGGGCGCCGAGCCGGACTGCGATTTCGCCGACCCGGTGGCGACGACGAAGGCGCTGTCCGCTGCGCAGATGGTCGTCGCGCTGAGTGCGTTCGACTCCGCCTCGCTGCGCGAAGTGGCCGACGTCATGCTGCCGGTCGCCCCCTTCACCGAAACCTCGGGCACCTTCGTCAACTGCGAGGGCCGCGCGCAGAGCTTCAGCGCGGTGGCGCGTCCGCAGGGCGAAACCCGTCCCGGCTGGAAGGTGCTGCGCGTGCTCGGCAACCTGCTCGCGCTCGACGGCTTCGCCTTCAACGATTCCGAGGCGGTGCGCGCCGAGGCGCTCGGCGCCGAGCTTGGCCCGCAGCTGAACAACGCGATCGAGGGCATCGTCGTCTCGGCCGCCGCGGCGCCGGGCGCTGCGCTCGAGCGCGTCGCCGACGTGCCGATCCACTTCGCCGACCCGCTGGCGCGCCGCGCGCCGGCGCTGCAGAAGACCCGCGACGCCGCCGCGCCGACCGCGCGCATGGCGCCGGCCACGCTCGCCGCGCTCGGCCTTGCCGACGGCGACAGGGTCAGGGTGGTGCAGGGCGGTGGCCGTGCGGAACTCGTTGCGGTGGCCGATGCCGGCCTTGCCGCGGGCTGTGTGCGTGTCGCCGCGGCGCACGCCTCGACCGCCGCGCTCGGCGCAATGAGCGGTGAACTCAGCGTGGAGCGTGCCTGATGGAAGCGATGCTGCAACCCTTTGCCGAGTTCTTCGGCCCGAGCTGGCCCGCGGTGTGGACGCTGGCGAAGATCGTCGCCATCATCGCCCCGCTGATGATCTGCGTCGCCTACCTGACGCTCGCCGAGCGCAAGGTGATCGGCTACATGCAGGTGCGCATCGGCCCCAACCGCGTCGGTCCGAAGGGGCTGCTGCAGCCGATCGCCGACGGCGTGAAGCTGCTGTTCAAGGAGATCATCGTCCCGAGCGGCTCCAACAAGGGGCTCTTCATCCTCGGTCCGATCCTCGCCATCGCGCCCTCGCTGGCGGCCTGGGCGGTGATCCCCTTCGATGACGGCCTGGTGCTGGCCAACGTCAATGCCGGCCTGCTGTTCCTGCTCGCGATCACCTCGATGGAAGTCTACGGCGTGATCGTCGCCGGCTGGGCCTCGAACTCGAAGTACCCCTTCCTCGGCGCGATGCGTGCCGCGGCGCAGATGGTGTCCTACGAAGTGTCGATGGGCTTCGCCCTGATCTGCGTGCTGCTGATCTCGGCCAGCCTGAACCTGACCGACATCGTCTCCTCGCAGGGCCAGGGCCGCTTCCACGACATGGGCCTGTCCTTCCTGTCGTGGAACTGGCTGCCGCTGTTCCCGATGTTCGTGGTGTACGTGATCTCCGGCATCGCCGAAACCAACCGCGCGCCGTTCGACGTCGTCGAAGGCGAGGCGGAAGTCGTGGCCGGCCACATGGTCGAGTACTCGGGCATGACCTTCGCGCTGTTCTTCCTCGCCGAATACGCGAACATGATCCTGGTGTCGATCCTGACCTCGGTCCTGTTCCTCGGTGGCTGGCTGTCGCCGATCGGCTTCCTGCCCGACGGTTTCCACTGGCTGGCGCTGAAGACCGCCTTCATCCTGCTGCTGTTCCTGTGGGCGCGTGCCACCTTCCCGCGCTTCCGCTACGACCACATCATGCGTCTGGGCTGGAAGGTGTTCATCCCGGTGACCCTCGTGTGGGTGTTTGTGGTGGCGGTGTGGATGATGTCGCCGCTGTCGATCTGGAGTTGAGAAGACCATGGGTGCCAAGGATTACATCGGCAGTCTGTTCCTGAAGGAACTTGTCAAGGGCATGGCCCTGACCGGGCGGCATTTCTTCCAGCGCAAGATCACGGTGCAGTACCCGGAAGAGAAGACGCCGCAGAGCAACCGCTTCCGCGGGCTGCACGCCCTGCGCCGCTACCCGAAGGGCGAGGAGCGCTGCATCGCGTGCAAGCTGTGCGAGGCGATCTGCCCCGCGCTGGCGATCACGATCGAGTCGGAGCAGCGCGATGACGGCTCGCGCCGGACCACGCGCTACGACATCGACCTGACGAAGTGCATCTTCTGCGGCTTCTGCGAGGAAGCCTGTCCGGTGGATGCAATCGTCGAGACGCGCGTGCTCGAGTACCACGGCGAGCAACGGGGCGACCTCTATTACACGAAGCAGATGCTGCTCGCGGTCGGCGACCGGAATGAAGCGCAGATCGCTGCAGACCGGGAAGCCGACTCGAAGTACCGCTAAGGGAGGGCGCCTGCGGGCGCCGCAAAGGACATGGATTTCAAGACCCTCGTTTTCTACATCCTGTCGGCGATCATGGTGTTCGCCGCACTTCGGGTGATCACGTCACGGAACCCCGTGCATGCTGCACTGTTCCTGGTGCTCTCCTTCGTTACGGCCGGTGGCATCTGGCTGCTGCTCGCTGCCGAGTTCCTCGCGATCGTCCTCGTGATGGTGTACGTGGGTGCGGTCATGGTTCTCTTCCTCTTCGTCGTGATGATGCTCGACATCAATCTCGATCGCTTGCGGGAGGGGTTCTGGAGCTACCTGCCGGTGGGTGCGCTGATCGGCATCCTGCTGGTGATCGAAATGGCGCTGGTGCTCGGTGGCCGCTACTTCGGTCTCGAGGCCATGCCGGAGCCGCCTGCAGCACAGGCCGGATACAGCAACACGCGCGAACTGGGGCGCCTGCTATACACCGACTACGTCTATCCGTTCGAACTGGCCTCGCTGCTGCTGCTGGTAGCCATGGTCGTTGCCGTGTCGCTGACCCTGCGTAAGCGCAAGGGATTGCGTCATGTGAATCCGTCGGATCAGGTGATCGTCAAGCGTGGCGACCGCGTCGAACTCGTTTCGATGCCCGCCGAGAAAGAATAAGAACTGCGGCAGTTTCGCGGGAACTGGTGCAACCAAGGGGTTATAGATGCTTTCGCTTTCCCACTATCTGATTCTGGGCGCG
>JANJTU010000258.1 GCA_024710965.1 Thauera sp. | reverse complement strand
TGGGGCATCCTGATCACCGGCGTCGGCGGCACCGGCGTCGTCACCATCGGCGCGCTGCTGGGCATGGCCGCCCACCTCGAAGGCAAGGGCATCTCGGTGCTCGACATGGCCGGCCTGGCGCAGAAGGGCGGTGCGGTGTGGTCGCACGTGCGCATCGCCGACCGCCCCGAGCAGCTCTACGCAGCGCGCGTCGCCGCCGGCGAGGCGAACGCGGTGATCGGCTGCGACCTGGTGGTGGCGGCGAGCGACGAGTCGCTCGCCAAGATGCAGCACGGCCTGACCCGCGTCGTCATCAACCGCGACCAGACCATGACCAGCGACTTCGTCCGCGGCTTCGCCGCGCAGGCGCGCAGCGGCGACGTCGGCGCCAACCCCGTCCCGCAGTTCCCGGCGCGCTCGATGGAGGCGCAGATCGTCGATGCGGTCGGGGCCGAGCGTGCCGACTTCCTCGACGCCTCGCATCTGGCCACCGAGCTGCTCGGCGACTCGATCGCGACCAACCTGTTCATGCTCGGCTACGCCTGGCAGAAAGGCCTGGTGCCGCTGTCGCGCCAGGCGATCGAGCGCGCGATCGAGATCAACGGCGCCGCAGTCGAGGCCAACAAGGCCGCCTTCCTGTGGGGCCGGCGCGCCGCGGTGGACCTGAAGGCGGTCGCCGACGCGGCGAAGCCGCAGTACGGCACGCCGGAACACCACAAGCTCTCGACCAGCGTCGACGAGCTCATCGCCCGGCGCAAGGCGCAGCTCACCGACTACCAGAACGCCGCCTACGCCGAACGCTACGCGAAGCTGGTCGAGCGCGTGCGTGGCGCGGAAGCGCGCGTCGCGCCGGGAATCACGCTGCTCACCGAGGCGGTCGCGCGCGGCTACCACAAGCTGCTCGCCTACAAGGACGAGTACGAGGTGGCGCGGCTGTACACCGACAGCGACTTCCTCAAGCGCGTCGAGGAGCAGTTCGAGGGCGACTACAAGCTCGTCTTCCACCTCGCGCCGCCGACGCTGGCGGACAAGGACCCGCAGACCGGCGAGCTGAAGAAGAAGGAGTACGGGCCGTGGATGCTGAAGGCGATGCGCACGCTGGCGAAGTTCCGCCACCTGCGCGGCTCGCTGCTCGACCCCTTCGCCCGCAGCCACGACCGCAAGCTCGACCGCGAGCTGATCGCCGACTACGAGCGCCTGATCGACGAGATCGTCGTCAATCTGGACAAGGCCAACCACGAGGCGGCGATCGAGCTGGCGGCGATCCCGGAGCAGATCCGCGGCTTCGGCCACGTCCGCGAGCGCTATCTCGCCGGCGCGCGCAAGCGCCAGGTGGCGCTGCTCGAAGCCTTCCGCAAGCGGCAGCCGGTCGCCGCGCCGGTGGCGACCAAGGCGCGCAAGACCATCGCCATCCTCGCCGGCTAGCCCCCGCGTCCGCCCGCAGGTGGCGTCTGCCACCGCGGGCCACGGGCGGCAGCGCCGAACGGAGCCGGAACGAACCCAGCCCGATCACCCATTCATCCCCGCCGCGCCCCGCCGCTGCCGCCATGAGCGCCAGCGGCGCGGGACGGCCCATTCCCACGTTCCCACAAGGAAGGAGACTCCCATGAGCGTATTTTCCCAGCGCGACTTCGCCGACCACGAACAGGTCGTGTTCGTCAGCGACGACAAGAGCGGACTGAAGGCGATCATCGCCGTCCACAATTCCAATCTCGGCCCCGCGCTCGGCGGCTGCCGCATGTGGCCCTATGCCAGCGAGGAAGAGGCGATCCGCGACGTGCTGCGCCTGTCGCGCGGCATGACCTACAAGTCGGCGATGGCCAACCTGAAGCTGGGCGGCGGCAAGTCGGTGATCATCGGCAACCCGCGCACGCAGAAGACGCCCGAGCTGCTCGCCGCCTTCGCCCGCGCCCTGGAGCAACTCAACGGCCGCTACATCGCCGCCGAGGACTCCGGCACCAGCGTCGCCGACATGAAGTACATGGCGCAGTTCACGCGGCACGTCGCCGGCATCGTCGACAAGCCCGCCGCGGACGGCACGCGCAGCGGCGACCCGTCGCCCGCCACCGCCTACGGCACCTTCATCGGCATCCAGGCGGCGGTCAAGGAGCGGCTCGGCCGCGACTCGCTCGAGGGCCTGCGCGTCGCGCTGCAGGGCGTGGGCAACGTCGGTTTCGACCTCGCGCGCCAGCTCAAGGAAGCCGGCGCCAGCCTGTGGGTCACCGACATCCACCGCGACTCGCTGACGCGGGCGGCGAAGGAGCTCGACGCCACCGTGGTCGCGCCGGACGAGATCTTCGGCCTCGACGTCGACGTGTTCGCGCCCTGCGCGCTCGGCGCCATCCTCAACGACACCACCATCCCGCAGCTCAAGGCTAGCATCGTCGCCGGCGCCGCCAACAACCAGCTCGCCGAAGCCCGCCACGGCCTCGAGCTGATGAAACGCGGCATCCTCTATGCACCCGACTACGTCATCAACGCCGGAGGGATCATCGACGTGTATCACGAGCGCATCGGCTTCGACCGTGCGGCGTTGCTCAAGCACATCGAGGGCATCCGCGAGAACCTGATGGAAGTCTTCGAGCGCGCTCGCGAGGAGGAACGTCCCACCGGCGAGGTGGCCGACACGATCGCCGAGGAGCGCTTCCGGCGCTGAGCGCGAAGACC
>JANJTU010000112.1 GCA_024710965.1 Thauera sp. | reverse complement strand
GGCTGCGCGGCCAGCCGGCGGCGGGGCGGGCGGGCGCGGGCCGGGCCGCCCTGCCCTGGCTGCCGGTCGTGCTCGCGGCGCTGTTCCCGCTCGCGTACACGCTGCTCGCGGCGCCGGCGCTGTACAACGGCCTGCGCCACTTCACCTTCCTGCTGCCGCCGCTGGCGGTGCTGGCGGGTGCGGGCTACGCCGCCGCCTGGCGCCAGGCGGCACGCTGGCCGCGCGCGCGCCGCGCCGCACTGGCGGGCTGCGCCCTGCTCGCGCTCGCCCAGGCGGCGACGCTGGTGCGCCTGCACCCCTACCAGTACCTCGCCTACAACGCCTTCGCCGGCGGCCTGCGCGGCGTCACCGCGCGCTGGGAGCAGGACTACTGGGCGGAGACGCTGCGCGAAGCGGCCCTGCGCCTCAACGCCGTCGTCGCCGCCGAAGGCACACCCGCGCGCCGCTACACCGTCGCCGTCTGCGCCGAACCGCTGCAGGCGGCGGTGTGGCTGGCGCCAAACCTCGTCACCACGCGCGACTGGTGGGCGGCCGACTTCTACCTGTCGCCCACGCACATGGCCTGCCACACCGCGCTGCAGGGGACGGTGATCGCCACCGTGGAGCGCGACGGCGTGGTCCTCGCCGAGGTCCGCGACCGCCGCGCGCTGGTCGGCGCGGCGCGGCGGCCGCGATGAGCGCCCTGCGCGACCTGCGCCGCTTCCTGCGCTTCGCCGCCGTCGGCGCGCTCGGCACGGTGGCGCACTATGCCCTGCTGCTGCTCATGGTCGAGGCCCTCGGCAGCCCGCCGCTGGCGGGCGCGGCGGCCGGCTTCGTGCTCGGCGCGGTGGTGAACTACGCCCTGAGCCGGATGCTGGTGTTCCGCTCGGAGCGCGCCCACGCCGAGGCGCTGCCGCGCTTCCTGCTCGTGGCGGCCACCGGCCTCGTGTGGACGGCGCTGCTGATGAAGCTGTTCGTCGATGCGCTTGGCCTGCACTACCTCGCCGCCCAGTTCGCCACCACCGCCCTGCTCCTGCTCTGGCACTACGCCGGCAACGCGCTGTGGACCTTCGGCCGGGACACGCCGGGCGAGCGGCGCTGAGCGCGCGCGGCATCCGGATCGACACCGCCGCCACGACGTCACTGATAGTATTCAAACTGAATCGCAGCTGCCCGCTCGACGGGCGTCAGGATGCCGCCGATTCCGCCGCCGCAACCATCGCCGGACGGGCCGCCCGCCGGCTGCCGCCGAGCCACGCCCGCGTGCACGCCATGAAGACACTGAGTGAAAGCCTCCCATCGCGCCACCTGCCGCCGTCCGCCCCGCCCGACGGTGTCGCGCCGGGCATCCCGGCCTACCTGCAGCAACTGTACTGGTGGGCCTATGTGCACCCCAACGCCGTGCGCGTTTTCGAGCGCGAGTGGTTGATCAACCTGATCCTGTGGGGCAACTTCCGCCGCCTGCGCGATGCCGCGCTGGCCGAGTTCGGCGAGCACATCGAGCAGCAGCTGCTGCAGCTGGCCTGCGTGTACGGCGACTTCACGCCGTGCATCGCCGCCCGCCTGCGCGGAGCGGGTGCGCTCGACGTCGTCGACGTGCTGCCGATCCAGCTCGCCAACCTGCGCCGCAAGCTGCCGGCGGACCTCGCCGTGCGCCTCCATCACCAGGATGCCGCCGCGCTCGACTTCGCCGCGGCGCGCTTCGACGCCAGCCTGCTGTTCTTCCTGCTGCACGAGCAGCCCGAAGCGGTACGTCGCGCCACCCTGGCCGAGGCGCTGCGCGTCACCCGCCCGGGCGGCAAGCTCGTCATCGTCGACTACCATCGCCCGGCCGCGCTGCATCCGCTGCGCCACCCGATGCGGCTCGTCCTCGGCATGCTCGAACCCTTCGCCCTCGACCTCTGGCGGCACGAACTCGCGGACTACCTGCCGGCCGGGTTCGCGCCGGCGGCGGTGTCGAAATCGACCTTCTTCGGCGGGCTGTACCAGAAGGTGGTGATCACGCTGTAGGCGCGCGCCCCGCCGCGGCGGGCGGGTCGGGCTCGGCGGGGCGGTGGAACACCGGCGGCAGATGTTCGCCGGCAGCGGGTTCCGCTTCCCGGGAGCGGGGTGCCGCGTGCGGGGCGCCGGCCGACGGCCGCTTCAGGCGATCGTCGCCGCGGCGCGGATGCGGCGCCACGCCGGATCGGGCCGCCAGCGCGCAACCCAGGCCGGCAACTCGGCCGCCGGCATCGGCCGCGCGATGCCGTAGCCCTGGGCACGGTCGCAGCCCAGCGCGAGCAGCATCGTGCCGTGGTCCACGCTCTCGACGCCCTCGGCGATGACCGCGCGGCGGAACACCCGCGCCAGGCCGATGACGCCCTCGACGATGGCGCTGTCCTCGGCGTCGAGCAGCATGTCGCGCACGAAGCTCTGGTCGATCTTCAGGGTCTGTGCCGGCAGCGCCTTGAGGTAGGCGAGCGAGGAGTAGCCGGTGCCGAAGTCGTCGAGCGCGAAGGCGACGCCGAGCGCGCGGCATTCGTCGATCAGCGCCGACACGCGCTCGAGGTCTTCCAGCGCCGCGGTTTCGAGCACTTCGAGCTCGAGCGCCGGCGGGCACAGTTGCGGCCAGGCGGCGAGATGGCGGCGCAGGCTGGCGACGAAGTCGCCGCGCAGCAGGTGGCGGGCGGCGATGTTGACGCCGACGCTCAGCTCGAGGCCGGCGCGCCGCCAGGCATCGAGCTGGCCGAGGGCGGTCGCGATCACCCAGTTGCCGAGCTCGACGATGAGGTCGCAGTCCTCGATCGCGGGCAGGAATTCGCCCGGTGCGAGCAGGCCGCGCTGCGGATGCTGCCAGCGCACCAGCGCTTCGGCGCCGTGCACGCGGCCCGAGCGCATGTCCACCTGGGGCTGGTAGTGGAGCACGAACTCGCCGTCGCGCAGCGCCCGGGCGATGCGCTCCTGGCGCTCGGAGCGCTCGCGGGCAAGGCGGTCGCGCTCGGCGTCGAAGACGTGGAAGCGGTTGCGGCCGTTCTGCTTGGCGACGTACATCGCCTGGTCGGCCTGGCGCAGCAGCGTGTCGGCGTCGACCTCCTCGCCCGGATGGAGGGCGGCGCCGAGGCTGGCCGAGAGCACGATGTCGCTACCGCCGGCGCGCATCGGCTGCGCGATCGCCTCGAGGATGCGCGTCAGCGCGGGCGCGACGTCGTCGGCGGCGGCCAGCCCCTGCAGCAGCAGCGCGAACTCGTCGCCGCCGATGCGCGCCACGGTGTCGCCGGCGCGCAGGCAGGCCTTCAGGCGACGGGCGACCTCGATCAGCACGCGGTCGCCCTCGTCGTGGCCGAAGCGGTCGTTGACCGGCTTGAAGCCGTCGAGGTCGAGGTAGCACACGGCCAGCGCCGCGCCGCTGCGGCGCGCCTGCGCCACCGCCTGGCGCATGCGGTCGAACAGCAGCGCGCGGTTGGGCAGGCCGGTGAGCAGGTCGTGGTGGGCGATGTGCTGCAGCTCGTGCTGATGCGCCTTCAACAGCGTGATGTCGCGCACGAAGGCACCGATCTCGCCGTCGCTGCGCAGGCAGGTGGCGGTGACCTCGACGTCGATGACGCGGCCGTCCTTGCGCCGCCAGCGCGTCTCGAAGCGGTCGCTGCCGACGCCGAAGATCCGCGCGATATGGACGGCGATCTCCTCGCCCGCCTCGACCGCCTCGAGGTTGCCGATGCCGCGCGCGAGGAGCTCCTCGCGCGTGTAGCCGGAGAGCGCGCACAGCGCGGCGTTGCATTCGTGGATGTGGCCGTCGGCGCCGACGGCGAGAAAGCCGTCCATCGCCAGTTCGATGACGCGGCCCTGGCGTTCGGCGGCGCTCTTGCCGGCGGAGATGTCGGCGATGACGCCGACCAGGCCGCGCCCCCGCCCCTGGGCGTCCTCGAAGCAGCGTCCGGTGAGGCGGCCCCAGAACTGGCTGCCGTCCGCACGCCAGTACAGGCGCTCGAGATCGACCGCGGCGAGCTCGTTGGCGAGCAGCGCGCGCCTGCGCGCGCGGCCGGTCTCGCGTTCGGCCGGATGGACGTGGGCGACGTACTCGCTGCCGACCAGCTGCGCGAGCGGGCAGCCGAACATCTCGGCCATGCGGCGGTTGGCGTGGGTGATGACGCCCTCGGCGTCGACGAGGAAGATGGCGACGCTGGCGGTGTCGAGGATGTTGCGCAGCAGCGCCTCGCGATCCCTGAGCCGGGTCTCGGCCGCCTTGCGCGCGCTGATGTCGGTGGATACGCCGAGCACGCCGACGATCGCCCCCGCGCCGTCGTAGAGCGGCTGCTTCACCGTGTGGTAGTAGCGTGTCTCGCCGCTGTGGGCAACGACGGTGCGTTCCTCGCCCTCGATGCGGACCCCCGCCTCGATCACCTGGCGGTCATGGACGCGCAGGTCGTCCGCCACCGACAGGTCGAAAAAACGTTCGTCGCCGCAGCCGACGATGTCCTCCGCGGCCGCCCCGAACAACTCGCACACCATGCGGTTGACGTAGACGTAGCGCCCCTCCCGGTCCTTCGTGAAGACATAGGCGCCGACGTTGTCGAGGGCACTGCGCAGGCGCTGGAGTTCGTCCTCGCCTCGGTCCGTGTCTGGGTTGCTGCGGCTCATGGGCGCCTCGTGCGCGCTCGACGGAGTCGGTGAAAAGGCCGCTACGCTACCAGAATTCCAGTGCCCGATCGAACGCCGGCGCCCCACGCCGCGCCGGCGGCTGCAGCTGTCATCGGCGCGGCGCGCAAGCGTCGCCCGGGGGCCGCCCCGCCGCGCCGTGCGCGACGACGCGGCAGGGCGGGCGCATGGCGCGCTAGAAGCGCACGCTGGCGATGATCTGGTGAAAATCGATGCCGTCGTTGGGCCGCTCGATGTCGGCGTTGGAGTAATGCGAATACTGCCAGCCCACCGACCACGCTCCGCCCACGTCCACCCCCAGCCCGACGTGCTGGGAGAACTGGAAGTGCGTCGAGAATTCCTTGCCGCCGAGCGTGTCGCGACTGAACAGCGATGCGCCCAGGCCAAGCTCGCCGTAGGGCCGCACCCGCCCTTCGCCGTAATGGGCCCGCAGCAGGCCGAGCGCACCGCCCTGCTCGAGGCGAGCCGGCCCGGTGCGGCCGGTATGGCGCATGCGGCTCAGTTCGAGCTCGGGGTGGAGGGCGAGGCTGAAGCCCCCCCAGCGGGCGGTCCATAGCGGGCCGAAGCGCAGGCCCACGCCGATACGTTCGTAGTTGCCGCTGGCCTCGCCAAACTTCAGGACAACATCCGGGCCTTCGGCCCGTGCGGCGGAAGATGCGGCCAGCGCCAGGGTGGCCAGCGCCAGGCCCAGGGCAGGCCTGGCGGTTCGCCCCTTCGAGGCACGGCAAGGACGCTTCGATGTCATTGGTGGCTCCACACGGGTGAGATCGGCACGAGCGGGGCGATGCGCATCCGCGCCGCACCGGCTGCGATCCGCCGGACCCTGACGCGGCTCATCCTCCCCAGCACGGGCAGCATAGCAAACGCCTTGCCGGACGGGTAAGGCGGGATTACGAGGGGGTAGCCGCAACCGCCGCGCAGTGCGCCGCGACCGCGCCGGGCGGCCGGGAGGCCGATCGCGGACTACCATGCAGAACATCGAGGCACGTGTGCGGCAGGCACGGAGGGTGGCGCGATGGGCGGCTTCCAGCAGGACGGGCCGGTGCTCGGCAATCAGTATGACGACGATGCGCTGCTGCGCTCCTGCCTGCGCCGGCTGCTGCCGGCCGCGGTGCTGCAGGCGATCGAACCCGACCTCGCCCGCTTCGGCGCGCGTGTCGTCGGCGACCTGCAGGCCATGGCGGTGCAGGCCGAGGAGCAACCCCCGCGCCTGGTGCAGTACGACGCCTGGGGCCGGCGTTGCGACCGCATCGTGCTCGCGCCGGGCTGGCAGGCGCTCGAGCGCGCCGCCGCCGAAGAGGGCCTCGTCGCCATCGGCTACGAGCGCCGCTACGGCGAATGGTCGCGCCTGTACCAGTTCGCCAAGCTCTACCTTTACGTGCCCGCCTCGGCGATCCACGCCTGCCCGCTGGCGATGACCGACGGCGCCGCGCGCCTGCTCGAGGTGCACGCGGACGCCGCGCTGCGCGGCACGCTGCTGCCGCACCTCGTCACGCGCGACCCGGCGGCGTTCTGGAGCTCCGGCCAGTGGATGACCGAGCGCAGCGGCGGCTCGGACGTCGGCGCCTCGGAAACGGTTGCGGTGCGCGACGGCGCGCGTTTCCGCCTCCACGGCGACAAATTCTTCGCCTCGGCGATCACCGCGCCGGTGGCGATGACGCTGGCGCGGATCGCGGACGAGGCCGGCCACACCGTGGCCGGCAGCCGCGGCCTGAGCCTCTTCCACGTGCGCGCCTGGAACGACGACGGCAGCCCCAACGGCCTGCGCATCAACCGCCTGAAGGACAAGCTCGGCACGCGCGCGCTGCCCACCGCCGAGATCACGCTCGACGGCATCGAGGCCTGGCCGCTGGGCGAGCCCGGCCGCGGCGTCGCCAACATCGCCACCCTGTTCAACGTCACCCGCATCTACAACGCCTGCTCGGCGGTCGCCTACATGCGCCGCGGCCTCGCCCTGGCGCAGGACTACGCGCACCGCCGCCACGCCTTCGGCCAGCCGCTGGCACGCCTGCCGCTGCACCTGGAGACGCTGGCGCAGCTGCAGACGGAATTCGCCGGCTGCCTGCTGCTGGTCCTCCACCTCGCCGTCCTCCTCGGCAAGGCCGAAACCGGCCAGGCGAGCGCGGCGGAAGCGGCGGTGCTGCGCCTGCTGACGCCGCTCGCCAAGCTCTACACCGGCAAGGTCGGCATCGCGGTGGCGAGCGAGGTGCTCGAGAGCTTCGGCGGCGCCGGCTACGTCGAGGACACGGGCATCCCGCTGCTGCTGCGCCAGGCGCAGGTGCTGTCGATCTGGGAAGGGACGACCAACGTGCTGGCGCTCGACGTGCTGCGCGCGATCGACAAGGAGGACGCCTTCGCCCCCTTCGTCGCCGACATCGGCGCCCGCCTCGACGCCGTGGCGCTGCCCGCACTGGCGGCCGAGGTGGCGCAGGGGCACGCCGCGCTGCGGGCCCTGCAGGCGCACCTGGCGCACGCCATGCAGGCGGGCGAGGAAGCGCGCCAGGCGGGCGCCCGCCGCTTCGCCTTCGGCCTCAGCCGCAGCTTCGCCGCCGCGCTGCTGCTTGAGCACGCCGCCTGGGCGGCGCCCAGCGCGGAAGGCCGGGTGCTGGTCGAGATCGCCCGGCGCTGGCACGAACGGCCGCTGGCGGAACTGTTCGCCGCCGACGCCGCGCGCCTCGCGGCGAATCGGGCGATGGCCTTGTGGTAGCCCGCCCGCGCAGGGCTTGTCGCCGGCGCGTTGGCGCAAGCGGCCCCTTCGCGGCGGCAGGGACCAGGCGCGCGGCACCCGCCCTGCGGCCGCCTTGGTGGGGCACAGGGGCTCGGCACCGCGGGGCCTCGCCGCCGCCATGCCGGCAGGATTCAGCGCCGTTCAGGGCGTTCCGGTTTTTCCGGCCGCTCCGGCTTTTCGGCGCGCTCCGGGCGCTCCGGGCGCTCGACCTTCTCCGGGCGCTCGACCTTCTCCGGTCGCTCGACCTTCTCCGGCCGCTCGACCTTCTCGATCCGCTCCGGACGCTGCGCCTTTTCGGCGCCCTCGGCCTTGATCAGCCGCTCGACCTTGTCGACGCCGCCCGAGCGCGCCGCCTTCTCCACCTCCGTGCGGCCGCGCGCCGGTTCGGGGCGGCTCGCGGCCGCCGTCGCCAGGCGCTCCTTGCCCGCGCGCAAGGCGCTGATCACCGGGCCGAGCTTGACGCCCTGCGCCTGCGCGATCTCGCCCCAGCCCATGCCGGACGCGCGCTGCGTCAGGATGCCCTGCAGCTCGTGCGGCACGCCATCGATGACGATGGTGCCGCCGCTGAGCGCCGCGGCGAGCTCCCCGGGCGTCGGTTCATCGATGCCGAGCCGCGCCAGGCTCTGTTCGGCGAGGGCGAGGGTGGCGAAGACATTGCCATAGCCCATCGGTGCCGCCGGCGTGATCGTGACGGCCTCGGTTGCGCCGACGAGGGTCACCGGGGTGCCGTTGCGCAGGCCCTCGACCAGGGCCTCGGCGTCGTCCTCGGTGCCGACGAAGATGGCGAAGTCCGCCGCCATCGCCTGCGTCGCCCGGGTCGGCGCGGCGCTGGCGGTGTGGTCGATGATGACGGTCTGCTCGTCGACGCCGGTCGCGCTCTGCGCCAGCGCGGCCGGCACCGTGCCGCCGAGGGCCGCGGCAAGGGCGGCGGCGACGATGCCAAGCTTCAGTCCGACTTTCATGCTCTGCCTCTCGTGGTTGTTCATGCGAAGCGCGGGCCGTCGCCCGCAGGGGCGCTGTCGCCCGACAGCCCCCATCTTCCACAATCGCCCGCCGGCCGGGGGCCGGACTGTGCAACGCGCTGTAACCGGGTCAGAAATCGTAGCCGACGAAGGCGCCAAGGCCGAAATCGGGGCTCGCGTCCGAGAAACCGGCCAGGGCATAGGCCTGCATGCGCCATTCCTTCGAATAGCGGTGGGCGACGAACAACATCGCTTCGCTGATCGGGTCCCCGCCGGAGGTGAGCTTCTGCCGGTAGTCGTAACTCGCGCCCCAACTGTTCGCGTCTGACAATTTGTTGCTGAAACCGACGCTGGCGAACCACGGGTTGCGGAAATCGACGCCGGCCGGATCGCCCTTCTTCGTCCACCCCAGCGTGCCGAAGAGGGTGGTGTCGGCGATCGCCTTGAACGCATCGAGCTGGAGCGAATAATCGTTCTCGCCGGTCGTCAGCAGCTCCTTCGAGTCATCGGCGGTGGCGAACTTGATCTTGCCGCCGGCGTCGACCCCGAAGCCGGCGCTCTTGTCGTAGAGCACGTTGTACATCGCCGAGGCGGTGATGTCGCCGAGGCCGGACTGGGTCTCGTCGGTGGCAGAGCGGCGGTCGCCGCCGGCGGCGGCCACGCCGCTGCTGCGCACGTAGGGGAGGTTGAGCTTGAGCATCAGCGGCCCGGTTTCGTGGCGGACCGTGACTGGCACCTGCCAGGTGGTGGAGGTCTGGCTCTCGCCGTAGTCGCCTTCCGCGTAGTCGAGGCCGACCCCGACCGAGGTCCGCGACTGCGCCATCGCGAGCGCGGGGACGAGAACGAGCCCGAGCCCGAGGAGGTGCTTCTTGTGCAAATGCGTCATGAGGGGTCTCCCAAGCAGTGTCATGAACCGAGAGCAGGCGGCCGCGCCGCCTGTGCCTCGCAGCAGCGCGGCCCGGGCGGCCCCGGTGCGAGGCACAGGCTAGCATGACGGCCCGCCGCCCGTACCCGCCTGAGCGATGCCGTTACCGTGACGCCGTCCCGGGGCGCGGCCGCGGTCGGCACATCGCGGCACCCCGGCGCGACTCGCCGGGCAGGCTGCCTTCGTCCCGCCCCCAAGCCGGCGCGGCGGGAATTGCGGACTAACATGAGAAAGGGTCGGCCCCGCGCTCACAGAGGCCGGCATGAGGCGGCCCGGATGGGGGCGCCGGCGGGAGAATCGGTGATGCAGGTGCAGGCGGCACGGATCGCGACGCTACAGCAGATGCCCTTGTTCGGCGGCATCCGCGAGGACGTGCTCGCCTTCCTGCTCGGCCACTGCAGCGCGCTGACGGTGGCACGCGGGGCCTACTTCTTCCGCGAGGGCGAAGCGGCCGAGTCGATGTTCCTGCTCGAGTCCGGCAGCGTGGAAGTGCGGCGCGGGGCCGGCGGCGACGCGGTCGTGCTCTGCCGCCTCGAGCGCGGCGCCTGCTTCGGCGAGATGGCGCTGATCGACCTGTCGCCGCGCAGCGCCACGGTGCAGGCGCTGGAGGACTGCAGCAGCCTCGAGATCTCCGCCGCCAGCCTCTACCGCCTGTACGAGCACGACCTGGAGCAATTCACGCTGGTGCAGATGAACATCGCGCGCGAGCTCAGCCGGCGCCTGCGCATCGCCGACGGGCGCCCGCTGCTGCGGCTGTAGGGCGGCTGTGGGGCGGCCGCATGCCGGCTCACCAGCGCGCGGGCAGCTTGCGCCGGATGACGATGCGATGAGGCTCGATCGAGACATAGCCGCCGACGACGAGGTCGCGCACGATCCGGTTCACCATCTCGCGCGAGGCGCCGACCAGGTTGGCGATCTCCTGCTGCGTCAGGCGCGGTTCGACGATCCAGTGCTCGCCCTGCGGCACCGCAAGCGATTCGAGCAGGCGATGGATGCGGCCGAACACGTCCTCCAGCGCCAGCGCGTGCACATTGTCGGTCAGCGCACGGATCCGGCGCACCAGGTTGCGCAGCAGCGCCTGCATGCATTCCGGGCTGGCGCCGATGAGGGCGAGGAACGCGGGGCGGGCGATGTGGAGCAGCTCGCAGCGTTCGAGCGCCATCACCGAGGCCGAGCGCGGCGCCTCGTCGAGCAGCGCCAGTTCGCCGAAATACTCGCCCGGCCCGTGGATCGACAGCGTCAGCTCGCGCCCGCCCTCGTCCATCAGGAACACCTTCAGCGAGCCGCGCTGGACGACGAACAGGCCGTGAGCTTCGTCGCCCGCGTTGACGACCACCGCACCGCGCGGAAACACGCGCAGCTGCGCGCCGCGCGCGAGCGCCTCGAGCTGCGCCGGCTCGAGGCCGGCGAAAAGCTCCACCTGGTCCAGATATGCCGCCATGCGCGCTCCTTGCCGTGCCGGCGATCCCAGCCATGGTCCGCACCGAGCCGCCGCCGCACCGCCCGCGCGCGCGCCTGAGCGCGCTGGTGGCGGCGAGCGTGCTGCTCACCGCCGCGCTCTGGCTGTCGCCGCTCGCCGGGCTCGAGCGCGCCTTCGGCCTGCCGCTGCTGTACGCGCTGCGCGGCCCCGTCGCGGCGCCGCGGGACCTTGTGATTGTAGCCATGGACTCGGCCTCGGCCCAGGCGCTCGGCGTGCCGGAGCGGCCCGAGCGCTGGCCGCGCGGCCTGCATGCGCGGCTGGTGTCCGGGCTGGCGGCGAGCGGGGCGCGGGTGATCGGCTTCGACCTGCTGTTCGCCCGGGCGCGCGACCCCGCCGAGGATGCCGCCCTCGCCGACGCGATCCGGCGCGCGGGCAACGTCGTCCTCGCCGAGACCGTGCGCCGCGACTTCGTCCGCGCCGCGGACGGCCGCGTGCTCGCGAGCACCGACGCGCGCGTGCCGCCGCTGCCGCTGTTCGCCGCCGCCGCGAGCGCGACCGCGCCCTTCGTGCTGCCGAAGACGCCGGACGGCGTGTTCGAGTACTGGTCCGCCGTGCCCACGCTCGGCGACCGCCCCAGCCTGCCGGTGGCGATGGCCGCGCGCATGCGCGCCGCCGGCGCGGCGGCGGCACCCGCCCCGCCGGCGGCGGCGCGCTACCTGCTCAACCTGTACGGGCCGCTCGGCACGATCGAGACCATCCCCTACGGGCGCGCCCTCGAGCTGCTCGCCGACCCCGCGCGCGCCGCCGCCACCTTCGGCGGCCGGGCGGTGCTGGTGGGCTACTCCGAATCCAACCAGTCGCGCCAGATCGACGCCTACCGCACGCCCTTCAGCACCGCCGCCGGCGTCGACGTGAGCGGGGTCGAGCTGTGCGCGACCGCGCTCGGCAACCTGCTCCACGGCAGCTGGCTGCGCCGGCCCGGCGCGGGCGTCACGCTCGCCCTGCTCGCCGTCCACGCCGCGCTGCTCGCGCTGCCCTGGGGCCTGGCGCGGCCGCGCACCGCGCTCGCGGCCAGCCTCGGCCTGGGCCTGGGCTATGCGCTGCTGGCGCACCTGGCCTTCGCCACCGCCTTCGTCTGGCTGCCGGTGGTGGTGCCGCTCGCCTTCTCGCCGCTGCTCGCCGCCGCGCTCGGCTTCGCCCGCCAGCACCGCGACAACCTGCGCCGCCGCGTCGAACTGGAGCACGCAGTGGAGTTCGGCCTGCCGCGCGCCGCGCTCGACAAGCTCGCCGCGGTGCTGGGCGACGGCGGCCGCGGCAGGACGGTGTTCGCGGTCTGCCTGTGCAGCGACATCGTCTCCTACACGACGCTGTCCGAATCACTGCGGCCCGAGGCCGCACGCGACGTGCTCAACCGCTACCTCGCGCGCTTCCTGCCGGTCATCGAGCGCCACGGCGGCTACGCCGCGGACATGGTCGGCGACGCGGTGATGTCGCTCTGGATCGCCGACGCCTCGCCCGCGGCCGCGGTCGCCGCGGCCTGCCAGGCGGCGCTCGAGCTCGATGCGGCGATGAACGCCGGCGCGCGCGCCGACGGCGCGCTGCCCACGCGCCTCGGCCTGCACTGCGGGCCGATCTTCTTCGGCGCGGTCGGCGCCGGCGGCCGGCGCGAGCTGCGCGCGGTGGGCGACATCGTCAACACCACGAGCCGCATCCAGGGCGCGAACAAGTATCTGAAGACCGGCGTGATCGCCTCGCGCGCGGTCGCCGAGCTGCTCGCGGCGGGCCCGCGCCGCCGCCTCGGGCGCTTCCTGATGGCGGGCAAGGAGCAGGCGCTCGAGCTCGTCCAGCTCTGCCGCACGCCCCTCGCCGAGGCCGTCGAGCGCCGCTTCGCCGACGGCCTGCGGGCCTTCGAGGCAGGCGACTTCGCCGCCGCCGCCGCCCACTTCGCCGCCGCACGCGCGGCGGGCGACGACGGGCCGGCGGCCTTCTACCTCGAGCACTGCCGCCAGCTCGCGGCGCGGCCGCGCGATCCCGCCTGGCGCGGCGCGGCGGTGCTGCCGGGCAAGTGAGGGCGCGCGCCGCCAGGCAGGTTCCATTGTCATTCCTTGTAGTCGCCGTCATGACTGCCTAAAGTGAGCAGTGACTGCGCTTCGATGACCACCGGACGAGGACTCGACGATGCGAAGCTCGCCTCCGAGCTGGCGTGCCACCGGCGCGCGATGGCTGCAGGCCGCGGCGCTGGCGGCGACTTTGGCGAGCGGCCCGGCGGCGGCCGCCTGCGACGTGCCGGCGGGGCGGCTGGTGTCGGCGCAGGCGGCGGTCGAGTTGCGCCCGGCCGGCGAGGACGGCTGGCGGCCGATCGTGCCGCCGCACGTGCTGTGCGAGGGCGACATCGTCACCGTGCGCTCGCCCGGGCGGGCGGCGATCGTGCTCGAGGGCGACACCTTGGTCCGCCTCGACCAGCACACCACGCTGCACCTGCTGCGCGCGGGGCCGGAGCGCGACGCCGAGCTCGCGCTCGCGACCGGCCTGATCCACGTCATCACCCACCTGCGCAAGCGCTTCGGCGTCAGCACGCCCTTCGTCAATGCGCTCGTGGAAGGCACCGAGTTCACCGTCGCCAGCGCCGCGGACGAGGCCCAGGTGGCGGTGGCGAGCGGCGTGGTGCGGGCGCACAACGCACTCGGCGACGCGGTGCTTGGCGCCGGCGAGGCGGTCCGCGCCGGCCCCGGCGCCGCGCCGCGCGCGATCGCGGTGCGCCCGCTCGACGCGATGCGCTGGGCCATCCACTACCCGCAGATCATCTGGCACGACGACGCCACGCTCGCCGCGCTCGCGCCCGAGCAGCGCACCGCGATCACCCAGGCGCAGTGGCACATGGCCGCCGCGCGCCACGCCGAAGCGCTCGCCGCGCTGCCCGAAGCGGCGCCCGGGGCCGCCAGCGTGCTGGTGGAGAGCCTGCGCGCCGCCCTCCTCCTCGCCCTCGGCCGGGTCGATGCCGCCGACGCGCGGCTCGAGCTCCTCGCTGACCGGGGCGACGCCCACATCGCGGCGCTCGAGGCCATCGTCCGCGTCGCGCGCAACGACCGCGACGGCGCGCTCGCCGCCGCGCAGCGTGCGCGCGCGGCGAGCCGCGCCGCCGTCTCCATCCCGGGGGCGCCGGCCGAAGCAGCCGCCGCTGCGGAAGCGGCCGGCGTGGCCGCCCCGCCACCCCGCGAGGAAGCGGCCACGGCCGGCGAAACCACGGCCACCGCCGCCATCGTCGATGCATCGCGCCACCCCGCCGCGGCCGCGGCCGAGCTGGCGCTGAGCTATGCCCTGCAGGCGCGCGGCGCGCTGCCGCAGGCGCTCGAGGCGGCGCGCCAGGCGACCCGGCTCGCCCCGCACCACCCCTTCGCCTGGGCGCGCCGCGCCGAACTCGAACTGGCGCTGGCGCAGCTCGAACGCGGCCGGCACGCCGCCGCGCAGGCCCTCGCCCTTGCCCCGGCGCTGCCGCGCGCGCAGGCGCTGCTCGGCTTCGCGCTGCTGCTCGAGGGCGCCACCGCCGCCGCGCAGGCGCGCTTTGCCGCCGCCATCGCCGCCGATTCGGCCGACCCGCTGCCCCGCCTCGGCAGCGGGCTCGCGCAGGTGCGGGCGGGCGAGCTGGCCGCGGGGCGGCGCGAGATCGAGCTCGCCGTGCTGCTCGACCCGGGCAACGCCGAGCTGCGCAGCTACCTCGGCCGCGTCTACGTCGAGGCCGACCGCGCCGCGCTCGGCGGCCGCGAGCTCGAACTCGCGCGCCGGCTCGACCCGGCCTCGCCGACGCCCTGGCATGTCGATGCCTTCCGCAAGCTGCGCGCCAACGATCCGCTCGGCGCGCTCGCCGACGGCCGCCGGGCGATCGAGCTCAACGCCAACCGGGCGGTGCTGCGCTCGCCGCTGCTGCTCGACCTCGACCGCGCCGCGCGCAGCGCCAGCCTGGGGCCGGCCTACGCCGACCTCGGCTTCGACCAGTCGATGCGCATCGCGGCGCTCGATGCGCTCGGCGACGACCCCGCCGGCCCCGCCGGCCACCGCCTGCTCGCCGACGCCTATGCCGAGCTGGCGCGCTTCGAGAGCGCGCGCCTGAGCGAGCTGCTGCAGGCCGAGCTGCGCCAGCCGATCGGGCAGCTGCCGCTGCCGCCGCAGTTCCTCGCCGCCGAGTTGCCGATCGTCGACGCCCCGCGCGCGCTCGCACCCGAGGAGGCGACGACGCTGTTCGAGCGCGGGCCGGGCCAGTTCGCCGCCAGCGCGCTCGGCGGCAGCCAGGCCACGCGCGGCGCGAGCGTGCTCGCGGCACGCTCGTCCGAGCGCGCCCAGCTGTCGTTCGGCCATTTCGACTACCGCCGCGACGGCCTCCACGAGGGCTACGACATCGACCTCTCCGGCACGCGGCTCGGCCTGCAGTTCGCCGCCTCGCCGGCGACCCTGCTGCGCGCGGACTTCGGCACCAGCGCGCGCCGCGGCGGCGAAGTGGCCGCACAGCTGCTGGCCGGTGCCGGGCTGCTGCCGACGCGGCTGGACCATCGCGTGGACCGCGACAGCGCGCGCCTGGCGCTGCGCCACGCGCCGACGCCCGAGCGCGAGTGGATCGTCACCGCCGCCGCCCAGCGCGCGACCGAGCACAGCCTCGACCGCCTCGCCGGCGCCGCCGTGCTGCCCTTCGCGCAGGCCGACTTCGACCTGCGCACGCGCCTGCACGCGCGCGAACTGGGCCTGCTGTACGGCCTGCGCGGCGAGCATCACGGCCTCGTCGCCGGCGCCCACGGCTACCGCCAGCACGGCCGGGCGAGCCAGGCGCTGAGCCTGTGCTGCCTGTTCGGGCCGGACCCGATCAGCACCCCGCTCGGGCCGCCGACGCGCGCGCGCACCGAGCACCGCAGCGTGTTCGCCTACCTCGAGCTGCAGCCGCTGCGCTGGGCGACACTGCACCTGGGCGCCGCCCACGACGCGCTCGATGCCGAACGGCCGGTGTCGGTCGAGCGCCTCAACGCCAAGCTCGGCGCGCGCCTGCGCCTGGCGCCGCGGACGACGCTGGGCGTGGCCAGCTTCGAGGGCGTCAAAGGGCCGAAGTACCGCGACCAGACGCTGGAGCCGACCCAGTTCGCCGGCTTCAACCAGCTCTTCGACGACCTCGACGGCACGCGCTGGCGGCGCAAGGCGGTCGGCCTCGACCACCGCTTCAACGACGGCGGCGGCATGGGCCTGGAGTGGTCGCGGCGCGCCCTGGACGTGCCCGGCCTCGGCTGCGGGGCGGCGGACTGCCTCGCCGACTGGGACGAGCGCCTGCACCGCGCCTACCTCGAGCTGCCGCTGGGCCGGCGCGCGGCGCTTGCCGCGGCGTGGCACTTCGAGCGCCTGACGCTGGCGGGCGACGCGGCCGACTCGCCGTCACTGCCGCAGCGCGTGCGCACCGAGCTGCTGCCGCTGCGCCTGTGGCTGCGGCCGTCGGCGCGGCTGACGACGCTGCTCGAGGCGGTGCGCGTGCACCAGCGCGCGGCGATCGCCGACGGCCTCGGCGGCATCGAGTCGCGCGCGGCGCGCTACTGGCTCGCCAACGCCCGCCTCGCCTACACGCGCGCCGACCGGCGGCTGTCGGTGTCGCTCGCCGTCTACAACCTGTTCGACCGCCGCTTCGCCTTCCAGAACACCGACTTCAGCGGCAACCCGCGGGTGCCGCTGTTCCACCCGGAGCGCACCGTGCTGTTGCAGGCGAGCCTGCGCTTCTAGCGCGGCGAGCGCCTCGGCCGCGGCGCGACACCGCGCACCACGACCAGGAGAGAACGATGAAAACGACGAGAGACGGAGCATGCGGCGCGATTGCGCGCACGCTGGGCGCGGGCGCCCTGCTCGGCGCGCTCGCCGGCTGCCAGCTGCTGGGCGCCGGCAAGCCCTATGGCGAGGACGAGACCGGCCAGGCGCCCGCGCTGCCGCCGGCGGCGATCGGCGCGCTCGTGTTCGGCGCCGAGGGCGAGGTCTACGTCGTCGATGGCGAGGGTCGGCGCGTGCCCGGCTGCGTCATGCCCGGCACGATGGGCAAGGCCGCGCCCGAGTGCGGCGCGCTCGCGGACACGCGGCTGCTCGGGATCAGGTCGGTGGCCTTCGTGCGCCACACCGGCTCGACGTGCACGACCGTGGGGCCGATCGTGCACGCGGGCCTGGCCTACTACTTCCAGCTGCCGGCCGGCTGCGCGCGCTGAACACCACCACGCGCAGCCCGGGAACATGGAGGCCGCGCGCGCAGGCCGGGGGCCGCGGCGGGACGGGCCTTGCACCCGCCCCGGCACGGCCTGACGGCGCCTAGCGGGTCTGCCCGCCGCCGTTCTTCTTGTTGTCGCCACCGGCGTCGTGCTTGCCGGTGTCCTGGCCACCGGAGTCCTTGTCGCCGGCGTCCTTCCCCCCGGTGTTGCCGCCACCGTCTCCGCCCGGCCGCTCGGGCAGGACGAAGAGGTTGTCGTTGCCGACTTCCATCTTCGGCCTGCGCGGCACCGGCGCGGTCTGGCCGGCCCGCAGCGGCTCGAGCGCACTCAGCCCGGACGCCAGCAAGGTGTCGACGAGGCGGTTGAACTCGGGCACGGCGGCGAGGCTGCTCCAGGTCGTCGTGGGCACCGGCCGCGGCCGCGGGCAGGGCCCATCGCTGGGCGGCTTCTGCTTGCCGCACTGCGACTCGAGGCAGCGGCGCAGCTCGGCGAGGTCGATCCCCAGCGCCTTGAAACGCTCGAGCAGCTGCGGCGACTTGAACACCTGCTCGAGCAGGCACAACAGCGTGCGGCAGTAGCCGTCGTCGCGCCCGCCACCGCTGCCTCCGCCGCCGGTGACCGGGTCGTAGGGCCGATCGCCCCCCGCCCACACGCCGCCGGTGAGGACCTTGCTGCGGGTGAAGCGCGCGTTGGCGCTGGTGCGGCCCTCGGCGTGCACGGTGAACTGGTACACGCCCGGGCGCGTGGTCGGCCAGTGGGCCTCGTAGTCGCCGGCCGGGCCGCGCGCGAAGGGCAGCAGCGCGCGGCTGCCGTCGGGCTGTACCACGTCGGCCCACACCGTGGCCGTGCTCGCCAGCGGCACGCGGTATTCCCACAGGCTCGCACTGAGGTGCAGGGCGTCGCCGGGGGCGAAGCCGTCCTGGCGCAGCGTGGCCTCGAGGCTCAGGTTGGAGTAGGCATGCACCGACAGGCTGTACGGCGTCGGCCGCCGCGCGAACTCGCGCAGCCGGCGCAGCGCCTCCTGCCAGGCCGCGGACTCGCCCACGACCGAGGTATTGACGCCCTTGAAGATGACGTCCGGCGCCTTCAGCCGCAACAGCGCCTTCCAGGTGCCGCGGTGCGAGCCGGCGGCGTTGCCCGGCAGCGCCGGCAGCATCAGGCGGTAGTAGGCGACGTCGGCGCCGACGCGGTAGCGCACGTTGGGCTCGACTGCCGCGGTGACCGGCGTGATCAGCTGCCCGCCCGGGGTGAGGAGGGCGAAGTCGAGCGCGAACGGGATCGGGCACAGCGTGACGACGTCGATCGAGACGTCGGAGTCGCCGACCTGGAAGGGGATCTCCTGCGCCGCGCTGTCCCACAGCAGCTGGCCCTCGGGGTCGAGCACGAGCTCGTTGAGGGTCGCGTCCTTGAGCACCTGGATGAAGAACTTGGCGAGCTTGAAGCGCTCGTCGTCGCTCGTCATGTCGCCGGTCACCAGCAGGTAGCCGCCGGTGTTGGCCGAGATCTGGCTCAGCACCGGGTCGCTGACCTCGCCCGGCAGGCCGAAGCCGATGGCGAAGGTGGTCTGGTTGATCGTGCCCGGCGGCAGGGCCGCGATCAGCGGGGCGAAGTTCTCGTTGCCGTCGCTGAGCACGATCAGCGCCTTGTTCGGGTGGGTCGCGTCGGGGCCGTTGATGAGGCCGCTGCCGACGAGGATGCCACCGCCGATGCTGGTGGCGCCGCGCGGATCGAGCCCGGGGCCGGTCAGCGTCGTACCCAGCCCGGCCGATTTCAGCGTCATCGGCAGCAGCACGTCGGCCTCGTGGTCGAAGCGGGCGATGCCGATCTCGTCGCCGTCCTTCATCAGCTCGTGCACGACGCCGACCGCGCTCTTCATCAGCTCGCTGCGGGTGAAGCCGCTGTTGGCCAGCGCCGCCATGCTGCCCGAGCGGTCGAGCACGAGCACGATGGAGCTGTCGCTGGTGATGATGTCGTTGGCGACGAGTTCGATATGGAAGGTCTCGACGACGTAGTCGTCATTGGGCGCGGCGGCGTAATAGCCCTCCTCGTCGACGATGTGGGCCTCGATATCGACCGCGCTGACCTGGACGTCGGCGCCCACGCCGTGGAAGCGGACCTCGATCTCGAGGATCTCGAAGTCGTTCGCCTCGTCCGGCGTGAGCGGGAAGTCCGGCCCGCCGACGATGGAGAAGTTGCCCGTGGGCGCGCCGGTGATGCTGAAGAACACCGGCCGGCACGACTGCACGCGGAAGCGGATGTGCTTGGCGACGGTGAGGCCCTCGGGCGTGTCGTTGAAGGCGAGCGCCGGGCCGGATTCGAGCGTGATGTCGGGCAGGTCGGTGTCGTACCAGGTGATGGCCTTGTGGTCGAGCAGGTCCACCGGGCGGTCGATGGTGCCGGCGCCGAAGTATTCGGCGAGGTTCTCCATCGTGTCGCTGAGCCGCTTCAGGTGGTGCTGCGCCGGCGGGATCACGTAGCCGTCGTCGGGCAGGTAGTGCGGCACCGCGGGGTGCTTCTGCATCCACACCGCCCACAGCTCGTCCTCCTTGGCGTGGTTGAGGAAGAACACCGGGTCGTTGGGCGAGGTCGCCGGCAGCATCGAGCCCCCGACCCAGACATGCACGCGGTTGTGCATGTTGGGCCCGGCCTGCGGCCCGACCCAGCCTTCGACCAGGTTGCGGAAGCTGCTCGCGCCGGCCACCGTGACGTCGAAGGGCGGGCTGTCGTAGGTGGTCTCGGCGAGCGCGGCGGTGGTCGCCGCCGGCGTCGGCAGCGAGGGCGTGCTGGCGCCGAAGTCGCGCTGCAGGCGGTCGCTGCTGCCGAGGTTCAGCGTCCAGCCGTTGGCGAAGGCGAAGGGGCCGGTCTGCACTTCACCGCCGGGGCCGGTGCCGTCGCCGCCGAGGAAGTCGTCGATGAAGGGGTAGCCGGGATCGGCCGGCGCCTGGTCGCGGGTGAAGTCCCAGTACGGCAGGCAGATCGACGCATCGCCCGAGACGTCGCGCAGCGCATTCTCGAACTGGCGCAGGAACTCGCGGTGCCAGGGAAAGAACAGCGGTCCGCGGTGCCCGGCATGCGGGCCGGGATCGCCGGGCGGGTGGCCGGCCATCGACTGCTCGTGGACGTAGACGAAGTCGTCGTAGCGGTTGGCCTGCGTGTGCGGCGCCGGCAGCTGGCTCGGCGCCGCCTTCAGTGCGACGACGGCGTCGCGGAAGCGGACGAGCTCGGTGTCGGACGGATCCGCCGCGGCGTTGTACGCCTCGATGAGCTTGCGGACATTCTTTCGGCATTGCATGGCACACCTCCGTGCGGTCGGGCAGGAAGACGCGAGCGCCAGGCGCCCGCGTCCGCAACCTGCATGGGTCTCCGGACTTTCACCCGCCGCCACCGGAAGGCGCGGGGGGCGATCACACTGTAGGGAGGGGGTGGCCACGGGCCGATGACCTGGCGCACTGCGCCGATGTGACGCAGTTCACTTGCCTTGCGGCGGCGGAGCACCGCGCGACCGGCGCGGCTCGAGTTCGGCGCGCGGAGCTCGGGATCGGGATCGAGGTCGGGGTCGGGGTCGGCCGGCCGATGCGGTGGCCGTGATGGGCGGCACACCTCGCGCCGCGCGCGTTGCACCGCGCCGCGGGGCGCGAATCCTAAATCCGGGCCCCGACCATTCAGAGGCATGCCGGCATGATTCGCCAACGCCTCCTTTTCGCCCTTGCGATCCCATGGGCGATGACGGCCCATGCGCAGGCCCCGGTTTATCGCTTTTCCCCGGTCAACCAATGGGACATCAACAAGACCGCCGCCTACTGGAACCCGATCATCAACTACGTTTCGGAGACGTAGCGGCGTCAAGCTCGAGCTGAAGGATCGGGGAGCCCGTCGTTGGTCGCGACGCCGGCGGCTCAGTGCGGATGCCGGTGATGGATGTCCGGGAAGTGCGGGTGCCGGTGCGTCAGCGCTGCGTGGCGGTGGCGATGGACGTGGGGCTCATCACCGTCCCAGGCGAAATCGTGCTCGTGCCGGTGATGTTCGTCATGCGCATGGCGATGGCTGTGCTCGATCGGCTCGTGCGTGTGCTCGTGCTCGTGATGCTCGGTCAGGTGCAGCCAGACACCACCGCCCATCAGGGCCGCCGCCAGCCAGAACGCCGCCGATGTCGACTCCCCGAGCAGCACCAGCGCCAGCGCCGCGCCGATGAAGGGGGCGGTGGAGAAGTACGCCCCGGTGCGGGCGGCGCCGAGCCCGCGCAGGGCGAGCACGAACAACACCAGGCTGAAGCCGTAGCCGAGCAGGCCGACCGTCAGCGCCGCCGCGAGCGTGGCGGGCGCGGGCAGCGTCGCGCCCAGGAACAGCGCGAGCAGGCCATTGGCGGCACCGGCGATCAACCCCTTCAGCCCGGCGACGAACAGCGCATCGGCGGCCGACACCTTGCGCGTCAGGTTGTTGTCGATCGCCCAGCACAGGCAGGCCGCGGCGATCGCGAGCGGCCCCAGCCAGCCGGAAGCACCGCCCGCCTCGCCCGCCGGCCAGGACAGCGCCACGCCGCCGGCGACGATGGCGAGCATGCCGAGGACGATGCGCCGGCCGGCGTTCTCGCGGAACACGACCCAGGCGATCAGCGCGGTGAGCACGGCCTCGAGGTTCAGCAGCAGCGACGCGGTCGCGCCGGCCGTCGAGCGCAGGCCGACCATCAGTGCCACCGGGCCGAGCACGCCGCCAAACAGGATCGCCCCCAGCAGCCACGGCCACTCGCCGGCGCCAAGCCCGGCGCGCGCCCAGCCCCGATCCCGCACGAGGCGGATGGCGGCGAGGCCGAGCCCGCTGCCGAGATAGAGCAGGCCCGCCAGCAACACCGGCGCCACTTCCCCGACCAGCAGCTTGGCGAAGGGGGTGCTGGCACCGAACAGCCCCGCGGCGAGCAGGGCGTAGGCAACGCTGCGATGCATGGGTGCTGGATCCGGAAT